>NZ_CALUWO010000001.1:0-300000 GCF_944324505.1 uncultured Desulfovibrio sp.
CAATATCCTGCTCAAGGATCATATCAAGCTGTTTGACGACAACGTCATCGCTCCCTTCATCCGGGCCATGTACCGCTGGCTTATGCAGTGGTCGCCCAGGGAGGACTGCAAGGGCGACTTTGAGGTGGTGGCCAGCGGATCGCAGTCGCTCATTGCCAAGGAAGTTCGCGCGCAGCAGGTACCCGGCATCATGCAGTGGCTCAGTATTCCTGCCTTTTCCCCGCACATCAATGAGCGCGGTCTGCTTGAGGTGGCCTTTGAGCAGACCGATCTGCCTGTGGAGCGCATTCTTTACAGCAAGGAAGAGGCCCAGCGGCATCAGCAGGAAATGCAGATGGCCAGTGCCCAGGCTAACGTGCAGGCCCTCACGCAGGAACTGCAGAAACAAGGCCTGCCGCCGCAGGAGATACAGCGCCAGATGCTCATGCTGCTGGCCCAGCTGGAGAAACAGACGGGTCTGCCGGCCGAAGCGGGGGGCACGGCACAGGGGGTGACGCCATGAGAAATGATGCTGTGAACACCAGGGAAATCGCGCAAAAGGCGCTGCGTGACATTCGGCAGGCTGGTGCGGCCAGCGAGAATGCCGTGTGCGTCCTCATGCAGGCCAAGCTGCGCGAAGCTCGGGAAGAGCTGGAGCTGGCCACGGACAGTGTTGCCATTTTTCGAGCGCAGGGACGCGCCCAGCTGGCGCGTGACATCCTCGACGCTTTCAACCGTAACCCGCAATAGCAAGGAGTTCCAGGATGAGCCAGCAGCCCGTGGAACAGCAGGAAGTGCCGGCAGTTCCAGATGAGGAAAGACATTTTGCCGAAGGGCTTGATGCCGCCCTCACGGAAGGCGAGGAGCCGCAGGAAGAGGCTCTGCCACAGGAGGTAGAGGACGGTGCGGATCAGGAGCGCATTGTGCAGGATGATCCCCCCTACCCTGCCGGAGGAGCCGAAGGACAGGAAGAGCAGGAAGAACCTGCCGCTGTGACGGCGGAGCCTGCCCCGGAAGCGTCGCCTTCGCAGGAGGAGACGCCCTCTGGGGAGCCGGCGCAGCCTGCCGTCGTGGAGATATCCGAAGAGCTGACGGCCGAGTACGAGCGCTTGCAGAAGATGGATGCCGAAGCTGCCGCAATGGCACGGGAGGATTCTCCTGAAGGCGAGGCCATGCGTTACCGGCTGGAGCAGTACGGCGCCGAGATTGCTCATGATCATGCCCGCCTCGTGCGTATGCAGCGCCAGCAGGCTGATGAGCGCGAGGTCTTGCGTCAGGAGCGGGCCAGGCAGGCGGCACTGGAGCGGCAGCGAAACTTCTTGCGAGTCATGCAGCACGATCACCCGGATTTTCATGCTCTGCTGACAGGTAGCGATTCGGCGGCCCAGATGCGTTTTCGCAACGACATGTTGCAGTGGATTCAGGCCAAGCCCTACGGAGAGGCCGCCCCGCTCATGGATATCTTTACCAGAAGCCAGGACCCGCAGGAGGTCAGCAGCCTGCTGACGCGATTCAAGCGCGAGTGTGAGGCCCGCAGACCGGACCCCACGGGCGCGCTTGCAGTTCCGGGACGCGGCGGAACCGTAGCTCCGGCCGGCATCGGAGATAAGGACGACTTCGACGCCGGACTGTCCCTCTCCCTTTCGTCCAAAGAGTGAGGATAACCTATGCCGCCCATCACCGGTACCGGGGATATTTCCTACCGCACCGCAGGTTACGTCTGTGGTGAGCTGCTCAAGCGTGCCCAGCCGCTTATTGTGCTGTCCCGCTTTGGGCAGCAGAAGCCCATCCCCAAGAATCATGGCAACGAGATCAAGTTCCGCGGCTATCTGCCCCTGGACAATATTCCAAAGGCCCTTGTGGAAGGCGTGACGCCTGCGGCTTCCAAGCCCGCGTTCCGCGATGTGGTATCGCGCCTGCAGCAGTATGGCGACTACATCGAAATCACCGATGTGCTGTCGGACACCATCGAGGACCCCATCTGGACAGAGTTTTCCGACATTCTGGGAGAACAGTCTGCCATCATGCTGGAACGGGTGGTGACCAACAAGCTGCTGGCCGGCACCAATGTCTTCTTTTCTGGAAAGACGGGCGGCATTCAGGCCACGACACGCGATGGTGTCAACGAGCCGCTGACCCTGACCCTGCAGCGCCGCGTGACACGTGCCCTCAAGCGTCAGGAGGCCCGCACCATCACCAGTGTGGTGGCTGCCAGCGCCAATTATTCCACCTTTGCCATTGCGCCGTCCTATGTGGCTGTCTGCCATACGGACGTGGAGTCGGACATTCGCAACATGCCCGGCTTTGTACCCGTGGAAAAGTACGGTTCGTACCGTCCCATGGAAGGAGAAGTGGGGTCTGTGGAGAACGTCCGCTATGTGACCACCAATCTCATGGAGCCGTGGCTGGATGCCGGGGCCGCCCCTGCCGGCGGCGTGGAAGTGGAAAGCAATGAAGGCGCCTGTGCCGACGTCTATCCCATTCTTTTTCTGGGCAAAAACGCCTTTGGCGTGACGCCCTTTGCCGCCCAGCGCGGCAGCGGGGCTTCGCCGGTGAACGTCATGGCGCTCAATCCCAATACGCCGCGCGGTGGTGATCCGCTTGGCCAGCGCGGCAGCCTTGGCTGGAAGGCCTATCGCACGGCCGAAATCCTGTACGACATGTGGATGGCCCGCGTGGAAGTGGCCGTTACCCGCCTGTAGGAGGCAACAATGGCTGAAAACAAGACTCAGGCCCAGGCCGTGGGCACTGGTGACGTGGAAACGCTGCGTGCCGATCTGGCTGCGGCCAGGGCTGAAGCCGAAGAGGCCCGTCAGGCTCTGCGCAAGGCTGATGCGGAACGGGAGGCCGCAGCGCGCGAACTGAAAACGCTGCGGGAAGAAGCCGCCATGCAGGCTGTCAGGGAAGAAAAGAGGGCCATGCACCAGCTCAGGCAGCAGGAAAAGGTGCTGCTGACCATCAACAGTCAGCCCAACGATTCCACACCGGTGATGGTCTCGGTGAACGGCTATGCCTACCGCATTAAGCGGGACGAGCCTGTGCTTGTGCCCAGAGCCGTGGCCGAAATGCTCAAGCTGGCAGTCATGGATGTGCCGCAGGTGGTGCATCAGGACAACGGGCAGGAGAAAACCGTATTCCGTCACGTCAATCGCTTCTCGTTTTCTGTCGAGGTGCCGGCGGAACAGACTCAGGCGGAGGCCGTCTAGCCATGCTGCTGGCGGCTGATGTCCTTCGCCTGGTGTCGGGTGCGTTGCAGGACCTTGAGCCGGGCATGGCCGCACGCTGGCCCTGGGAAGCCGAAGAAGGCCGCATAGGCCTGCTTGACTTTCTCAATGCCGCCTTGCGGGCAGTGGCCCTGCAGCGCCCCGACTGTTGTGCCGTGACGGAGGTCATCCGCCTGGAACCCGGCATGTTGCAGCACATCCCGTCCATCCGGAGGCACGGGGCACGCCACGATGCTACGGGCTTCTGCGGGCTGGTGCGCAATATGGGCATGGATGGGGAGCATCCAGGAGCGCCCATCGTTTCCGTGCAGGCGGATGTGCTCATGGCCTGGGCCGACAGTCTGCCCCCTGCCTGCCGTGTGGAGAACTTCGCCTACGACAGGATCAGCAATAGCCAGGTGTACTACGTGTGCCCGCCTGTCCCGGACGATGCCGATGTCTATGTGGAAGCCACCTACTATGCCGCACCGGCAATCATCAAGACGCCGGAACAGCCTCTGGGAGTGGCTGACGACTATGCGCAGGCCCTTGTGCACCACATGCTGGCCTCGGTGCTGTCTGGCGACAATGAAAGCAGCAATGCCGCCAAGGCCAGTTACCACATGCAGCTGTTCAGCGCACTGCTTGGCACCAAGACGCAGGTGGATGGCACGTGGCCCAAAACCGGCAGTATGGGAGGCGCCTGATGGAGCGTTGGGAATCTCTGGAGGTGCTGGTGCGGCAGGTCATGCCGCAGGTTCTGCCCTGCCCGCGCGGCATGGTGCTGGATGCGTTACGGACCATGGCAAAGCACTTTTGCGAGCAGGCTGCCGTGTGGCGTGAGCGCCTGGAAGAGGTGGGGCTGCACGGAGAAGCGGACATTCCGCTGAACCTGCCCCAGGGCTGCCAGCTGACCATGGTTCTGGGGGTCTGGCTGGAGGGCAACAGGCTGGCACCGGAGGACTACCGCACCGAGGGGAACAGTGTGTGCCTGCGGACGCCTCTGCCAAGAGAATGCAGCGTCGTGGTGGATGCCGTGCTGTGCCCTTCACGTCTGGCGGACAAGCTGCCGGCACGGCTCATGGAAAACTGGGGGGATGTGCTGGCCTATGGCGCGCAGGCTCGTCTCAAGGCCATGTCTGGCCAGCATGTCACCTGGACGGATGCCGCTGGTGCCCAGGTAGCCCTTGAACAATACAACGAAGGTGTGGCGCGGGCGCGTATCCGGGCCATGTCCCGGTAGGAGAACGTCATGAGCAACCTGCCTCTCGTCAATGTCACGGCCAGGATCAACGACCAGCAGGGGCGCCCCTGTACGGGTGCCGTGGTCAGGATGCGGCTGTGCAGTCCCGACAAGTATCAGGGGCTGGTGGTTCCCCGCGAGGTCACGGGCGTAACGGACAAGGACGGGCACTGTGTGTTGCGCGTCTTTCCCAATGCTCTGGGTTACGAAGGCAGCGTCTATGACGTGCATATCGGTTTTCCCGCATCGGGAGGCGGCATTTGCGGGAGCGTGACCGCCACGGCACCCATGCGGACAATTCGTACCAAGGTTTTTGTGCCCAATGAGGACTGCAACCTCATGGACATCATGGACCTTGCCCCGCGCGAACCGCTGCCGGCGGGATCCCTGCTGCCGGAGGAAGTGGCCGGCTATGCCGCCCAGGCTGCCAGCAGTGCGGATGCGGCACGGGATCAGGCCGAGGCCGCGGCTTCGACACTGGCTCAGGTGACGGCCAGCGTACAGCAGGCCGAAGCAGCCAAGGATGCCGCACAGGCGGCGGAAGGCAATGCCAGCGCACAGGCGGACAAGGCACAGGTTCTTGTGGATGGTGTGGCTGACAGCATCCACCATTTTCAGACCTCGGTGACGCAACAGGCGGAAGAGGCCGCCGGCCGCCTGGTGGCCGATGCCACGCGCTGCATACGGGAACAGGAAGCTGTTTCGCGTGAGGCCATTGAACAGCGCAGCAGCGAAGTGCTGGATGCGCTGAGTCGCACAGCCAGTGAAGCTCAATCTGCGGCTGTGGCCAGCATCGGCAATGCGGGACAGAACGCTGTTCACGATATTACGGATGCCAGGGACGGCGCCCTTGAAGAACTGCATGAAGTTTCTGCCGAGTATGAGGAGGACTTCATCAGTCTGGTGGAGCGGGCAGAAGGCGCGGCCAAGAAGTCTTCCTGCTCTGCGGCTGCTGCCGCCAATTCGGCTACCAGAGCCTGCCAGTGTGCGGAACGGGCCGAGACTGCCGCCCAGGGACTGGAACGCTACCGTGACGATGCTCTGGATGCCGCGCAGAGGGCAGAAACAGCTGCTGCCTGTGCCAACGCTGACGCCCTGCGGGCAGAGGCCGCAGCGGATTCCGCACAAAAGAATGCCGATCATGCCGCCGGTTCCGCCCTGGCTGCCCAGAAGGCCGCCCAGGCCGCTGATGCCAGCGCCGACGACGCCAATCTGGCAGCCCAACAGGCCATTGCCGCGCAACAGGCGGCAGCCAGTGACCTCCAGAGAGTGCAGCAAGAACGGGGAGACGTTGAAAAACTTGCCGCCGATGTGGATCAGGCCATCATGGACGCTGCTGTGGATCTGCTCACGCCGCAGGTGGTTACGGAGGCCGTGGAGCGCGCCACCGCCGAGGCAGAAGGTCATGCCGCAGCCGCAGCGCAAAGCGCCGTGCAGGCAAAGGACAGTGCCACAGAATCCACCAGGCAGGCCAACTATGCCCATGTGCGTGCCGACAGGGCAGAAACAGCACGGCAAAACGCCGAAGCTGCCGTAATCAGGGCCGAAAGTCTGGCTGACAAGCTGGAGGATTCCTACACCGTTCAGATGGCTGTGGCCAGTATTGCCGGCCAGTTTTACACGCTCAGCGACCGGGTGACCAAGCTGGAGCTGCGGCATGTGACGGAAGACCCTGACTGGGTTGCTCCTGATATGCCGTTGCCCCCGGAAGGAGTGGAAGTTTCGCCTGGCGTGACGGTGGCCCCCATTACTCTTGTTGAACCAGGAGCCACGCCGCCCTCTGCTGCGGCGTTCACCGCAAAAATCGAAGAATACACGCCGTAGTGGCGGTATCTATACGCAAACACGCATCCGAAAAAGGAGAGACAACCATGGCTGAAACCACCAAGAAACTGTTCCGCTTCTTTGACAGCGAAGGCAATGCCGCGAACATCAGCAGCGAAGATGTGTTCGACAAGACCTCGGGCAAGACCCTTGCCGAGTACCTGGCCGCCGCGCCCACCACGGACAGTATCCAGGGGCTGATCGATACGGCCATCGAGGCTGTGAAGACCGGCGACATTGCCACCCTGCAGAGCAGCCTGTCCACCCTGTCCACCACGGTCAACAATTTCCTGTCCGGCGAACCCGACGACGGCACCATCGACCGCCTGTCCGAGCTGGTCAATGCCATCAATGCCAACAAGGACAGCATCGATGCTCTGGTGGCCGATCATGTGAAGAAGAGCGAGATCGTCAACGATCTGACCACGGGCGGCTCGGACAAGGTGCTTTCTGCCGAGCAGGGCAAGGCTCTCAAGGCCCTCATCGATGCGCTGAATACGGCCTTTGATGAGTCCAACCACAGCCACGCCAACAAGGATGTGCTGGATGCCATCAGCAAGGCCGGCAGCGGCAACCTGCTGTTCAACGGCAAGGAACTGACCGGTGAAACCGGCATTGCCTTTGGTGACAGCATCGAAAATGCCACCACCTATACCGGCAGGCTGCGTGTGGTGGTGGAAGACTACACCGTGCCCGGCGTATAGCCCCGGTAAACAGCAGAGGGCAGGTGGAGTCACGGCTCCCCTGCCCTGTCAGGAGGCACCATGCCGGAAAGCATGAAGATACTGGCGCAGTATACCTTCGTTACGCTGGAGAAGCCCCTTGTGGTGGGCGGAGTGACCATTCCGGCGGGGACAACGGTCATGCTGGCGCCCCAGACCACGGCCCACAGTGTGCGCGTCCCCGGCGAGCAGAGTCTGCTGGAAGCGTGGCCCAGACTGAGCAAGGAAGGGCACACGCATACAGAGATGCAGGCTTTGTTGAGCGAATACCAGACAGCCCTGATTACGGCCACGGACAGGCTGACAAGGCTGGAAACGTGGGCCTCGGAACAAGGTTATGACGCGGCAATGGCCGTGCAGGAGCAAGTATGAGCCAGACAACGGAAGAACAGGCCACCTCCCCTACCCCGGAAGAGGTCATTGGCAAGGTCAACGAAAGTATTTCTGCCCTGCAGGATGCTCAGCAGACCGTGGTGAAAGGGGCGCATCTGCTGGCCCAGCACGTGAATGATCCCAATGCCCACGGTGCGGCCATCCCGGAAGTGGTGGAACAGCATATTCCTGTTCCTGTCATGGAAGGAACCATGCTGCAATGGCAGAAGCCGGACGGGACGCCTTTTGGCAATGCTGTGGATCTGAAAGGGGAACCTGGCCGGGATGGCGTAGATGGACAGAACGGCACTGATGGTCAGGACGGGCAGATTGGCCCCCGCCCAGATCATCGCTGGGAAGGCACGAAACTGCTGATCCAGAACGTGGATGGCTCCTGGCCTGATGAAGGCGTGGACCTGAAAGGGGACAAGGGGGATACGGGGCAGATGGAAGGCCTTTCCGATGCGGTGGACAGTGACAGCAGCACTACGCCTGCCAGCAGCAAAGCCGTGAAAACTGCCTATGACAAGGCGGCTGCGGCCCAGAGCGCAGCGGATGCTGCCGACAGCAAGGCACAGGCGGCCCAGAGCGCTGCCGAAGCGGCGGATAACAAGGCTCAAAACGCGCAGAGCACCGCCCAGAATGCCGATAGCAAGGCGCAGGCCGCCCAGACAGCCGCTGAGGCTGCCGACAGCAAGGCGCAGTCCGCCCAGAGCGCCGCCGAGGCTGCTCAGGCAGCCGCAGACAGCGCAGCAGCTATTGCTGATGACGCCAAGGCAGCCGCAGAATCCGCGGGCGAGCTGGCCACGGAAGACTCTCCAGGGCTGGTCAAGGCCAGCACCACGGCGCAGGCCGGCACCGTACCCATGGCCGGGTCCGATGGCTCGCTGGATGAAAGCTGGGTGCCCAAACCGGAGAGTCTCCCTGTAGGTACTCTGATAGCATCTTTCTCTACCAGTATGGGTGGTTTCCTGCTTTGCCATGGTGGCACTCCGTCCAGAACGACCTATGCAGACCTTTTTGCCGTTATTGGGACAGCGTTCGGACCCGGAGACGGGTCGACCACTTTTAATCTGCCTGACTTCCGGGGTAAGACATTCTGGGGTGCTGATAATAATTTAATGAGCGTTATTGAAGCGGGGCTGCCGAATATTACTGGTCAAGTAACTGGTGACGGCGGTTATGGTACCGCTTCTAGTGGAGCCTTTTATCAGTCTAGCTCCACAACAGGTCCAAATGGCAGCCAGCGCGATGCGCGCGTTGTTTCTATGAATGCCTCTCGTTCATCTGCTATCTACGGCAATTCAGATACGGTTCAGCCACCGGCAATCAGCGTGAACGTTTTCATCAAATATTAGGAACAAAAAATGGAATGCGAGATGACTACCCCCAAAAATCCCGCCATCGACTTCAGTAATCCGCCTACAGCTTACGGGTATGATAACGCAGGACTATTTACACAGGCTGAAATTTGCTCTCCTGACCCCCTGGAATCCGCGATGGCAGGAACTGCTGTCTGGATGCTCCCGGCCAATGCTACGTTCATATCCCCGCCTTCCGAGGCTGGGAAGGTGGCCGTCTGGGACGGTACGTTGTGGGAGCTTGAAGAAGACAATCGTGGCACAAAGTACTGGCTGCCGGGAGACACTTGGCAGACGGAACCGCGAGAGATGAAAGACCTCGGCCCCCTGCCCGACGGGGCACTACTAGAAAGGCCGGAAAAGCCTTTTTCTCAGCTTAAAATTGAGAAGCTCAACGAGATCAATGCAGCCTACCAGCAGGCAATCACCGCTCTGACGCCGACTTATCCCGACGACGAACGTCTGACCTTCGACAAGCAGGAAGCCGAGGCCCGTGCATGGTTGGCCGACAACTCCGCATCCACGCCTTTCGTTGACGCGCTTTCCGCCGGGCGGCAGATGGACAAGGCCGAGCTGGTAAGTCGTATCATAGCTAAAGCGGATGCGTTCGCCTTGGCCTCCGGCAGCCTGACCGGCCAGCGGCAGCGGTACGAGGACTTGCTGGACGCGGCCGAGACCGCCGAAGACGTGGCTGCCATTATTCCAGAGTACAGTCTGCCGGGGGGCGAATGATGACCCGCCGGGAGATTCTCCGTCACAATGCCTGGCAGGCCGTGGTCTCGCTGGACCAGGCCCTGCACTGTCTGGGCGGACTGCTGACATCTCTGCTGCTGGCCTGTGTGCCGGGGGCAAATATGCCTGCGGTATGGGCTGACGAGACCCTGTCCAGCCGCTGCTGGCGCTGGCATGTGGCCGGCGTGCGGCACTGGCCCTGCCGCTGGCTGGACAGGCTGGCCGCCCTGTTTGGCGACAGGGAACACTGCCGGAATTCCTATGAAAGCGAGCGCACCGGCAGGCAGTTGCCGCCGGAACTGCGCTGAGAGGGACGCGGCATGCAGCTGGGGTTTGTCGTCTCCAACGCTACCGAGAAGATGGAGCTTGCCGTCTGCAATGAGCCGGGCAGCGATCAGAACATCATCAAGGTACGCACGACGCACCAGGGGGCATGGTCCCCCTGGATGCGTATTGACGTTCACCGCAAGGGCAATGCCGATCATGGCGAGCTGGATGCCGTGGTGTATGAGGCCAGCGTGGCAAAAACGGCCAAGACGGCTCAGGCTGCCCAGAGGCTGGTGACCCCTGTGACCATCACGTTTACCGGAGACGTTGCCGGATCGGTATCCTTTGACGGCATATCCCCCTCTGTGGAGTGCCACATCAGCGGTGTGCAAAGCGCCATCAATGCGGCCATTGCCGATCATGAGAAGAAGTACCACAGCTACAGTCCGGGAGATGCGTACTGATCATGCCCACCATTGCCGTTACCGCCTTTGCCGGCGCTATACCGCGCACGGCTTCCCGTCTGCTGGAGAGCCAGAATGCCCGCGACTGCGTGAACTGCGATCTGGACAGTGGCGCTCTGCGTGCGCTGCGCGGACCGGCGAAGGTGCTTGCCCTGCCCGATCCGGCGGGAACCATATTCCGGCATGAGGTGGACGGCTGGTTGCACTGGGCTGGTGAGGTCAGTGTGGTCAAGAGCGCCGTGCTGGATGCCGAAGGGGAAAAGCCCCTGGGGCAGCTGCTGATAACGGGAGACAGGGCGTACCCGACCATGTATCTGGCAGGAGGCGACGTGCACCGCCTGGGGATTCCCCGACCGGCAGCAGCGCTGACGCTGAAAGCCGCGGCCGGCGCCCAGCTTCTGGAGACAGAGGGGCGGGCCTGGTCCGCTGAGCATATTGCCGCTGCTCCGGCGCGTTACGGCAGTGAAAGCGACACGCTGTGCGGGATTATGCAGGACAGCGATACGGCATCGGTGGAGGTGCTTTCGCGCGCCACGCTGTCGGAAGAGGACGGTACAGCGGGGGGAGAGAATGAGGACACGTCCATAACCGACAGCGGCATCCAGCGCAGCACGGCCTATGTGTACACCTACGTGCAGATGCTGGCAGGCGGGGTAATCCAGTACGAAAGCGCCCCCTCCCCTGCCTCCGAAGTCATGGACGTGCTGGATGGTGACGGAGTGACGCTGGCAGGATTTGTGCTGCCGGAGCTGGAAGGCCTGAACGTGACGCATATTCGGCTGTACCGCACGGTGTCGGGTATGGAGTCTTCCGAGTTCCGTCTGGTGGCGGAGATTGCCGTGGAAGAGCTGGAGGCTGCCGGCTGGACGTACACAGATGTGCTGCATGACAAGGACGTTTCCACCGAAGTCCTGCAGACGAGCACCTGGGACCCCATCCCGGACAATGCCCGGGGACTCATCAAGACAGACAACGGCATCTATGCCGCTTTTCGGGGCAATGAGCTGCTGATATCGGAGCCGTTCACGCCCTATGCCTTTCCTGCCGCCTATCGCCTGACTGTTGAGGACAGCATTGTGGCCCTGGCCCATGTGGACAATACCATTGTGGTGCTGACCACGGGACGCCCCTATCTGGCGCAGGGATCGGTGCCGGAAAGTCTGGCGCTGACGCACTTGCCCATTGAGCAGGCCTGCGTTTCCGCCCGGAGTGTGGCCACGCTGCCCGGCGGGGTGCTGTATGCCAGCCCGGACGGCCTCATGCTGTTTTCCAGTAATCAGCAGACGCTGGCTACCGGCCAGACCTACAGCCGGGAGCAGTGGCAGGCGCTGGGACCGGAGCGCCTTATGGGCACTGTGCATGACAATCGCTATATCGGCTTCTTTGCGGGAAGCAATACCGGCATCCTGTTTCATATCGGACGGGCAGACGTCACCCGCCTGGAACTGCCGCAGGGCTGGCAGGTGCGCAGTCTGTACCATCACAGCGAGGATGATGCCCTGTATCTGAGCGTGGAAACGCCGGAAGGACCTGCCATCTGGCAGTTTGAAGCCGAGGGGGCTGCCCCCCTGCCCTATTGCTGGCACAGCAAGGCATTCTTTTCTTCCGTGCTGTGCGCCATGTCGGCAGCCCGTGTTCAGGGAGAAATGACACCAGCGTCGCCTGTGCGAATGGATATTTTTGGCCCGGATGAAAAACGGCAGCGGGACAGCCTGCTGTTGTGTTCCGGGAAAGCCGTGCGCATCCGCCCCACGCGCTCGGAGCGCATCTGGAGTTTTTGCCTGTCCGGCACGGCTGATGTGTATGAGGCCCGCCTGGGTGGCAGCGTGGAGGGGGTGGAGTATGGCAACTGAGCGTCCTGACCGGGGAATGCAGAGTGTTCCGCGGGGGTTGCCTTCTGACCTGACGGTGTATCTGCAAAGCCTGGATGCTGTGGTACGGCGTTTGGCCGGTCTTGCCCGCGGATCGGAAAAATCGCAGGCCGTGCGACGGGGAGATACCGGCATTGCGCTGGGGGGCAGTGCCCAGACCACGGTGACGAGCGCACGCCTTGCGGACGGGGCAGTGATCACTTCCAAGCTGGCAAACGGCGCCGTGACCGGCGCAAAACTTGCCGATGGCTCCATTACCGGCAGCAAGCTGGAGCTGGGGAGCATCGGCAGCCGGGAGCTGGGGGCGGGGTGTGTGGGCGAGGAAGAGTTGCAGGCCGGCGCCGTGACGGTATCACGCCTCGCCGAGGGGGCCGTAACGCTGGAAAAGATGGCTCCAGAGGCCATGCCGGTGATGGTGCACGGCAGGGCCGTTCATGGAGAGATGGTGAATACGGGCGTATGGCATACGGCGCCTGTAGTCTGGGTGACAGGTTTTTCCGTGCCATCAGGTGCGACAGGAGAGCTGCATATCAATGTTGAAAATATGCGTATGGAGGCTGGCAGCTGGCTGTTTGACGCCATAGCCTGCGTACAGGTTGATGCCATGACAAGCGTGCCTGGAGAGTTGTGCTGGTGTGTTCTGGGCTGGAAGAAGGAGGCGTGAGCATGACGCATTTTGCCATTCTGTATCTGCCCTGTCAGCAGCCGCATGTGGTGGGCATACTGCGGGCAGTCTATGACAAAATCTGTACGGAATGTCTGCGTGACAGGCTGTTCTACGATGGCTCGGCCCGAAGCTGTGATGCCTTTCTGGACGAGATGCTGCGGCCCGGGTGTTTGCCCTTTGTCGTTATGGCGGATCAGGAGCCGGCAGCCTTTGCCTGGTGCAATCATCTGGAGATACGGGCGGCGCGCGTGCATTTTGTCATTTTCAGGAAGTTCTGGGGCAGGAAGTGCCGCACGGACATGGGACGCCGCTTTTTTCGCTATCTGCTGACGCTCAGGGATACCGACGGCTATCTGTTTGACTGCCTGTATGGTGTGACGCCGGAAAGTCATCCTCTGGCCTGGAAGGCAGCGCTGGAGACTGGCTGGCGTCATGTGGGGATCATCCCGCATTTTGTGTTTCTGGCAGACAGGCAGGAAAGCGTCGGCGGAGTGATTACCGCCGTGAACCGGCAGGCGCTGGGCATGGCCGAAAACGCGACAGGAGAGGCCAGATGGGACGCATGATCTACAGCCGTATCCTGCTGGATATGGAGAGCGGGAGCATTCTGGAGGCAGAAGGAAGCTGGCATGACGGGCCTGTTGCCCTGTGCATGGGCGGCAGTGGCGGCGGCAGCAGCACCACCAATACGGTGGACTATGCCTACAATGCCCGCATGGCCGCCCTTTCGGAAGAACAGCAGGCCTGGGCGCGTGACTACTACGAGATGTGGAAGACGCACTTCAAGCCCTACGAAATTGCCCAGGCCCAGGCCAATATGGAAATGCTGCCGCTGGAAACCAACTTGTACAAGAACCAGTTGCAGGCGGCCACGCAGCTGCTGCCGCAACAGACGGAAGCTGCCCAGAAGTTTCTTGAGGCATCCACAAGCGGTGTGGACATCAACGAACGTATGGCCCTGGCCACGGCGGATGCGTCCAGTGCCTGGAAGGATGTGCAGGGGCAGACCCTGCGGGCCAATGCCCGTTTGGGCGTCAACCCCAACAGCGGGCGCTTTCAGGGCATCAATGCCGCGCTGGATACCCAGAAGGCGGCACAGCTGGCAGGAGCCAGAACGCAGGCGCGCGTGGGGGCGGAGCAGGAAAATTATGACCGCCTGAAGAATGCGGCCAATTTCAATGCCACAGGCGGCATCCTGAGCGGGCTTGGCGCCCTATCCAGTTAAAGGAGGAGCGGCATGGCACTGTATACCCCCAGCAATCCTTTCAGCAGGGCAAGCGGCACCTTTCAGCAGGCTACCCAGACCATGGGCAGTCAGACCAGGGAAGGCCCCCGCACCGAATATGAACCATCGCCCATGACGCCGGGGCAAGTTCTGACACAGGGACTTGGCGTGGTGGGAACAGGCAAGCAGCTCTATGGCATGGGCAAGGATGCCTATGGCTTTCTTGCCGGGCTTGGCGCTCCAGATGCCGCAGGCGAGGCGGCCAGTGCCGGGGCCGGGGCTGCCCCGATCACCGGTGGTGCGCAGGCGGCTCAGGCGGCAGACCTTGCCCTGCCCGCCGTGCAGGCCCAGACCGGAGCGCAGGCTGCGGCAAGTGATGTGGCTACCGGGCTGCACATGGCGCCGCAGGAGGCGGCCAGAAGCCTTGGTCCGACATCTGCCGAGCTGACACAGCCCATTGGCGAAGGCGTATCCGGCGGTGCTGCCGGAACAGCCGAAGGGGCAGCTACCGGGACCAGTTCCGGCTTTTCCTTTGCACCCATGCTGGGATCAGCCGCTGGCGGCGTGCTGGGATCGCTGGGTGGTCAGGCTCTGGGGCAGGCCATTGGCGGGGACACCGGGGGGGCCATCGGCAAGGTTGCCGGCGGCGCCGCAGGTGGGGCACTGGGCAGCATGGCGGCAACGTCTCTTGCGTCCAGCCTGGCCGGCGGTGCTGCGGGGTCCGCCGCCGGCGCGGCCGCCGGGGGCGCTGTTGCCGGTTCTGTGGCCCCTGGTGTGGGAACGCTCATTGGCGCCGGTATTGGCGCATTGACTTCTTTCTTTTTTTAGGAGTGGCGCGTGGCTCTTTACCGTACAAGTACGAACCCTTCCCAGATGGCGCAGTCTGCCATGAATGCCGCCACGCAGGCCGCAGCCTCGCAGACCAAGCAGACCACCACCAAGGTCAAGAAGGAAGGCAATATCTGGGATGATATCTACAAGGGGGCTGCTTCGGTGGCAGCCGTGGGCCGGGGCATTGATTCGCTTGTGGATGCAGCGGGCAGCGCATGGGACCTGTATGACCAGTACAAGCTGCGCGATGCCTATGACGCCGTAAGCAAGGCCTTTGCGCAGAGCGGCTTTGAGGGCATCCAGAGCAACCCGGATATGCAGGACTACTGGCACGCCCGTGCTGTGGGGCAGTTTGTCAAGGACAGAGCCGGCACGGAAAAGGGCCGCCTGGACATGCTGAAGAACATGGATGCTACGGCGGACAAGTTGTATCAGGACTGGCGTGTGCAGGCCATGACGGTCAGCAAGGCCTTTCAGTCCGGCGATATGCGGCAGTTCATGCCGCTTATGGAGCAGCTCTCGGCCAAGTCTCCCCTGCCCTACCGCCTGGAAGGGACAGAGGACGGACGTTTCAGGGTGCTGTTTCGTTCTGATCAGCAACTGGGGTGGACGGCAAACGGGCAGGTGATTTCTCCGCAGGAAGCCATGAACGAGGTGAACAGGGTCTTGCAGGGAGAGCAGTCTGTTCTGCGCGGGCTTGACGGCAAGCTGCATCCAGTCAACCCGGCATTCAGCGCGGCCGCTGCCCGCTATTACTGGGGTACGGTCATGGGCAATGCCGAAAACCGGCTTGATCCCAAAAAGCAGATACCTCTGTACGATGGCGCCGGCAATGTGGTGGGCATGGGCGTTGTGCAGAACCCTGTGGATGATTACAGCGCCCTGCCCAAGCTGCTGGTTTTTGACAGGCGCGGACGGCAGATCGGTATGTATGACGGCATGGAGGGTGTGCTTCAGGCGGGCATGAGTCCCTACAAGCCGGCGAAGCAGAAAGGCAGCGGCAGTAGTGATCCGGCCGCAGGCGGCTACAAGCTCAGCGATGGCGACCGGTCAGCCCTGCGCCGCTACTGTACCCGAACTGATCCGCAAACAGGAGAGGATCGGGTGGATGCCGGGCTGGTGACCATTCTTGAAGGGCAGATGCGGCTTACCGGTCTGTCTGCCGATGCGGCCTATGCCGCATATGAAGAGAATATTGCCAGAGCCATGCAGCAGGGAGCGTCTGACAAGCAGACTGCGGAGCGCGTTGTCCGGGCACGGATGCTTGGGCAGCCCCTGCCGGCTGCCGCGTCAGGGCAGGATGCCGGGAAAGGTGGCTCCCTTGCGGATTCTTCCGAATCGCGCGGCAACAGCGGCAGCTGGCTTGCCCCGCGTATGCAGCGGGCACTTTCAGGGGGAGATGAGGGGCCTGGGGTGCTTTATGGCCTGGGAAGTGGTGCCCTGCCCTGGGGACCGCGTGGCGCCCTGGATGACAGCGACATGGCCCTGGCTGGTGCTGGCGGTGTACAGCGCGGCTTTGATCGGCAGCAGCGGGAAAAACAGCGTGGCGAACGTATGGAAAATGCCAGAGAGCGTGCCCGGCTTGGGCGCGAACAGAAGCGGCTGGCGATGGATCGTGAGATCGACGACTTCATGGCCAATGCCGACCGGTACGGCAGAACTGCGGACTTCGGGGACTTTGGAGAGGCCACGGATCGCTCCCGTGCCCTGAAGCAACAGCGGGATGCCTGGGGCAACCCTGTTTTTCGATAAGAACTTTTCGTTGTTTGACAACGGCATAGAGAGGAGAGGAAAGGGCCGGGCACCATCCGGTACCCGGCCCCTGTTTTTTTACCTTCCCAGGGCCACGGCTATGTTGAGGCTCAGGCGCAGGTGCTGGCTGGCGTTATCCAATGCCTGACGGAAGCACTGCTCGGCTTCCGTGCGGCTTTGGAACAGGCTGTCCAACAGGCACTGCGAGCTGAACGTGGTATCGGCATTACGGCCCAGGTCAGACACGGCGTAGCTGAACAGGTCGCCGCGGCGGGCGTCCAGTTCCCGCAGCATGGCGGAGAACTCCTGCCGGAGGACGGCCTCACGCCGGCTCCAGTCCTGCCACAGCGCCAGCAGTGCGGCCTCCTGCGGGCCGGGAACGTGGTTTGGGTTGCGGTGTGGCGGATAGAAGCAGCCGTTACGGTACAGAGGCAGGCGCTCCGGCTGTGGCGGCAGGGCCGGAGGCAGTGCGTCAATGCGCTTTTGCACCCAGGCGATGGCGTCCGGTATCCATTCCTGCGGCAGGTCCTTGATATTGGTGAGCTGGAAGGCGGCCTTGAGCTGGTTCCAGCAGGCATCAAAGGGGGCGCTGGACAGCCTGGCCCACGAACCTACCAGCGCCCGCAGAGGCTTGCGGTCGGCAGCGCTGGACGGCGTGAGGGAAAGGGAGCCGGGGAAGTCCACGATGTCCTGCGTGATGTTATGCGTTGCTTCCTTCTGGCGGGCCAGTTCTTCTTCCATGCGGTTGAAGGCTTCGATGTAGGCCAGCTTCATGGCTAGGGCCTTCTTGCCGGTGTAGCCCATGACCAGCAGCATGAAGCCGTCACGGTAGAGGATGAACATGCGAACCTGCTTCACGCCAAGGGGCGTTTCTTGCTCCTGATACGTCTCCCCAAAATTGGGTTGTAAGGAGTTTTCAGGCAGTTGCGACAAAAGCGCGTCCACGTCGCGCAAAACGTGGTCGTGGCGCTTGCCGAAGAACTTTGCGACCTCAAGCGACGTGGTAGCCGGGCGGCCGGAGTGGAGAGATACGGACGGAGAAAATACTTCGGGAATGAGCTGGGCCTGTGACATAGTAACCTCGTGTAGTTTCTGATTGGCCCCTGCAAAAGCAAAGGGCCGGGAGCTCAGAACTGTACACGAACAGCCAGGCCTATTCCCCCGCCTTACGGCGAGGTCTTGTATTAGCCTACTCCCGACCCATGAAGGTCGTACTATACACCACTCCCAAGGCGTCAGACAGCCTTGACAGGGCACAAAAATAGCCAAATCTCACGGGTTGGCGTCCGTCGTGTAAGAGTTTCTGAGGCTCTGTAATGAAAGGACGCCATAAAGTACCCAAAATGTCAAGCCCAGTCGGAGCTGGGGGTAAGGTTATTAGTAGCGACTAGAGTAGTGGCTACGGTGACTACTATGACTGCGGTGGCTGCTGTGGCTATAGTGTCCGGCAATCAAAGTTTCTTCTTGATTATTTAAGACATCAGAAAAAACTAAACCGTCAGCGCAAGCATGGGAAATCACAGGATCAATTGTTTGTGCTGGAGAAGCTTGAACTTCTTGTTTTCCTATTCCGAGGCCAGATGCGATGAAGCCTAGCAATAGAAAAATACCATAGATAATTTTCCTCATAACGTTCCCTTTATTGCTTTTATATGGTTAATGGGCAATGATACTGAAGTTGAAAAAAATCCTGCGCAGTATTTTTTTAAATCGCAGTTATCACACTCTTTGAGATATGAGTTTTTCCAACTTGATATTGATTGACGAGTGAACTCTCGTACTTCTTTCTTGCATAAGCAAAGCGGTATGTTGTATATAGAGATGGGAAGTCTGCGTCGTTTTAAGTATAGAATTGCATCGTATAATTCTTCGCTATAATCTAAGGGGGATATATTAATTGTTTTTTGATTAGATGCGGCATTTCCATATAGCTCCATCCCCATAAAAGCATAGTGACTACAAAATGGAAAATAATTATATATATGTTCTGCGAAATTGTATAGTCTTTTGTAATTATATTTATTGATAACGTGGCGTATTTCTATTTTGCATCCATGCTCAGCTAAATTATATAAACCGAGAGATGTTTCTGAAAAACTTCCATTAGCCCCAACTATGTTGTCATGTAATGTGTCGATATCAGCATGTAGTGAAACACAAAAACAAACATTGTTAGTTGCAACTTGAGCTACATCATGAGTAAATGCTCTATCGCTAAAGGTTCTTCCATTTGTGAGAATGTCAATATTTGCTGTAGGATGTGTATGGATACAGCGATGGAGGAAATCTATAAAATTATCTCCTAGTAAAGTCGGCTCCCCCCCTGTTATACATATTTGCTTAATGTTTTTATTTTTTAATAAATTAAGAGTATGCTGTGCTTCTCGTAAAAGTTGAGGAGAGTGACGGCGCGGAGGTTGTGGGCACATTATGCATTTACAATTACATGCCTCTGTAAGCATGAATGCATTTTGATGTGAGTTTATCTCCCAGAGAACGGAGACACATCCATTTGCATCTATACGTACAATATCACCGTCATGAAGAATTTCTATATCTTGGCAATCATAAATATGATCAGGATGGAAAAAATATCCTTTCTTGCCCGAAGATATGCAAGCCTTATAGCCAACACTTAATCTGTCTAATTGATCTGTTACAAGTATTATATTTTTTCGAGCAAAAATAGGACGATGGCTTTTGGCTACCATCCCTATAATTGGCTGAAAAGTACGAGAAGCTTTTCCACTAATACATATCATGACGTTGCACCAGCCCAGGGTTGTTGGTTACCCAACTCCAAAGAATATCTTTTGTTTCTTCACTTGCATGGTATAGTCTCTTAAAAATTCCATCAAAGATGTGTCTATGCTTAATGCAGAAAGGCGTATTTTCCATAATTCTCAATTCTTGTCCACTTTCAAGATAGTTCCGTATGGGGTCTGTTCCACAATATGCTTGGTACACACACCAAGAACATGGTGGGGTTACTTCAATGCATGATTGCCTGGTTAGTTCTCTAAGCTTACTTCCTGCAAAAATATCATGATATGTGTTCGTTAAGACATTTCCAAGGCAGAAATGCCTATCTCCCATTCTAGCAAGCATTCGAGCTTCATCTGCTGGAAAGACAGAACCATCATAGTCATAGATTACGCCACTGATCCCCGCTCCTGATGGAGACTGCAAGTCAACGAAGCCTGTTGAGAACGGTGTTAGTATTCGTGAAAGTAGGAGAGTTGCAAAGTGCTCAGGAAAAAATATTTTTTTGTTAATATCAATAATAAAATCCAATATATTTAAATATTTATCAGCAAATTCTTTTGCAGAGTAGCCAAGTTTTTCAGATTGTTCGGCTGCAAATCCATACGGATTGAGTGACCGAATAAATATGCCACTCATGCCTTGTCTAATATATTCTTCAACTATATCCTTAAGGTGTTCAAGAGAAACAGAAGATGTTGTCATGAGTGCATCGACACCATCATGGCCAAGTATACTACGTGATAGGGCTAGTTTTTCTAAAAATAAATTGTAGGTACCTCCTCCAGCTTTTGTTTTGCGGCATGCATCATGGAGATACTCAGGGCCGTCAAGTGATGTTGATATTGCTATGCCATGATCTCTGCAAAAATAGAGTTGTTCTTCAGTGATAAGTGTGAGATTTGTACAAATAACAAATTCGACTTTTTTTTCTTTTTCTTTAGCAATCTTTTCAGCATAGAAAACAACATCTTTAATGACAGGCCAATTTAATAATGGTTCTCCACCTTGAAATTCAATTTTGGGATTATTTGTTGGTGCAGAAAAAATTGTATCTACGATATGGCGTGCCACATCTATCTTCATGTCATAGTTTTGTGCGTCTTCTTCAGCACATGACACTTGGCAATATTCGCATCGCTGATTGCAGCGCAGAGTAATTACCATCATATGAAGCGTTGTAAAGTCACGCAAAAAAGATTTTTTTGTTCTATATCTAGCTGAAATTTTTTGTAGAGATGATTCAATCTCATCTTGAGCGACAAATAAATGAGACTTTAATCTCAAAAAATTTTCGTCTTGATCTGAGAGTGTGTGTCTAACAAATTTATCAAATATATCATTTTTAAGAAAAGTGAAATCGCCACATTCGTTTACGAGAAGTACAGTATCATCAAAAAGATGCTTAAATTGAAATGGTAAAATTCTATAACTAAGCACGGTTTTTCTCCACTGCTAAAAAGGCATAATCTACAATCCGTTTTCGGAGGTCTCCAAATTCTTTTTGGAGATCAATGCGAATTTGTGTATCAATACACTTGTTAAAAAATTCTTTTAATAAGCGTTCTTCAATGTTGCTATTGTCTTTAGCTGTTATGTTAATCTCTATAGAATACTCAGAGATGGGGTAAAATGAAACAAAATAGCTGTGAGTATATTCACTCACCACACGTAAAATACATTCTCGCTCAAAATACTCTTTTTCTGCTGTGATGATACCGCATTTGCCTTCATCGATAATTTTAAATGGCAATACTTTCATTATATTATTCCTTACCAAAGTCCCGCCTGCTGGCAGGGTTCCTTGACGAATCGATTTTCGTTCCCTTGAAGTTTTTCAATACGCTTAGCGCGGGTGCATTCCCACTGATCCACTGGATACATCTTATTCCAAGCGTTGAAGAGCTGCTCCTGTTGGCGGCTGAGGCGATACTCGTCATAGCTATCAGCCATGTAAAGAGCAGCGCGAGCTACTTGTCCCTTGGCACGTGCTGGAGGCTCGAAGCGACTTCCATCCACCTTAGCTTCGCAAGTACCAAAGGCTACCTTGGCCGAAGGCAGTTCTGAGTATCGCTTATTGGCGCGAACCCCGTTAACGGATCCAACCGCCGGAAAGAGGTTGTACATATCAGCCTGCATATGGCGATATTGTATGTTTACCTTTTCGGCACACTTACGCCCTTTGAATGATTTCCCTTTGCTCACACACTTCGGATGTCCATCTCTCCACTCACTGAAGGCTTGTCCGAAGTTTTCCGCAGGTACGGCATGTTCCCACTCCATTTTATTGGCACGCTTCTGGTGTTTTTTTGTCATGAATCCATCAGGTAGATCGATGTTCTTTTCTTCGTCAAACGGATATCCGCAGTAAATCGTAACCCTATTGTCGAAGTACACCTGACGCTCCAGCATTTTTTTCGCTTTGGCGAAGCTGTCGTTTGTTTCATTGCCGGTGGCGAAGGTGACACCTATGCACAAGAAGGTGAAGATTTGAGCAGCGGCCAAGGCAGAGGTGATCTGGCGGAAGTGTCGGTACATAATCTCTCCTATGATGCGGAGAGGCTACCATGCGTCAGAAGCGTGGGCAATGGGGGAGGGGGATGGTGAGAGGGGAAGGAAGGCGCCCCGAAGCGCCGCCTCTCGCAACCCAAAGAGCTGGTCAACACATGTAGACAGCGAAGGCGAAGCCCTCAGTAGTGGTAGCGGCACTGGAGAACGATCAGGGCCGTCCCCTGCTCGTCGAGGCGATACACAAGGCGGTCTTCCTGATTGATACGACGAGACCAGCATCCAGCAAGGTCAAAGCGAAGCGGCTCCGGCTTGCCCAAGCCTTCAAACGGATTGCGGAGCGCATCCCGCAGCAGCTCATTGATGCGCTTCACCGTTCGTTTGTCAGTCGCCTGCCAGTACAAATAATCTTCCCACGCTTGGGGGGTCCAGGTCAGCAGCATGGCTAATCCTCAAGGTCATGCTGTACCGTATTGCCCGCGTCAGCGGCGTGCAATGCTTCCCGCAACCGGGACGCATTGGCTGGGGAGCGCAGCAGGTAGGCTGTCTCCATGATGGCGTTGTAGTCCTCCAGGGACATCATAACGACGGAGGGAGACTTCTGGCGCGTGATGATGACGGGTTCGTGGTGGTCACAGACCCGGTTCATGGTTTCCGCAAGGTTCTGCCGTGCCTCGGTGTAGGTGATGGCCTGCGACATATACGCCTCCTTTTGTACAGAAACAAGTACATATTTTGTTTATTTTGTCAACTCCTCTCCTCCGGCCGTTGTCCATACCCATGTGGAGAAAAGATATGGCCAAGGAAACGCATCGCCCCACCAAGAGCAATTATCAGGACTACTTGTTCGATTTTTCCAATGTGGATTTTTCGCAGTATGCGGGGCCGGAAGACGGGCAGAAGGCAGAGGAGGCACCCGGTTTTCTGTCACGTCTGGGAAACACGGCCCTTGCTATCGGCGAAGGGCTGACCATGCTGCCCGGCGGTGTGGTGGACACGGTGCGCGACGCGTGGCGCGGTGGCGAGATTGACGTGACGGATACCGAGGCACTGCGGGAGCGGGAGGCGCGTGCCCGGGAACAGGCCGCCTATGCGCAGAAATACGCGGGAAAGGCCTTTGACGGCGTAACGGATGCCATGATCTCCATGCCCTACAGTCTGGCGACCATGGGGGCCAGTCTGGGCGCCGGCATACCGGCAGGGATGGTTGCCGGGCCTGTGGCCGGCGGAGCTGCCGGCATGGCGGCTTCCGGGACGATGGCCTATCGGGCCAGCAGGCAGGACTTCATGGAAAACATGCTGGCCGAGACCACCAGGCTGCTGGGGCGGACGCCGACACAGGAGGAATGGGACAGGGTTGCCCGGGAGTTTGACAGCGAGGCATCGCAGTATGGCCTGTGGGAAGCCGGGCCGGAAGCCCTGAGCAATCTTTTCATGGCCAGGCTGCTGGGGCCACTTGGCAAACGGGTTTTTGCGGATGGTGTGGGCAAGGCCGCCAGGCGCGTGGCCGGGCTGTACGGCGAAGAGCTGGCCACCGAGACCGCCACGCAGATGGGACAGGGGGCCATTGAGGCCGATCTTGGCCTGCGGGACGAGGCTCCGGGGTTCTTGCAGGCGCTGGGAGAGGTGGCGCCGGCCACGTTCTGGCAGACGACGCTTATGGCTGGCGGCAAGAAGGGGCTGGATATGCTGGCCCGGCGCTATGGCCGCGAGCAGGTTGCGCAGGAAAAGGATGGCGCCACAGAGGTGCAGGCGGATGAACAGGCCGCCAGCGCCACCAGAGAGCCGATGGCCCTGCCCGAAGGAGCGCGCCTTGCCCTGCCGGAAGCTCCCATTGTTATGGGAACCACGGATGCCGGCCTTGGCCCCATACCTTCCCCCAGTGCGGAAGAGGTCAATGCCCGCCTGTGGCGGGAACAGGCCGCGCGTCGTGGGGTGGAGCCTCTTCCCGGAGATCCGTTTACTGATCCCGCAGCGGCGCGTGAAACCGAAGACTTTGTGCGGCGCTTTGAGGAGGCGGAACGGCTTGCGGGGGAGGAAGCGCTTTTGCCTGACCGCTCTTCTCCGCAGGGCGGCATGCAGCTGGCGCTGGAGAGCGGGCAGGCGGTTGACCTGCTTGCTCCGCCCCGGCAAACGGGTTTCCTGAATGCCCTTGGGCAGTCTGCCCTGCCTGTGGAAAGGGAAAATGCCGGATATGTGACGGTGCCCGCCGCGCCGGACATGAGGGCTGTGAGTGCTGCCGCGCCCGTAGCTTCTCGTATGGCCCTTCCTCCTGCCAATGTCGTGCCTACCGGCGCCGGGAATGGTACCCTGCCGCATGTCGGATTGCAGGAGACAACTGCCCTTCCCGCTGTATCGGGCGCGCCCGCTCCCCTGCCCACACAGGCGCCACTTGCCCATATCCAGACGACGCCTCGCGCAGATGTACCGGCTCCGGCCGGGGCACCGGCTATGCCCGCCCCTGCTGCCATTGTGCAGGAGGCTCAGCCAGCGCCACAGACCGGAGATATGGCGGCACCTGCGGCCATGCCGGTACAGCTGCCCGTGACACCCCCTGTTGTCCCCGCGCCGGAAGCGGCGACGATGGAGACGCCACGTCAGGACGTCTCCCCCAGCATGGAGGAGAGGGCCGCTTCTGCGCAGGCAGCCCACGAGGAAACGGCTCCGCTCATGTACAGGGGTGCCCCCATTTCTCGTATGCCCATCGGGGATGACAGGCGGGAGAGTCAGGCAGACAGCATCCTTCAGGCTGCCGGGCAGAAGGCAAAGAATGCGGATGACGCGCAGATGCAGGCGGCCGTGGCAGATATCCAGCGGGAACGAAAGCATGTTGGCGTGACACATGACGCCCTCTGGGACCGCATCCATGAAGAGATATTCCCCTACGTGCAGGAAGGGGGAAGCGCCCAGAAGGCATCCTCCCGTGCGGAGCTGTTGGAACAACTCCCCAGGGAGAAACGTGCCGAAGCACGGCGGAAGACCACGCCTGAGCTGCGGGAAATGGTACGGGCACAGACAGCTGATCCCTTTGGGCCGGCATATACGGAATTTTCCGGCAGGCCGGCGGAAGCCATCGACTACCTGCTGCAGACGAAGGGCGGCCATGTGCCTGCCGCCTTTCACAAGGAAGGACTGGGGGATATTGACCTGCCGTGGGGAAAGGCCGGCAAGGGCGGTTATGGGCTGGCGCACATCATCGAAAGACGCAATACGCAAAGGAAGGATGGAGAGGATTTTGTTCGCAGGTTACCCGCTATTATTGCAAAAGGAAAAACGGAAACTCGTGAAGGCTTTCCGGGGCGGGTTTATGTCGTCAGTCATGAAGGAAGTGCCGAAGCAGTAATCAGTCTTTCCTATTTGGGAGCAGACAGAATCTGGCTGCTGACAGGGTACGAATATAGAAAAACCCCGTCCAGGCAGCAGTCGGACGATAGACCTGTAACTGCTTTTGGCAACGAACAGCACATTCCTTCGCTGCACCCGGACGGGGAAAAAAACTCAAGAGCTGGACGGGGATCACGCCAGGCCCAGACTTCCACCATCGGGAATGCTCCCGCCGATGAAAGGTTCCTTTCTTCATCGAACTCCGGCGCTCCTGAAAAGATGGTAACTATCCCCACGGTTGAAGTCAACGAAGCGGCAGCACCGTCCGGGCCGGCAGACGACGCTGCATCGGGCAAGGCCGCAGTCACGTTGGAGGGAAAGCAGAACACCAGCACACCACCGGTAGCCGAACAGCGGAAGACCATCTTGCAGAGCCTGCCGGAGGCCCTGCGCAAGGCCAACAGAGGTGCCCCGCTCAAGAAGCTGAAGGAGCTGGCGAAACAGCAGGAAAGCGATGGCGGACAGACCGATGTGGGGGCACAGCCTGAGGCAGACAATGCGTCTTACGGTACTGCCTCTGCCCCTGATACTGTTGCCCTGGCCAAGCATTTTGCCGCGGCATTTTTGCGTGACAAGAAGTTTGGAACCATTGTCGAAGCCCGCAGGGAGGCGGCTTCTCTGCTGGGTGGTGCCGTGCGTCCGGCCACGGAAGCGGCCAAGGCCGTGGATGAAGCCATTGAGCTGGGCGTGACGCTTGCCGCGCGCAGGATTGTTGCGGATATGCGCAAGCGCCAGGCGAGTGATGCGGATATCTATCGGGCACTTGTGAGTCTGTATCAGCGTCAGCCCCGATTGAGCGTGCGTACCAGCACCAGTGTGGCCCAGCAGGCCTACAGCACGCCGGCGCCTTTGGCTTTTGTGGCGTCGCGTCTGGCAGGCATTGACGAGAAGAGCCTGGTTTTTGAGCCGACTGCCGGTAACGGCATGCTGCTGATGGAGGCAGACCCGAAGCATACCACGGCCAACGAGCTGAACGCTGCCAGGGCCGCACGTCTGCGTTCCCAGGGATTCACGGTATCCGAGCGGGATGCCGTGGACTATGCGCCTTCCGGTATGGATGTGGTCATTGCCAACCCTCCCTTTGGTCGAGTGAAGGATGCGGACAGGCGGACCAAAGAATTTTCCGTCAACGGCCTCACGACAAAAGAGCTTGACCATGCCATCGTGGCCCGCGCTCTGGGTGCGCTGAAGCAAGGTGGCCGGGCTGTGCTGATTATCGGCGGCAAGCAGGGCAATGATGCCAGCCGGAGCAGGAAGTACCGTGCTGCCGATCAGGTGAGCTTCTGGAACTGGCTGTTTGGAAAGTACCATGTCTTGGATCATTTCAGCGTCGATGGTAAACTGTATGAGCGTCAGGGGGCAGGATACCCCATAGATATCATCGTTCTCGAGAACAGCGGCACGTCCCGTGGGCGTGTGTTCCCCGGTGCGGCGCTGCCGCGTGTCTACACATCTTTTGGCGATCTTGAGGAGGTTTTGCATGGGCAAGTGGTGGACGCCGCCGAGCGAACGACCGGCACTGACGGTCCAGATACCGGACGAGTGGGAGACGGAACAGATAGCCAGTCAGGACGAGCTGATCGAGCTGCTGACGCTGAAACTGCAGGCGTTGATAGAGGACGCGTACGATCCAGAAGAGACACTGGGACAGATGGTGCGCGATCTGGAGAACGCCTCGATCCTCGGGTACGGGATGACCGATCTGCAGAAACTGGCGGAGGGCGAATACTGGGAAGTGAACGGCCTGCTGACGAATCCGGAAATGACGTATCTTCTGATGCAGAAGGCGGGCGTGCCGGAGGGACAAGACAGGCTGACCTGGCCGCAGACGGCCACAGAGGAGGCACCGGAGAACGGAGCGGACGAGATGACGCTGGAAGAGTGGGCGAACTCGGTG
This sequence comes from uncultured Desulfovibrio sp., assembly GCF_944324505.1. Taxonomy (NCBI): domain Bacteria; kingdom Pseudomonadati; phylum Thermodesulfobacteriota; class Desulfovibrionia; order Desulfovibrionales; family Desulfovibrionaceae; genus Desulfovibrio; species uncultured Desulfovibrio sp. Next base: position 27,066 of record NZ_CALUWO010000001.1, read on the forward strand.
ACAGCGGGGATGTACGTCCCGAGCTGGGAGTAAGCTCCCCTGCCCGGCAGCAGGCCGGCCATAAGTCAAAGGCTGTCCAGAAGCCAAAGTCCACCGAGTTTCAGGTGGCCTATGAGCCTGCCAGTACCCTGCCGGGCATGGGAACGCTTGTGCCCAGAAACATGGCTACGGCAGCCAGACAGGCCATGGCAGAGCTTGAACGGCGTCACGGCGGCATTGATCAGTATGTGGCGGATCAGCTCGGTTATCCTGTCAAAGACCTTGGCAAGTATTTTGCCGCCGAACAGGTAGATGCCCTGGGCATGGCCATCAGCAATATTGCCGATGGCTCCGGCTTCATTATCGGTGACCAGACTGGTATCGGCAAGGGGCGCGTCAATGCCGGCATCATCCGCTGGGCAAAGCGCCAGGGCTACATTCCGGTCTTTGTGACCATGAAGCCTGATCTCTATGCCGATATGGTTCGCGACCTGGCAGATATTGGCATGGAGGGATTCACCCCCCTGCCCACAAACGCGGGGCTTTCTGGTGATGACGTCATCCTTCTTCCTGACGGGAGAACGCTGAAAACCAAGACTGCAAAGGCGCATGAAAAGGTTTTGCGCGAGGTGATGCAGAACGGCATGGGAGCGTATGATGCCGTTTTCACCACGTATGACCAGCTCAACCCCGTGAAGGGGAAGGACACCTTCAGGCGGCAGTTCATGATGGAGATCGCGCCCAATGCCGTCTTCATCCTGGATGAATCCCACAACGCCGGCGGGCAGGCCTCTACCCGCAAGAAGGCCGATGCCGCAGACGACCGCGCCCAGTTTGTACGCAGGATGCTGCAAGCATCGCGGCAGGGAACGTTCTATTCCAGCGCCACCTATGCCAAGCGCCCTGACGTCATGTCCCTGTATTTCAAGACGGACATGCAGTATGCCGCCGATGACATGGGCAAGCTGGCCGAGGCCATCGAGCGCGGCGGCATTCCCATGCAGCAGGTGGTGGCCGCAGAGCTGACCGAAACGGGCCAGTATCTGCGCCGGGAGCGCTCTTTTGAAGGCGCGGAGGTGCAGACATCCACGGTTTCCATCAACAAAGACCGTGCTGAAAAGACCGCCGACATCATGCGGGCCATCATGGCCTTTGATGATGCCAAGGAAGCGGCTGTGGAAGCAGCCGACAAGGAGGCGGCAAAGACCGGTGGATCTGTTGGCGACAACAAGAGTACCGGCAAGGGGGGAGCCTCCAGCACCAATTTTACGGCTGTCATGCACAATGTCATTGCCCAGAGTCTGCTGGCGCAGAAGGTAGAGGCCGTGGTCGATGCTGCGGAAGCGGACATTGCCAGGGGCGAGAAGGTCGTCATCGCCCTGTCCAATACCATGGGCAGCATGATCAAGGAGTTTGCGGAACAGAACGGCATTGCCGTGGGGTCCCCCATTAACTTTACCTTCAATGACATGTTCGTCCGCTACCTGGAAAAGTCGCGAATGATCGCAATCAGGGAGCCTGGACAGAAGGTGGCGAAGGAAAGGCGCCGGCTTACGGACGAAGAGCTGGGGCCGGACGGGGTTCGGGCTTACAATGAGGCTCTGGCGGTCATTCGCAATTCTGATTTTGGCGGTCTTCCCGTTTCTGTCATCGACAGGATGCTGGCCGAATTTGATGCCAGGGGCATCAAGGCAGACGAAATCACCGGGCGTACCGAGCGAATCGACTACACCACTGCGGTTCCGACCTATGCCAAGCGTACCACAGGGCCTTCTGACCGTATTCGCGTTGTTGATGCGTTCAATTCCGGCAAGCTGGATGTGGTCATTCTCAATCAGGCAGGCAGCACGGGCATCAGCCTGCATTCATCCGAGCGGTTCAGGGATCAGCGCCGGCGTAATATGATCATTGCACAGGCGGAATCCAATATCGATGTGTTCATGCAGACACTGGGCCGTGTGTTTCGTACCGGGCAGGTTGTTCCCCCTACCTATCAGCTCATCATGTCCGACCTGCCGGCGGAAAAGCGCCCTGCCGCTATTCTGGCAAAGAAGATGAGCAGCCTGAACGCCAATACGACGGCTTCCAGGGAGTCTGACACCTCGTTCAGGAATATTCCTGACTTCCTCAACAAGTACGGGGATCGAGTTGCCAGGCAGGTCATGGCGGACAACCCTGCCCTGTCCGTGAAGCTGGGGTCTCCCGTTGGCGAGAGCACAGAGGATGCCATGCGCAAGGTGACGGGGCGCATCCCTCTGCTGCCAGTAAGAGAACAGGAGCAGCTCTATACGCTGCTGGAGACGGAATACAATGATCTGATTGCCCAGCTTGAGGCCATGGGCGGCACTGGCCTTGAAGCCAAGAGCCTGCCGCTGGATGCCCGCCTGCTGGATGAGGTGGAGATTGTACCGGCCAAGGAGGTGGGCAAGGATACCCCCTTTGCCGGAGCGGCCAGGATCGGGACGTATGACGTGAAGAGGCTTGGCAAGCCCTGGCCTTCCGCAAAAGTGAAGGAAATGGTGCAGGCGGCGGACGTTCCTGATATGGAGAAGCTGTTTCAGGAGGCCCAGGTCTGGCATGATGGCAAGGCCAGGGACATGAGCGACGAGGCTGCGGCAAACCAGCAGAACCGGCTGAACTTTGCCCGGGATGTCATTGCTGATGCAGCCAGGATGCGTCCGGGGACGCCGGTGCTGATCTCTGGGGAAAATCTGCTGATGGAAGGGGTCATGCTCAGGTTGTACCACAAGGGCAGCGCGGAGAATCCCCTGGCGCTCAGTACCTGGAAGATGGATATTGCCCTTCCGGATGCCTCTCGAAAGATCACTATTCCGCTGTCACAGACCGTGCGGCAGGAAGATAGCATTACGGTTACGCCATCGTATCGTGACCCGGCCGTGCTGTACGGGATGTTTGATTCCGCGCAGAAGGAAAGCCGGGAGAAAGCCCACATCATCACCGGCAATATCCTTGCCGCCTTCCAGCAAATTGACGGAAAGGGAAATGTCATCACCTTTCAGGATCATGAGGGGCATACGATTCCGGGCATCATGTTGCCCAAGGACACCGATCCCCAGAAACTTCTTGACGGGATGGATGTTTCTCTGTCGCCTGACGCGGCCATACGCTTTTTGCGGGAACTGCCCGGCAAGGCTGCTGTCAAAACGGCGGACAAGCTCCTTGTGCTGTCCCATGACGGGAGTGATTTCACTGTTTCCGTCCCTTCGTCCAAGGCCAAGGGGGCGCAGTATTTCCTGAACAGGGACGTGCTTGAGGCTGCGGGGCAAGACTTCATCCGCTCCGGGCAGAGCATGGTGCTGCGGCATCTTTCCGAAGGTCAGGCCGCCGGCATCATGCAGGCGCTGTCTGATCAGGGCTATGGATTCGTAGCCGACAACAACCGGGATGAAGCCCGCAAAATCATGGCTGATACGGACAGTCAGGCCCTGGCGTCACTGGCCTCACGCCCTGCGCGCAGGCCGGACACCCTGCCTGCACGCTTTGCCGATATGCCCATGATCGAGGCCGACAGCACGCAGTGGTTCGGGCCGGGTAAGGCTATTGACACCACTCCCATTACTGAGACGTCCGAGCAAACCAAGGCATTGCGGGAGGCTGTCAAAGCATGGGCGCGGGAGCGGTTTCCTAATGGGACGACTGCTACGAATGCGGATACTGGTTGGGATGTACAGATCACGCCAAAGGGAGTACAGGATTCTCTTTCCCATGGCTTCAACGCACTTTTGGCCCGATCCGTGCCGTTCATCCCGCAGATCATTGAGGGCGGTATCCATGTCGACAGCATCAGGAAGACGCCTCAACTTCTGTCCCATATTTTTGCCGGCAAGATCAGGCTGGACGGTCAGGATTATGTGGTTGGCTTTGTCTTGCGTGAGGACGTCAACGGCAACCGTTTTTACGATCACGAGTTGACGAAAATAATAAGCCCCGACTGGCTCGTACCGGGCCATCCTTCAAGTGAAGGTCCTTCGAGTGAAGGGTCGTCTGGACACCGGACCAATCGGGGTGATGTGATGAACATACTTCGGGAACGTCTGGGCGTCAATGACAAGACGGGGCAGGTATTGTTCCAGATCGCTGGCCAGTTCCTGCCGCCCAAATTCAAGGGGAGACGTGCACCAAGCGTGGAGGCGGTGCGTCGTCTGGCTGACAAAATGAATGGCATGGCCGCCAATGCCGCCCGCATTCAGGTGGTGGAGAATGCCGATGCCCTGCCGAAGAATCTGCGTGATGCCTATGCTTCGCAGGCGGCCAGAGTCGAAGGGCTGTATGATCCGGCAAAGGACACCGTGTGGCTGGTGGCCGAGAATCTGGAAAGCCTTGAGCGGGCCGCAGAGGTCTGGCTGCACGAGAACATGGTGCACCACGGTCTGCGTTCTGCTCTGGCACCGGCACAGCGCCGCCTACTGCTGAATCAGCTCTGGCTGGGCATGGGAGGAATGAAAAACGAGCGCATCCGCTCCATCGCGCAAAAGTATGGTCGTGATCCACGCGGCAACGAGGCGGAACGTCTGCTCATCATGGAAGAGGCGCTGGCAAATCTTGCGGAACGCCGCGCCCGAGGCCTGCTGCGGACAGCGCAGGAGCGGAGTTTCTGGCGCAGGTTTGTGGATGCTCTTGTACGGGCCTGGAACGGTATGGTGTATGCCCTGACCGGTCGCATGGGCCGTATGGGACGCAGTCAGATGGAACGACTGCTGGACGCCCTGCAGGGGCATGTCATGGAGGGCATGCCCGCTGCCGCGACAGGTGCAGCGTTGCGGGAAGAGTTGGAAGGAGTCGGTTCGCTGGCCTCACTGCGTACCGATCGGCAGGAAGCCGCCCGTGCCGCCTGGGAGCAGCTGCAGAAGGATATGGAAGCCTGGGGAAGGCAGGTCGATGAATTCAACCCAAAAGCAAGTGGAGCAGACGGTCAGCGTAGCCTGTTGATGGTATGCCAAACTCCCGATGTATTGCGCAAGCTGGGGGCGCCTGATCTGCCCATGAGCATGACAGCAAGCAATTTGGCTAAGATACTTTCTGACAAGCAGGATCATCAGCTGCCCAAGGAGCTGGTGAAGCAGCTGCCTGCTGCTCTTGCTGCGCCGGTGATGGTCTTTGAATCGGCTACGACGGCGGAATCTTTCGTGGTGCTGACAGAGCTGAAGCACGGGGGACGATCCGTCATGGCGGCCGTGCACCTGGATACGGAGCGGCAGAATATCAGGGTCAATGATATTGCCAGCGCCTATCGGCGCGGAAACGAGGCATGGTATCTGCGGCAAATGGAGGAAGGGCGCCTGCTGTACCAGGACAAAAAGAAGAGCCTCGCCTGGGCGCGCACAAACAGGCTACAATTGCCCAAGGTCCGCAAACTCCCAGCGAGGCTTTCTGAAAACAGGATACTCACGGAAGAGGACGTGGTCAAGCCGGCGGATCCCGGAAGGGGCGGGGAAAATACTCCCCTGGCCTCCCTCGCCTCTCGCCCGTCCGGTCTTACCGAGAGCGTTGCTTCCGGCATCCGGGCACTGCGAAAGGTCATGGGCCGTGGTGTGAGCGCTGACGTGGAGGACATCCTGTCCAACAGGGAGATGGGCAATCTGATTCCGCGCCATGACCTGAGCCTGGCCGAACGCCTGTTCAAGCTGCCGCACTGGGTGGCCAAGGATCATGCCGGCTTTGCCAGGGTTTATGACAGGCAGCTGCGGCGTGTGGAAGAGCGCTCTGCTGCTCTCAAGGCCTCGCTGGAGCAGGTGCCGTTGCTCTTTGCTGGTGACGCCAGCAAACGCCTGAGCCAGAAGGAGCAGGAGCAGCTGGCTGCCATGATCTGGAAGTGGGACGGGAAACAGATTGGCCCCATTCATGCCATCGAGAAGTTCCTGGTGACGGGGCAGACCATGAACGGACGCGACGTCCTGGAGCTGAACCCGGACTATCAGAAAAAGTTCAGGGCATGGCTGAAGGGGCAGCCGGAACCGGAGCGTGTGAAGCAGGCGTTTTTGCAGGTGCGCGAGGCGCTGGATACGGCATTTTTGCGGGCCTATAACAAGATGGCCGCCATGGCTGACCTGGCCGATACCGATCTGGAAATGTACCGGACGGAGTTCGGCAGCATCCACAATTACTTCCCGCATCAGCGCACCGGAAAGTATTTTGTGACGGCCAGGGTGGGCAGAGAAACGGTCTTTCGCAAGCATTTTGACGTGCCTCTTGGTTCATCGGTGCGTGAGGAGTGGGCCAAGATCGTTGCCGAGCACAGGAAGGATTTTCCCGACGCCACATGGGATGATCCGCGTGAAGTGCAGAAGCTGCCGGACGATATTCTGGGAGCGCCCATTGATCCGCAGGCCATGGAGCAGATCATTTCCGCCGCAGCGGCCCGGCTTGGGGATGGCGAGCAGGCCGAGCGCGTGCGCTCTACCCTGCTCTCTGGCATTGCCGATATTCTGAAGGCGCGTGGTTTTGGTGCTCATGGCATCCGCCGGCAGAACATTCCGGGCTTTGAGACACAGGACGTGAAGGGCGTGCTCTACAGCTACATGGCCGGTCTCAATGGCTGGCTCACCAAGATGGAGGCCGCTGCCGACTTTGCCCAGGCCCTGGGCAAGATTGACGCCAGCGCCTCTCCCCGACTGTGGGAATATGCTTCGCAGTATACCAAGGACATGCTGCGCAACAGTGACCAGATCGACAGGATCACCGGCAACATCAAATCCGTGGCCTTTGCCTGGTATCTGGGCGGGAATATCAAGACCGCTGTGGTCAATCTGACCCAGAATGCCGTGGTGGGCGTGCCCCGCTTGCAGCAATATGTCACCGGTGGCGGCGCCCGCTGGCTGAAAAGCGCCATGGATACCATCGGCCTGAGCTATTCCGGCAAGGGGATGGAAGGCGCCCGAAAGCTGACGACCGAGGAAGCGGCCATGTTGCAGGAACTGTATGGCAACAGCGTCATCACCGATGCCTATATGGAGGAAGTGCGCGGGCAGGTTTCTGCTTCTCCGACGTTGCGGATGTGGGAACGCTTCACGCGTCTTCTGGGCTGGCCCATGAGCAAGGTGGAAATCTTCAACCGCGCCTCCCTCGCCCTGGCCGCCTACCGGGCGGCGAAGGCCGGGGCCTTCAAGGCCCATGCCCTGAAGACATTCGGGCTGCACGAGGGGCAGAAGATGACCCACGAGCAGGCCAGAGACTTTGCGGCCATGCTGGTACGGGATACGCACTTTGAATACGGGCGCGGCAATCAGCCAGAGTTTTTGCGCAGCAATGTGGCTGGCAGGATGCTCTCCCCCATTTTCACCTTCCGGAGCTTTGGCGCCAATATTCTGAACCTGTGGTGGCGTGCGCTGCGCTACGAGGGCAAGGAAGGACGCGCCTTTGTGGCCAAGAGTCTGGGGGCAACGGTGGCCCTTGGCGGTCTGACGGCCTTTCCCTTTTACGCCACGCTGGCGGCGCTGTGTGCTGCTGCTTCCGGGGATGACGAGGACTGGACGTCGAAGATCAGGAATGCCCTGCCGGCAAACAATCTGTTGCGGGATGTGGTCTGCTATGGTCTGCCTGCGCTGGCCGGAGTGAATATCGGCGGATCGCTGCGTATGGAAACCCCCTTCACGGAAGGCATGAAACGCGGCGAAACCTTCAAGGAGGCCATGACGGAAAGTCTGGGAGATCTGCTGGGCATTCCGTATGATCTGGCGGTGAACAAGCCGTCCAAGTTCCTGGAGGCCAGGCGTTTTGATGCGGACTATCGGGCGGTGGAGGCGCTGGTGCCGACCTTTGTCGCCAATATCATGCAAGCCTGGCGTCTGAGCACGGAGGGACAGACGACCATGCGCGGGCGGCCCATCAACAGCCCCGGACAGCCCGGCGCCCGGAAGCTCTCAACCGGTGAAGCCCTGGGCAAGGCCCTGGGCTTTCAGCCGACCAGCAGTGCCAAGAGCTACGAGGCCTATGCGGCTGACAAGCGGCGCACCCAGATACGTAGCGACAGGATCGATGATTTTGTCAATGAGGCGTTGCGTGATCTGGAAAGCAAGGGGCGCCCGTACATGATGCGTGAACTGCGCAAGGCCTTGCTGGCCTGGAATGCGACCATGGAAGCGGAAGGAAAGCCGGCCATGCGAATCATGCCCAAGGATGTGCTGCGGCGTGTGGCTGCCCGCAGGCGAGAGAACAGGCCCAGCAGGGAGCAGAGGGAGAAAGGCGCCGCCCAGATGGCGACGTGGGGAGTGTAGGATGAACGCGGCCCCGCTTCCGGGATGGAGGCGGGGCTTTCTGTAGGCCGGGAAAGTGGTTTGAGTTCAATGCAGCGTACCAGGATTTTTTGCCGTAAACCCCTTCTACTCTTTGCGGTGAATATTATCTGTTGGGCTTCATGGCAATCTGACAAGCGGAAAATACGCAACGCTGGCCAAGTGTTCCACAGATACGGCATTGCGTGATATTCATGCGTTGATAGGCTGTGGAAGACTGTAACAGATAGGATTTTGCCATGTCGTCTGTGTGCCCGGGCACATGACCGGACACATTTTATGCAAAATTTGGACACATTTGGCACATTTATCTAAAAACAAATCAAAATAAAACAATTAGTTACATAATAGTCCGCACTCCTTCTAAGCTCTTGGCCGGGGGTTCGAATCCTCCCGGGCGCGCCATAAGAATATCAAGGGGATACCTGTATCTGGCAGGTGTCCCCTTTTGCGTTCAGGTGCCGCGGTGCCGGTGCTTGCCAGATTTCCCGCCATGCTGCACAATCTGCCATCGCGAAACGATGACACTGTCTTTTGGAGGACACTGATGAAAAACGGATGTTTGGTGGTGCTGCTTGCGGCCTTGCTGTGCGGCCCTGTCATGGCACGGCCCGCCGCAGCGGACACGGCCACAGATATGGACAAGGTGGCGACCTATGCCGATCTTCTGGGGCGGGGTATTGGCTGCGGTTTTGGCATGAAGGAACAGACACGCCGGGTAGGCGCCTGGATAGACAAGACCTTTGCCGGTCCGGACGTGGGGAAGGCCAGAAAGCTCTTTGTCACCAGCATGCAGCAGGGCGCCAAGGAGCAGTCGCGCTCAGAGGAAAGCTGCGCCCGCCTGCGCAGCACCCTGGATGAGGTCACCTGGCCATAGCGCTGGCGGTCGCGCGATATAGGTGCAGCGGGCACACTGCGATCTGTGACAGGACTCCGCAGCGGAACAGCCCGATGCCGCGGACTCCCTGCCGCATCTGACCGGCTGCCACCCAGAAGGCAGGACGGCTCTCTGCCGCCCGCCTCTGGGAAACGGCCGGCACATTGTAAAGGATGCGCTGTCCCGGTGCGCTTCCATGCTGCGGGCACGCCCCTGCCCTGCGCTGCACCAGTCTGCTCCCAATGGTCTGCACTGCTCCAGACAGGTACGCTGACAACAGCATGCCCATGCGCATGCCGTTCACGACATATCCCTGCCCTGCCGAGCCTGCAACACAACGGGCGGCAGGAAGCCGCGGCTGCCCGGTACAAACAAGCCGGGCAGGTCCCCGCGGCATGAGGGCGCACCCTCCCCCGGCGGGGCCACTCCGGCGAATGCGGAACAACCGCCGTTCCGGGAAGTCTCTCCCGTGCCGCCCGTACTTCTTCAACTGGAAAGCATGACCAGGACGGCCATGTTCCCCTTTCGCTCGGCATGCCCGCCGCCATGGAGTGCGTGCCGGCGCCCGTCAGAATATGCGCGTCCCGCTGGCGCCTGTCGGCTCAGCCTTCACGCCCGTAAGCATCGGCAAAGCGCACAATATCATCTTCACCAAGATAGGCACCGGACTGAATTTCAATGAGCACCAGGGGAATGATGCCGGGATTCTTCAGGCGATGCCGAGTACCCACCGGGATGTACGTGGACTGGTTTTCCGTGAACAGGCGGGTATCCTCGCCATTGGTAATTTCTGCCGTTCCGCTGACCACGACCCAGTGCTCGGCCCGATGATGATGCATTTGCAGGGAAAGCTCCGCTCCAGGGTTCACCACGATACGCTTCACCTGAAAGCGATCTCCCCGGGCCAGCGACTCATAGCTGCCCCACGGGCGCTGCACCAGCGTATGCTGGCGGCACTCCTCCCGCTGCTTTTGCTGCAACTGCCCCACGATCTTCTTGACATCCTGCACCCGATTGCGCGGCACCACCAGAACGGCGTCCTGCGTTTCCACCACCACCAGATCACGGACATCCAGCGCAGCCAGCAGACGATGGCGGGCGTTCAGGTAGCAGCCCTCGGTATTTTCCAGCAGCACATCCCCGGCCACCACATTGCCGTACGCGTCCTTGCTTCCTGTCTGGTACAGGGCCTCCCACGAGCCAAGGTCGTTCCAGCCCAGCGTCAGCGGCATGACCACTGCCCGGTCCGTCTTTTCCATGATGGCATAGTCTATGGAATCGGCAGGTACGGAAAGGAACGCCTCCCTGTCAGGACGACAGAAGGCGGCATCCTGACGGCGCCCCAGCCATGCCTGGCGACAGGCCGCATCCATGGACGGCGCATGGCGTGCCAGTTCTTCCAGAAAAACCGAAGCCCGCAAAAGAAACATGCCGCTGTTCCAGACAAAATTGCCCTGCGCCAGCATGGCTTCCGCCGTGGCCCTATCCGGCTTTTCCACAAAACGCGTCACCGCGTAGCCCCGGCCCACGGCCCTGCCCTGCTCAATGTAGCCAAAGCCCGTTTCCGGCCCCGACGGTCTGATACCAAAGGTCACAATGCGCCCTTCCACTGCCAGAGGCGCGGCATCCTGCACTCCCTGGCAGAAGGCAGCGTCGTTGTCCAGCAAATGATCCGAAGGCAGCACCAGCATGAGCGGGTCCTCCCCCTCCTCCGCAAAGGACAGCGCGGCAAGGGCTATGGCCGGCGCCGTGTTACGCGGAGCAGGCTCCAGCAGAATACGGGCTTTCTGCTGGCAGGCACGCAGAGCGTCCAGCACGTAGAAACGATGCTCTTCGTTGCAGATGACTGTCGGCGTCGTACCTGCTGGCAGCTCCCGGACCCGCTGCAATGTCTGCGCAAAAAGCGTGGGCTGATCGCCAAATGACACAAACTGCTTGGGATAGCACTCCCGCGAAAGAGGCCACAAACGGGTACCGCTGCCGCCACAAAGAATAACCGGTGCTATGGTATACTGCATCTTTTCTCCTTCTGTTCCCCGCCGCATGACCATGCCCTGACCCTGCCGGCATACACCAAGGAAACAACCTGACGCTTACGGCCTGCATGCCGCACGGTGCACCTGCCCGCCTGTCAGACGTGTGGTGCATGTTCTCCCATCAGACCACGAAGGCCAACCATCATGCTGATGGTGAAAATAGCGGTCATGCCGGGCTTTGCCAAGGGCTGCCTGAACGAAAAAATCTTCTCGTGCAGCTACGAAAGAAGACCTGGATACTTTATGGGGGGTGTATACTCATACGCCTTGCTAATATGCCACATTTAGTATAAGGAGGACATGTCTGAACAGGACCTGAGGAATGCTCGCTGACGTTTGCCGACAATCAGACCATGTGCTTCCTTTCCTCTGGTGTTTTATCAGGCATACAGACCCATCTGAAAAAGGATGGTCCCCGCCATGCAAAGTTCCTATACCAGGCCATGTGAAATCATTTATATTCGACACGACGGTATCCTCTTAGCAGTTATTGTCCCGGCAGCCTACACGCGTGAAGGAATACATTTTTTTACTCCTGAAACCTTCTCTCAACAATTAGGATATATGCGCCATCCAACTGGTCATAAAATTCAGCCTCATGATCATAATCCTGTACCTCGTACCATTGAATGGACACAGGAAGTTCTTTTTGTCCGCTCAGGCAAAGTGCGCATGGATATTTATGCCCCTGGTGACCGTACCTATCTGGAAAGTCGCATTCTCCTTCCTGGCGACGTAGTTCTGCTGGCTCATGGGGGACATGGTTTCGTCATGCTGGAGCCTTCGGAGATGATTGAAGTCAAGCAGGGACCCTACGCCGGCGAACAGGACAAGGAACGCTTTGCCCCTGTTCTGGAAAAGGACGTTTTCATCAAGAACTAATTTCCCCGTTTCCCCTCGTTTCCCCTCATACATTCGAGCGACACATGAAAAAAGCACTGATTACGGGCATTACTGGACAGGACGGTGCCTACCTGGCTGAATTTCTTTTGAATAAGGGCTATGAAGTGCATGGCATCAAGCGCCGCTCCTCCTTGTTCAATACGGATCGTATCGATCACCTCTACCAGGGCCCACACCAGAAAGGTCGCAAATTCCTGCTGCATTATGGGGATCTGTCCGATGCCGGCAATCTGATTCGCATCATGCAGGAAGTGCAGCCTGACGAAGTCTATAATCTGGCGGCGCAAAGCCATGTGCAGGTTTCCTTTGAGTCACCCGAATATACGGCCAACGTAGACGCGCTCGGTACCCTGCGCATGCTGGAAGCCATCCGCATGCTGGGTCTGGAAAAGCGTACCCGTTTTTATCAGGCATCCACCTCTGAACTGTTTGGTAAGGTTCAGGAAATTCCGCAGACGGAAAAAACGCCCTTTTATCCCCGTTCCCCCTATGCCTGTGCCAAACTGTATTCCTACTGGATCACGATCAACTATCGTGAGGCCTACGGCATGTATGCCTGCAACGGCATTCTGTTTAATCATGAATCCCCGGTACGCGGCGAAACCTTTGTGACCCGTAAGATAACCCGTGCACTTTCCCGTATCCTGCTGGGACTGTCTTCCTGCCTCTATCTGGGCAATATGAATGCCAAGCGCGACTGGGGCCATGCCCGCGACTACGTGGAAATGCAGTGGCTCATGCTTCAGCAGGAACAGCCGGAGGATTTTATCATCGCTACGGGCCGTCAGTTTTCGGTACGGGATTTCGTTAATGCCGCAGCCGCTGAACTGGGTCTGGTCCTGACATGGCAGGGGAAGGGTATAGACGAAACCGCAACTGTCTCAGCCATTGACACAGACAAGGCCGCCCAGGCTGCTCAAGGCAAGCAGCTGCGCATTGGTGTCCATGTGGGAGACACCATTGTGCGTGTGGATCCGCGCTATTTCCGCCCCACTGAAGTGGATACCCTGCTGGGCAACCCGGCAAAGGCGCAGGAAAAACTGGGCTGGAAGCCACGGACAAGCTTTGAAGAGATGGTGACGGAAATGGCCCGGCATGATCTGGAGCTGGCCCTACGCGATGCTGTGGTAGAGGATGCCGGCTTCACCAGCTTCAAGCACGAGGAATAGCGGGGATCCTGGCGGACGGCGTCTGAGGACCGAGACGTGTATCGCCGGCCCCTTGCCACAACGAGGGCATCATGTTGCAGAAAGATGAAAAATTCTTTGTGGCCGGCCATCGTGGCCTGGTGGGCAGCGCCATCTGCCGGGCCCTGCACCGTGCGGGCTACGAGAACCTGTGCGTGCGCAGCCATACGGAACTGGACCTGACCGAGCAGCAGGCCGTACGTGATTTTTTTGCTGACGAAAAGCCAGACTACGTGGTGCTGGCAGCGGCCAAGGTTGGCGGCATCCAGGCCAATGCCACCTATCCGGCCCAGTTCATCTACGAGAATCTGCAGATCCAGAACAACGTCATTCACACTGCCTGGCAGACAGGCGTAAAGAAATTCCTCTTTCTTGGTTCGTCCTGCATTTATCCCCGTCTCTGTCCCCAGCCCATCAAAGAGGAATACCTGCTGACCGGCCCACTGGAACCCACCAATGATGCCTATGCCCTGGCCAAGATATCGGGCATCAAGATGTGCCAGGCCTATCGCAAGCAGTACGGCTTTGACGCCATCAGCGCCATGCCCACCAATCTGTACGGTACGGGAGACAATTATCACCCGGAAAACAGCCACGTCATCCCGGCCATGATTCGCCGCTTCCATGAGGCCAGAACAAAAGGCCTTTCACAGGTGGCGATCTGGGGCACGGGTGCGCCCCTCCGGGAATTCCTGCATGCGGATGATATGGCCGACGCCTGCGTCTTTTTGCTGGAAAACTATTCGGATGTTGAGCACGTCAACGTAGGAAGCCAAAAGGAGATGACCATTATGGATCTCGCCCACCTGGTAGCACATGTGGTGGGCTATAAAGGTCTGATCCTTACAGATCCTTCCAGGCCCGACGGCACGCCGCGCAAGCTCATGGACTCAGGCAAACTGTTCGCCATGGGCTGGCGACCGCGCATCGGCCTGGAAGAAGGGCTGAAAGCAGCGTATGCGGATTTCTGCACGCATTATTTATAAAACAAAAATGTCATCATGCTGAAAGCCCAGCTCGTTACAGTTTTCAAGCAGATATATGCTGCGCTTCCTCCTCCGCTGCGCCGAAGCTTCTGGAGCGTTCTGGCGCTGGCTATTGTGGCTGCTCTGGCAGAATTTTTTCTGGCCGGTCTGGTGTCGATGCTGGGGCTGGTGCTGGCCACGCCGCAGACAATTACACAATCGTCAAGCATGCGGCACATTGTGGCCTGTTTTCCATGGCTGCAACCGGTAATCGATGATCCACGCCTGCTGCTGGCCCTGGTGCTTGGGGGACTGTGTGTCTTTGTCCTTGTGAAAACTCTGCTGCTGGCTTTTCTGACGTGGCGGCAGAGTCGTTTCAGTCAATTTGTGGGGCGCGAATTTGGTATACGGATGTTTGCTGGCTATCTGCACGCCCCCTATCTCTGGCACACAGGACAGAAAATCAGCTATCTCGGCACAGTTTTGAGCTGGCGCAGCACACTGGGCATTTTTCTCTTCAGCGGCCTGCAGGTTGTTTCTCAACTTTTTGTGACCGGCATCCTCATTGTAACCATAAGTGTTATGGCTCCGCTGGTCAGCGCCATGATCCTGAGCATTACCGGCACTTGCGCATGGCTGGTCTTTCGCTTCAGCCGCTCCTGTGTATACGCGCTTGGCCGACAAAGCGCCCAGGCGCAGCAGGACTCCGGTCGCACCGTGCATACCAGCCTCAATGGTATCCGCGAAGTCATGATCTACCAGCAGCAGGAGACCTTCATTGCCCAGTACGCCGATGCGGAAACGCGCCTGGCGCATGTACAGAGCCGTATGCCGCTATTTGCTCCCCTTCCTTCCTGGGTACTGGAATGGCTGGGAACAGGGCTGCTGCTGGGAACCGTGCTTATCCTGTACTGGCAGGGAGCCGGTCTGGCGCAAGTCAGCGCCACCCTGGCCCTGCTGGCAGCAATCGCCTGGCGGCTGCTGCCGGTCATGAACCGGGTCATTCAAAATCTCATCGCCATGCAGCAACAGCTGCCCATGCTGGAGCCTGTGCTGACAATGCTGGCGGAGCTGGATCGTGTCACAGGTAGCGAAACGGTGACGCCTACTCCTTGCCCGCTGCACCACGAACTACGCCTTGAGGACGCGAGCTTCCGCTACCCCTCCGCAGATAAGAACAAACAGGCGCTGCAAAATCTGAATCTGCGCATTCCCAAAGGTAGCATGGTGGGACTGATCGGGCCGTCCGGTGCGGGAAAAAGTACTGTCGTCGGCCTGTTGACCGGACTGTATCTGCCCACGCAGGGTTCCCTGTGCGTGGACGGTCATCCCTTGACGGCAGAGCAGCTTCCCGGCTGGATGCAGGGCATCGGCTATGTCCCCCAGTCCCCTTTTCTGCTTAATGCCACCATTCTGGAAAATGTGGCCTTCAGCCAGTGGGGAAAACTCATTGATCGTGACCGCGCTCTACGCTGCTGCCACATGGCGGCCATGAATTTTCTGGATGAACTTCCTGACGGCATTGATACGGAAATCGGAGAACGGGGCGTGCGCCTCTCCGGCGGGCAAATCCAGCGCGTGGCCATTGCCCGCGCCCTCTACCATGATCCCCAGGTTCTGCTGTTTGACGAGGCCACCAGCGCCCTGGATGGTGCTTCCGAGGAGGCCATTCAGCATACCATCAACAACCTGAGCGGACAGGTCACCATGATCGTAGTGGCCCATCGCTTGACAACTGTGGAAAAGTGTGACTTCATTTATTGGATAGAAGATGGATCCGTTAGAATGGCAGGCCGTCCAGAAACTGTGTTGCCGGCGTATAAAATCCACTTGCAGCAACTTGCGCGCAGCATGCAAAGGGAACAATAAGACGATGAATAATTTTACATGCTATCTTTGTGGTGGCACAGGGGCCATTCAGCGCCAGGGCCATGCGCGCGACAATGCTCATCTTGTTCCCTTGGAGTGTACAACCTGCGGTCTTGTGCAACTCTCCTCCGTATCGCATATTGATGATGCATTTTACAGTGATGGTCATATGCATGACGCGCTTCCATCAGATATTACTCCTGAAATGCTTCTGCAGCGGTCTGAAGAAGACACCAGGCGACGGATAGAAATGTTTCGAAAGCAAATAACCGGGCATGACCTGCTTGATTTCGGCTGTGGTGCGGGGAGCTTTTTGCTTGCGGGGCGTTCCTATGCCAAAACCTTGTGTGGCGTGGAGCCAGAGAAAGCTCTTGTGTCATACTTTGAAGAAAACGATCTTGAAGTCTATCCATCAATCTCTGACATTCCGAAAACAAAGTATTTTGACGTTATTACCCTTTTTCACGTACTTGAGCATATCAAAGACCCCATCGGCATGCTTCGCGAAATCCGTGGGCATGCAGCACGAGGAGCAACCTGTATTATTGAAGTGCCTTCAGCAGATGATGCTCTGCTGACGCTCTATAAAAATAAAAATTTTTCGGAATTTACCTACTGGAGTTGCCATCTGTACCTGTTTACTGAGAAAACACTCCGTACTTGCGCTGAAAAAGCAGGATTACGAGCAAGGCAATTCATTCAATTCCAGAGATACCCCTTGGCAAATCACTTGTATTGGCTGGCGGAGGGAAAGCCTGGGGGCCAAAATGTGTATTCGCAATTTACAGATAGTCAGGCAGAAACAGCATATGCTGAATGCCTGGCAAGGCATAAACTCTGTGATACCGTAATTGGTATCTTTACCTTTGAATAATGCAATACATATCAAATTTACTTCAACGAGTCCCATGCCTTTCAGCGCTTCAGGAGGCTCTCCACAGCGCTGTAGACCTATTGCAGGATTGCACACAACACGGAAATAAAATCCTTGTTTGCGGCAACGGCGG
The DNA here is from genome assembly GCF_944324505.1 of uncultured Desulfovibrio sp. Classification (NCBI taxonomy): domain Bacteria; kingdom Pseudomonadati; phylum Thermodesulfobacteriota; class Desulfovibrionia; order Desulfovibrionales; family Desulfovibrionaceae; genus Desulfovibrio; species uncultured Desulfovibrio sp. The sequence goes on from NZ_CALUWO010000001.1 coordinate 44,141, forward strand.
TAGTGCTGCCGATGCCGAGCATATTGTTGGCGAGTTGATGAAAGGCTTTCTACTGCAAAGACCATTAACTCCTGCATGCCGTCGACAACTGATCTGCAATTCACCTTACCCTGTGGATAATGCCCTTCTTGATAAACTACAACAACCTGTTCCTGCTCTATCTCTTGTCAGTGGCGTCGCGCTACCAACAGCATTTGCCAATGATGTGGACGCCGAATACTCTTTTGCACAACAAGTGCTTGGTCTAGGAAAGCCCGGGGATGTCTTGTGGGCTATCAGCACATCCGGCAATTCCAGAAATCTCATTCACGCGCTACGCCTTGGACGGGCAATGGGATTACGGACACTTGGTTTCACCGGCCGTGACGGTGGCACCATGGCGCAATACTGCGATGTAGAAATACGCGTACCGGCGCAAACAACACCTGCTGTTCAAGAGCTTCATCTTCCGATTTATCATGCTTTATGTGCGCAACTTGAGCAAAATATTTTCGGGACGAATTGTCTGTCCTCTGAAAAAACCTTTCAAAGTATTCATGAAAATATATTGCAGTCCATTCGCTTGATCATTTTTGACTTTGATGGAGTCTTTACCGATAATAAAGTCATGGTTGCGCAAGATGGCACGGAAAGCGTCACTTGCAGCCGTGCGGACAGCCTGGGACTTGCCATGCTGAAGAAGGCGGGAGGTCCCAAGTGCTGCATCCTGTCAACGGAACTCAATCCCGTCGTGCAGGCACGGGCGCATAAATTGGGTATTGTATGCTTCCAGGGCTGCGGAGATAAAAAGAAATTTCTCATCGATCTGATGAAAAAAGAAAACATCAGCCGTACGGAAATTCTATACATGGGAAATGACCTGAACGATTATGCTGCCATGGCGCTTAGCGGGCTGTCAGCCGCCCCTGCGGATGCTCATCCCGACATTCGTAAGCTCGCTCAGATCAAACTTGCAGCAGCAGGCGGAAACGGCGCCGTACGTGAGCTTTGTGAACTTTTTCTTGCCAACAAACGAGGATAGCCATGTCCATTTTTATCATCGCGGAAATCGGCATCAATCACAATGGGGATATTGCCCTGGCGAAGCAGCTTATTGATCTTGCGGCCGACTGTGGATGTGATGCCGTCAAATTTCAGAAGCGTGATATCAATCTTGTCTACAGCAAAGAGTATCTGGACTCGCCACGCGAAAGCCCCTGGGGCACAACGCAACGTGACCAGAAAGAGGCCTTGGAATTCGGTCAGGAAGAATTTGAAGAGATTGACCGCTACTGCAAGGAAAAAAATATTATCTGGTTTGCATCGGCCTGGGACATTAATAGCCTGCGCTTTCTTGATCAATTTGACTGTCCCCATGCCAAAGTAGCTTCTGCGATGCTTGCAGACGAGAGCTTTCTGCGGGAAGTCGCCAGCAGAGGCAAACATACCTTTATTTCAACGGGCCTGAGCGACATGCCCATGGTAGAAAAAGCTGTCCGTATTTTTCGGGAAGCCAATTGTCCGTTCGAGCTGATGCACTGCGTGGGCACCTATCCCCTGGATCCGAAAGATGCCAATTTACGGTGCATCCAAACTCTGCGGGAGACCTTCCACTGCCCTGTCGGATACAGCGGGCATGAGTCTGGACTGGCCGTCTCCTATGCTGCTGTTGGCATGGGTATCTCCTCGCTTGAACGCCATATAACGCTGGATCGCGCCATGTACGGATCGGACCAGGCCGCCTCCCTTGAAGGTGCCGGCCTGCGGATGCTGTGCGGGACAGTGCGCAAAATGGAGCTGGCTCTTGGTGACGGGGTAAAGCGGATTATCGAAGCCGAAAAGCCTGTTGCCAAGAAGCTGCGTGCGCACATCTCTAAAATAGATTTTTAAAGTGAATTTCTCATGATAAATGGACTCAGGCACAGCTTGAGAAAATAGTTTATGCTATATACGAACAACATAGTTGCCATCGTTCCCGCACGAAGCGGCTCTAAAGGCATTGTTAACAAAAATATAATGCCGGTAGCCGGGCATCCCCTGATTGCCTGGAGTATTGCGGCAGCCAGGCTATGCAAGCATATCGATCGAGTCATTGTCAGCACGGATAGTGAAGAATATGCTGCAGTAGCGCGCAAATATGGTGCCGAGGTACCTTTTCTGCGTCCAGCCGTTATTTCCACTGATACAGCCCAGGATATCGGCTTCCTCATGCACGCCCTGTTATGGCTGGCTGAGCATGAAGGCAGGGTGCCTTCGCTAATCGTTCATCTGAGACCCACGAGTCCTGATCGTGATCCTTCAATCATGGATCAGGCTATAGAGAAATTTTTGGAACATCCTGAAGCCACCTCCTTATGTTCGGCCCATGAAGTGGCGCACCCTCCTTGCAAGTATTTTACGCTTAATGCTGACGGCACTTTCTCTGGCTTAATGGGCGAAGAGTTTATGAGTTTGCCTCGGCAGCAATGCCCAAAAGCTTACCAAGGGAATGGTTATATTGATATTTTGAGATCTCAACAAATTCTTGATCAAGGTTGTCTTTACGGTTCTCAACGCCTATCTTTCATCACTGCACATTGCACGGATATAGATAATCTTTCTGATATGATTCAATTTACAACGAAGACGACAATTCTTTTATCAAAGCTGCAAGGGTTAACATCTTGAGTTTAAGGTGTATTTACAATTATTTTTGGGAAAGTTTTGAACATATGATACGCATTCTCTGCCTGAAAAATAAACTTTTTTCCTTGATGGCAACATATAAGGAAAAATTGATATTGAGAATCTTTCAACTTCAGAAAATTTTTTTGCGAGAGCGGAAAAATGGCATTTTAGCCGGGAAAACAATACTTGTAACGCCAGTTGGGGGGAGTTTGCTCTCTCTCCCATTTTGGTGCTTTTCACGGCTTGCCCTTAAGCTACGTGGCGCTAAAGTCATATCGCTTGATTGTACAGGGCTGCCTATTGGTTTATGCTATAACTTTTATCCAAATATATCCTCGGCACAGTCTGTATGCGAATATTGCAAACAACATAAATTTTCTTGGTTTAACGCTTTTGGCATAAAGATAGTATCACTAGATGACGTAATCTCCAAGGAAGATCGAAATAATATTATCAAGGCAGCAGAAAAGATTTCAGGTGGCTTTTGGGACTTCAAATTTGTCTATAATGGAATCGATCTTTCAGCAGGTATCCGCAGCAGCATTATCCGTATGAATATGACAGACTATGCAGATATTTCCCTTACTGATATTAAACGCTCGGCTATTACATCCGCATACCACCTAATAGCAACATTAAGGGCTATACAAGAGTTTTCCCCTGATATTGTCATTGGGATAGAACCTTCATATCAGGAGCATTTCGGAATAGTACAGTTATGTCATAAAATGAATATTCCCTTTGCTGCTTTTTCATTTTCTTTTTGCAAAAGTGATTTTACGTTGCAATGGTATAAACACCCCAATAAAATGCTTACAACAACACTGACTTCTGAAGATTGGGAGCAATGTCAGACTGAGGGGATTGATCAGAAAAGCTTAGATGCTACCGAGGCGTATTTGACAGAAAAATACTCTAACAGACGCTATACATTTTTTGATGAGAAAAATAAAAATTTTACTATCGATGCTTTTTACTCAAAGTATAATATTGATCCAAGAAAAAAGACTTTTGCTTTTTTCCCACACCTTCTATGGGATGGGCATGATTGCCGCTTTTTTTTAACTAAGAATCTTTCAGATTGGACTGTCGAAACAATTCGGGCAATGGCGAAAAATACATCTGTTAACTGGCTGCTTCGTTTTCACCCAGCGGAATACCAGCGTGGGACCCCTCAACAAAAGACACTTTTTGCTTTTTGTATGAAGGAACTTGCTGAGTTACCACAGAATATTACACTAATTCCTAACGAGGATTGCATAAGTACGGAGGATTTATTCAACGTCATTGATGGTGGCATAACAGGGTTTGGAACTGTCGGTCTAGAGCTTGCATGTCGTGGTAAAATTGTTCTGACAGCCATAAGAGATAATGTGCACTATCTTGGAAAAGGATTTACATATGATTCTACCACGCTGCCTGAATTTTTAGAAAAAGTTTTAACAATCCATAAACTTCCATCACTAACTGAAAAACAGCAAACTATGGCTAAATTGTATCTTAATGCGTATATATATCGACGGTCAATACATTGGAATCAATTTAGCTTTATTACTCACAAGATAGATTCTTACAATCTTTTTGCACTACAACAGGGAAAAAATGATTTTATTGATTTTGCGTGTGAGTGCTTAGCACAAAAAAAGAATTTTCTTCTTCCCCAAAAACTTGTACAAATCTTGTATAAATGAGGTGGGTTATGTTTACTCCTACTCCATGTTTTCCTGCAAGTCAGATTCAGTTGGCTGCTATAGAAAAAGTACAACATGCCCTCGATACTCATGAATATATTACTCAACGCTCGACGTGCCCTATATGCGGATCTACTGCTGATGGTGTTGAAGTATCGACATTCGATCGTAATGGTTTTTTTTGCCCTGTTATTCAATGCTGCACATGTGGACTTTTACGTAACAAAGAAATTTTTACAGAGGAGACATGCGCTGCTTTTTACAAAAATGATTATCATAAGATGACTTTTGGCAGTGATTTTGCTAATCGAGATTATTTTTATGAACAAAATAAAATTGGTCTTCGTTATTATAAAATAGTGCAATCAGTTTTAGGTAATTTTTCAGAAAAGAAAATAGTTGAAATCGGTTGTTCATCTGGCGGAATCCTGTATCCCTTTATGCGGCGGAATAATTTCTGCATTGGCTATGCTTATAACAAAAATTATATGGATTTTGGACGGAGACTTGGATTAGATCTTCGTCAGCAAGATGGGACTATCGAAGATAATGCAGATATACTTATTTTCAGTCATTGTTTGGAGCATATCCCTAATCCTGTTGAAATGCTTTCAAGGATTCAGTCTTCCCTTAAGCCAGGTGGAATTATACTTGCTGAAGTTCCTAATATTTACCGCTTTACCATGGATTACATATCGCTACAGCATTATTTTACGATTGCCCACCTATTTCATTTTACGCCCTATCATTTTTCGCTCCTTATCAAGAAGGCTGGTTTTGAGCCATGCTTCCAGAATGAATATACAACTATAATTGCAAAGAAAACAGGGAGTACTTCCCCATCAGAATCATATGATATTTCAGAAAAGCATTCTCTATCCAGTTTTATTAGTGATTTTTCCAGTTGGCATAAGCCTTCACAGAATACTGTGGCTGGACAAGGTATAAAAAGATATTTACGAAAGCTACCATTTTACTCAGGCCTGAAAAATATTTACAGAAAACAATTCAGAAAACCCCATATTGCACCTACCAAGTTTCATACCTGTTATATTGAAGGAGAAGATATCACTGCTAGTGAACTTCAAGAGATTAAAACTCGTGCAAGTTTTTACGGTTGCCCAGAAATATCAACAGTATATCTCCCTGATAGCTCCATTCCTGACTCTTTTCCTGTTTTAAGTTTTGGAAGTACACAGCACGCAGATACGATATTTGATATAGATTGGAGATTAAATCCACTTGACGCGTGGGAGTGGTGTCGATTTTCAGATTATGTTCATGCTTTTTCATCTGATATTGAAGAAAGCAAAAACACTTTTCAGAACTGGGTAGATAAAGTTCAGAAACTGTCAAAAGCCTACATATTTGGAACAGGCCCTTCACTCGATAAAGCGATCGAACACGATTGGAGCGATGGTTATCGTATTGTTTGTAACACAATAGTAAAAAATTCAGAAATGTGGCACCACATTTCTCCACATATTATTGTAGCAGGTGATGCTCTTTACCATTTTAGTAATGAAAAATTTGCAAAGCATTTCCGTCACGATTTGCAGCTACGCTTGTCAGAGAGCCCTAAGTGTATTTTCGTCTACCCACAAATCTTTGATGGCATGGTCAGGAGGACAATGGAAATTTCCAACTCGCAGCTCGTGCCCGTTCCATGCGGCGCAGGTACGGATTTCCATCACACAATGGAGAGATTTGAGCTCCCAGCTTTAGGCAATGTGCTTGGTCTTCTTTTGCTTCCTATTGCTTCATATTTAAGTAAAAATGTATATTTATGGGGTTTCGATGGGAAGGCCCCTTCTGATTCTCTTTTTTGGAAAAATTCTACTAAAGAGCATTATTCGGACGATGTGGACGATTTGCGCCGTCACCATCCAGCGTTTTACTCCTTCTTTTGTCCGGATGATAAAAAAAACTTTTATGAGCAACTTAATTTTGGTGACTTGCTGGAAAAAGCATTTTGTACTGCCGAACAGGATGGATGGACTTTTACCATGCTCCATCCTTCTTGGACATCAATTCTTAGTAAACGTTTTGTTCAAAAATAATTCAGCGAGGTTGTCATGATTTCGGCCATAATTCCTATTAAAAAGCATTCTCAGCGTGTTCCACAAAAAAACTTTCGCCTGTTTTGTGGTAAACCGCTTTTTACGTATGTTATCTCGGCATTGCTTTCTGTCAAATCGATTGACAAAATTATTATTAATATCGACTCAGCCGATCTAGAAAGAATCATTTTGAATGAAAACAATTCAAATCGTATTTGCATATATCACAGACCTGATATATTGTGCGGTGATGATGTATCAGTTAACTTACTTATAGAAGACACCATCAGTGCATTTCCTGGCGAATATTTTATTCAGACACATGTTACCAACCCATGTGTGCAATCTTCTACGTTTGCAAATGCAGTTACAACGTACTTTGCTCACCTAGATGAGTATGACAGCTGCTTATCAGTTAATAAATTTCACAGCAGATTTTATGACAACAAATTTTCTCCTATCAACCATAACATTAATGAGCTTATACAAACTCAAAACTTACCTCCTCTCTATGAAGACAATTCTTGCTTTTATATTTTTAGTCGTGATGTTATCTGCAATCTACACAGACGCATAGGGAAAAAGCCTTTACTTTATACGATTCCACGTTTAGAATCAATTGATATTGATACTGAAGATGATTTTTGTTTGGCTGAGTTGACATATGAATTTTTGACGAACAAGGGGTAACATGAATTCGGCTGTCCTTCCCGTTTGTGAACCTCTGCTGGCCGGCAATGAACTCAAGTACGTTACGGATGCCGTCAGCACCGGCTGGATTTCCTCAGCCGGAAGTTATGTTTCATCCTTTGAAAGGGCCTTTGCTGACTATTGTGGCGTCCGGCACGGTATTGCTGTGTGCAATGGTACAGCGGCTCTGCATCTGGCGTTACGAGCACTTGGCATCGGCTCCGGCGATGAAGTCATCATTCCTGACTTTACCATGATTGCTTCGGCCCTGGCTGTCTGCTACTGTGGGGCCAAACCAGTCTTTGTGGATGCAGATGCCGACACATGGAATATGGACGTTACAGCCGTGGAACGGCACATTACGCCTGCCACCAAGGGCATCATGGCTGTCCATATTTTCGGAAATCCTTGTAGCATGGACGCGTTGCGCTGTATTGCCGAGCGTCACGGACTCTGGCTCATGGAAGATGCCGCCGAAGCACATGGCGCCTGCTATCAGGGGCGGAAGGCAGGTGGACTGTCCCGTATTGCAGCGTTTAGCTTTTTTGCCAATAAAAATGTCACCACGGGCGAAGGCGGTATGGTCGTTACCGATGATGACGATTTGGCAGCAGCCTGTCGCTACTTCAAAAATATGTGCTTTCCGCTGGATGCGCCCCGCACCTATCTGCATGCGCATATTGGCTACAACTACCGGATGAGTAATCTTCATGCCGCCATCGGTCTGGCCCAGACCGAACGCGCGGACGTGTATAAGGCCCTGCGCCAGGAGCATGGCCGGCTGTACCGGGAACGACTATCCGCCATTCCCGGTATACATCTGCAGCAGGATACCCCCGAGGGGGAAAATGTGTACTGGATGAACGGGCTTACTGTCTCGCCCGCATACGGGCACACGCGCGGCGAGCTTATTGCTCATCTTCACGAACGGGGCATCGACACACGGCTTTTCTTCAATGGCATGCATCGCCAGCCGGCTCTGCGGAACTTCGGATGTTATTGCGATGGCAACTATCCGGTTTCCGACTGGCTGGCGGATAATGGATTTTATCTGCCCAGTGGAAGTAACCTGCGCGAATCGGATATTGATCGAGTCTGCGACGTTATTGCTGCATTTCGCCGGTAGGAGGAGTTATGACGGTCTTCGGTGATTATGCGCGCTATTACAATGTCCTCTATCAGGACAAGGACTATGCAGGCGAAACAGATTTTGTACTGTCCTGCTTGAAGCGCTATAGTTCTCTTCCACGAACATTGCTTGATCTGGGATGTGGCACAGGCCGTCATGCTCTGGAAATGTCCCGCAGGAGAGTCGCCGTCACTGGCGTTGATATGTCTACCACCATGCTGGACATGGGGCGACAAATGCTTGGCACCGCTCCGCCTTTGCCAGGAAATACTCCCCTCCCCTGCCTGCTGGAGGGTGATGCCCGAACGATTCGGCTTGATGCACAATTTGATGCCGTGACAAGTCTGTTCCACGTGATGAGTTACCAAAATACGGAAGAAGACGCACGTGCCGTACTGGAGACGGCCCGCTGTCATTTAAAGCCCGGGGGCTGTTTTCTTTTTGACTTCTGGTACGGGCCAGGCGTCTTGACCGATCCACCAACAGAACGTGACCGCGTTATGGAGGATGACAAAACGCTGGTGCGCCGCCATGCACATCCTGTGCACCGCGTCAATGACAATATTATAGAGGTGCACTACTCTATTGATCTTGTTGATAAGCTGACCGCAAATCAGACATCTCTATCTGAAGTGCACATGATGCGGTACTGGTTTATGCCGGAGCTTCGGTACCTTGCACGTTTAAGCGGCTTTCATGTCAGAGCTGAAGGTGCATGGCGCATGGAAAGTCTACCAGCACGTGATACGTGGAATGCTTGGATGCTTGTCTCAAAATGAAAAAGAAAATTGCTATTTTCCATCCTGAAGGAAATGTTGGAAGCAATGTCAACCTCAAGAGCATAGCTAAGCTTCTTATTAATTCAGGCTATTCTATTGATTATATCCATTACGCTACAGAATCAATCAATGATTTAGCAGGCAATCCTTTCTTTAATGATATCATTGTGCCGTTTCAGTTGCCTCTTTCATCAGTTGGTTCATCATGGAATTTTTGCATTGGTATTGATGGAGGAGTGTGTGATGCTGAAAAAGTTTATCGGACGGCACAAATTCCCTTTTTATTTTTGAGTTATGAAATTTTTTTCATGGAAGAAGCAAAAACAGCTGATGAAAAAAATTTTATACATAACATGAAAACTGCAGCAAAATCCGCACGCTTTGCTATTACTCAAGATGAACTGCGAGCCGCGATCTTACAAAATGAATATGGTCTGACATGTCCAATTTTGCGAATACCCGTTGCGGGAAGCGGGATTATTCCACACAGAAGATCCCATTTTTTACATGAGCGCTGCAATATTCCTCTGGATAAAAAAATCCTCCTCCATATGGGCAGCATAGCGTCATGGACTATGGCCGACTGGCTTGCCGAACATGCTGACGCGCTTCCAGAAAATTGGGTCATTGTCTTTCATGGACGATACGGTATACAAAATCCTCCCTTTCCTTCCCATAAAAAAATATTTTATTCGTGTGAACAAGCCAAAACACCTGAAGAGTTTCGAAACATTGTTCAGTCCGCTGACTGTTGTGCTGTATTATATAAAGCAACATATGATTCTTTGTTTACTGGGAAAAACATACAGGAAATTGGACTTTCTTCAACTAAATTTTCTGTAGCGCTACAGCATGGTATTCCCGTAATTAACAATGATACTAAACAGATGCAACATATTATCGCTAAATATAAATGCGGACTATCTATCGATACAAGATCAAAAAATGCATTCTCAGAGTTTGGCAATTTTTTTAGTGAAATAGACACTCAAAATTGTTTTTCCGCATTTCAAAAATGCCTAGATCTGACTATTTACTTTCCAAATTTTTTGGAATATATCAAAAAAAATTTAATAAAAAATCAAATAATAGCTTTTCCATCCTTTGGGTATACACAATGTATCCATGTAGTGGAAAAATTTCCCTCATATTTGCTGATCAAGTTGTTTTTATCACTGCTGCGATTGCTTCTTTTTCGCTGTACGAACAAGATAAAAAGGTCATATATGCGCACCCTAAATAGTTACTCCCGTAGCCTTCAACATTTCTTCTTTAAAAAAAGATAATTACAGCATATAGTAAAAATGATTACCATACCACAGACGCCCTTTTTTACGATCATCACTGCCACCTTTAATGCTTCTGCTACACTACCAAGACTACTGGATTCGCTGGCTTCGCAGACCTGCCGAGACTTCAACTGGATAGTGCAGGACGGTGCGTCGTCCGATGCTACCATGGAGATTGTGACGCGGTATAGCGATCGGCTACCAGAAATTCTGGCTGACAGCAGTAGAGACAATGGTATTTACGATGCCTGGAACAAGGCCATTTCGCATTGGTCGCCTCAATTGGGTGAATGGATTCTTTTTTTAGGTGCCGACGACAAGCTACATACACACGAAACACTTTCTCAGTGTAAAGATTACCTTTCCTTAGTCAAAAATGATGTTGTGTTTGCTTCTGGAAATGTTTGCATGATGAACACTCAAAATGAGATTGTTACTGCGCTTAATGTTGATATTTCAACGGCATTTGCAAGACGATATTATGGCATGTCATTTCCTCATTCTGGGCTTTTTCACAGGCGAGATATTTTGCAAAAAATAAAATTTGATCCCCAATTTAATATTGCAGGTGATTACGATTTTTTTCTAAAATCAATATCATCAGAATCACAAATTACAAAAATAAATCAGTTTGTAACTGATATGTATATTGGTGGCATATCTAGCAATCCTAACAATTTTAAAAAACTTTACTGTGAAAACCTAAAAATTATACGAAAACACTCCATTTCTCACTATATCTACTATGGAATAGAAAATATGTGGGAAATGAAAAAAAACGATCTCAAAATATTCCTTTCCAACAACCCATGTGGCCGAATCTTGCTGCTAATCTTTCGAAAACTAAAACGACACAAGGTAAATCCATGACTAAACTCACGGTAGGCATGCCGGTTTACAACGACGAACCGTATGTCAAAGCGGCAATTGATTCGATTTTATCTCAGTCATTTTGTGATTTTAAGCTTCTAATCGTTGATGATGGAAGTACAGATAAAAGCTCAAAAATTATTTCAAGCTATGCAGACAAACGTATAGAATACATCAGACATCATCAAAATCTTGGTCGCCCTGTTGCCCGTAATACCGCTCTCAATGCAGCAGATAGTGAATATTTTGCCTGGATGGATTCTGATGATATAGCTTGCCCAGACAGATTTGCAAAACAAATACAATTTCTTGATACACACCCCAAAATTTCCATATGTGGTGGGAGAGTTCGCCGATTCCATGGCGCAAAAGGGATAAGTTCACAGACTAACTCGCCTGCAATCGCTGCAATGACGATTTTTTCACCAGCATTATATAATCCGACAGTTATGATGCGTCTTTCTGACGTACGTAAAGCCGATTTGCAATACGATTCTTCCTTAAAGCGAGCTGAAGATTTTGCTTTTTGGATTGAGGCTTTTTTACGGCAAAAGCTACAAGGATTTGTTTTACCAGATATTTTACTGAACTATCGAGTATTTAATCGTCCTTCAAATTCCTATTGGCACCAGCTCGTTGTTGAAAAATATCTTATACCCTTGCTAGGCTTATCGTGCACAGCATCTGAAATTGCCATTCATACAGGAGTAGGAACAGGCGACTTTCGCGATATTATCCATCGTTTCGGTGTTACGGCTGTTTTTGAATGGTTTGATCGTCTCTACAAGCAATGCGCAGCTATTCTCGATTTTCCTATCTATTTAGCACATATTCTGCAAAACTATAGCGAATACTGCATAACCCACTCCCCCAATATGCTTAAAAACATAAAAATATATCACCAATATACTTTCTCACGAAAAAAAAATCCTTGTGTGTTATACTCCTTTTTTTTCGCAAAATACATAAAACATATGCTCAAAGAATTATTTACCTAGACTCGTGTAAAGGAGTTTGTTTCTGTCTCCCCTGTATTGTAGGAAAATAAGAGGTATACATATGGCAGACGTTTCCACCCCCATGCTCACCGTCGCCATCCCCACATGGAATCGCGGCGAGATACTCCAGCAGGTTTGTGAAGCGCTTCTAGAGCAATCTATCCCTGCTGAAGAATTTCTGGTTCTCATTGTGGACAACAATTCAACAGATGATACCCGACAGCGCATGGCCATGATGGCAGATCGCTTTCCGCATTTTTCGTATGTTGTTGAAAAAAAAGCTGGACTCAGCCACGCACGAAATACTGCCTGGCACCAGTGCACTACTCCTTGGATTGTCTATCTGGACGACGACGCCAAGCCTTTCCCCCGCTATGTGGAATCCATTTTGCGTGCTATCGCATCTCCTCCCCCATGTGACGTCATTGCCGGAAAGGTCGTTCCCTGGAAGCTTTTCCCACTGCCGTCCTGGTTTCTGGATGAATATGAATCCTATTCGCCGCACGCTGATGCCAGTGGCCACCTTTATCCGAAGGATTTTGCCTACGGCACGAATATGGCGTTTTCCTGTCAGAGCATTCGGCTGGCCGGGGGGTTTGATCCGCGCTTCGGCGTACGGGGTACCGTGGTTCCCTATGGCGAAGAAACCGAACTGCAGGTACGCATTCGCCAAATGGGTGGGCGTATCCGCTACGCGCCCGATGCGGTGGTTGCTCACCTTGCCAGACCGTCGCGCTATACGGTGAGCAATTTACTGCGCATTGCCTACCGCTACGGAAAATCTACACCGGTCATTTACAACTGGCAGGGCTGGCGGCAGTTTCTCCGTCTGTGCTGCAAGGTTCCCTATCGCCTTCTTCGTACATTGGGGAGGACATTGTACCGACTTTGCAACCGGACATATGCCTGGCAGAACGCTGTCATAGCGCTCGGGGGCGAGTGTCTGTTTCTAGCCGGCATGTTCAGAGGCTTTTTCCTGCTTGCGACGATGAAGAGGCGCTCCTCCACAAATCCTGCGGAGTGAAGAACATGCCCCGCATCTCCATCATCATTCCCGCCTATAACGTCGCCCCTTGGCTGCCTGACACGTTGCGCAGCGTCCAGGCGCAAACGCTACACGACTGGGAGTGCATCATTGTTGATGATGGCTCTACGGACGCCCCTGACGCCTGCCTGCCTGCAAACGATCGCCGTTTTCGCCTTGTACGGCAGGAAAATGCCGGCGTATCTGCCGCGCGCAACCGAGGGCTGCACGAAGCGTGCGGGGAATATGTCGCCTTTCTTGACGGAGATGACATCTGGCATCCGCAGGCGCTTGAACGTCTGTCTGCCCCCTTATTGCAAGAAGATCCGCCGGCCTTTGTCTGGGGCAACTTCATGCGCTTTGCCGACGGCAGCGGCATTGCCCGTCCCAGCCCGCTACATGACTGGAAGCAGACAAAAATTTTCTGGCAAAATCTTCTGATTACCAACTTTTTGCAGTTCGGCGCACTTCTTTTTAGAGCGGAAAAGGCCAATGGTATTCCTTTTGATACCCGGCTGCGGATCTGCGAAGACAGGGATTGGCTCATCCGCCTTTTACAACGCTGCACAACACAGCACGTTCCCCATATCGTGCATTACTACCGACAACGAGCCGGAAGCGCCGTCGGCAACGTCGAGGCATTTCTCAAAGATGAAAAAACCTTCCTTGCCCGCTACCTTGAGGATCCCTCCGTGCCGGAGTGGGTACGACGCCGTGCCCGTTCCGCCTTCCTGTTCCATACTGCTGTGCTGCTGGCCAAGCTGCCGGGACATCTGCCACAGGCCGTAAAGATGCTGCTGCGGGCTATACTGACAGATCCGCTCTACACGGAAAACTATCTGCAACCTCTGCGAAAGCTGGCAATAAAAATGAGACGCCCCGAAGTCATTGAGGAATTGCGTCCGTATCTTGCCGGCAGTTCGCGCCCATCTCCAGACACTGCAGGCAACCAATGACTTCTACCCCCTTATTTTCGCTGCTCATAGCGACGGTCAGGAGACATGCCGAGCTGGAACGTCTGTTGCGGTCCCTGCGCGGACAAACTCTGCGCGATATGGAAATCCTCATTGCCGACCAGAACCCCCCTGCCCTGTTGCAGGACATCTATACGGAATTTTCCGATTTGCCCATCCAGGCAGTCAGGGTTCCCAACAAGGGAGTCTCGCAAGCGCGCAATGCCATCATTTCCCTTGCACGCGGCACGTTTCTCGCCTTCCCTGATGATGACTGCTGGTATGCGCCGGATACCCTGGCCCAAGCAGTAGAAGCGTTTCGGCGGCATCCCGATGCCGGAGGCATCTTAGGCTTCTGGACCCCCTTCCCAAATCTTCCCAAACCCAACGGGAGGGAACAGCTTCTTTCTGCTACTGCCATGTTCTCACAAGGAGGAACCTGCGTGCAGTTCTTCAGGGCCGAAGCCGTCAAAGGAATACGCTTCGATCCTCGCCTCGGCCCCGGGACGGGGCTACCCTACGGCTGCGGCGAAGATACGGATTATCTGTTGGAAGTGCACAAGCGCGCCCCGGTGTGGCGCTGCCCGTCCATCCGCGTCTTCCACCCCTCACCCGACACGCATTTACCTTCGGAGGCCAAAATCACCGCCTACGCGGCCGGGCGTATGTTTTTACTCAAAAAACATGCCTTCCCGCTCTGGTTCCGCTGCGCAAATGTTCTATATCCGTTGTGTATGCTACCACTGGAGGCGCTGCGCAAAGGGCGCCCGGCTGCTCGATACCGCTGGCGCATGTTCCGTGAACGTTGGCGGCATCTGTAATTAGCAAAATGACAGGAGATTATTTGTCCCTCTTACCCAATGTGGAATGGATTCCTTGCTTCCAGCCCCGCCAAAGGCGAGAAAGGGGGCCCCACCGCGACTCTGACAACCTAGCCTGCTGAGCAATGTAATGTCGCACAAAGCCATCACGTATTGTCCTGCGCGAGGCTTCAGTCCCCTGTTCAACGATATGGTATAAAAATTTCTTAAGTGATATGTCATGCTCTGGTAGCGACGGAGTGCCACCTGTGAACCACGGTTCCCTCAGCATGGATAAATATGCTTCTGGGTCGTTATCAAGCCGTCGAACTTCTGCCACCACGCCATCAAGACTTTCATACGCATGGCAATTGATGAACCGCTTAGGATTAAACTCGCGCCCTACAAGAGGATCTCCCCAATAAATTGGAATACTGTTAGCACGTAATGCTTCAAAAATTTTTTCTGTGACATAACCTGGCTTTGAGGAATTTTCACAGGCAATGGAAAATTTGAATTGCCGCAGCCACGTATCCTTATTTTTTACGCGCCCTCCAATATTATTGCGTATCTTGCCTCCACACGCAACATGCTTATAGCTATCAAGCGCTTCTAATAACTGAATTCTGAACGCATTTGCTGTGCTGTTATTTGAGTATAAAAAATTACAAAATTTTTTCTTCTGCAATATTTCTTTATTCCAGAATTCTTTTTCTTTTTGCCTCCCATCTTCTTCAACTTGGTACAGCCTGTATAGCGGCAAACGATAGTATCTATCATCAAAATTAATATAATCAAAACCTATAGCATAATCAAATAAATTAAAATCTGGCGTGATATTTTCTCCTGTATAAAATACTTTCACACAATCATATAACAAGTGTTTTTTCGAAAAAGTAGAACAAAACAAGTAATCCGGGCTACCATTATCAACAACAACATCATATCTATCACTTAAAATGCGAGTAAAAATATTATCTTCTTCAGAAAATCCAGCCCAAAAATCAGAAAATCCAACTTTGATAGATTTCTTGCACATAACCACCTTACTATAAGCTTTTTTCATATCGTTTGTTAAATTGTTTTTACTATGTTACGCTCTCATATATATCAGATTCTGCTCGTTGACACAACTCCACGCACAATCCCTCCTGCATCCGCGAGATCTGGCTGAACGTCTGTGCTTTGAATGCAACCAGCCTTACCCGGATGGAAAAAGCATGAGGCTTGCCAGACTGGCCTTGGATGCATTTTCCAAGCGCCTTGGGTTGTCTCTGGAGGATGTATGATTCACGATTCCGACTGGACTTTTTACGGATTCGCCAAAGTGTTCGACGGACATGTCAGAGAACAGCTCCCCTGGTATGAGCTGGCCAGTGCGGCTATGGGGCGCCAGGCAGCACATTTTGAAGGGACTCAAGGTCTATGATCTGGAGGCGTCCACGGCTACCCCGGGGTGTAGCACCTACGCTTGAAACGCGCTATGCGCGGCTGATGGCACGGGATGAATGCCCTGATATGGTAGAGGCGTACAACGCACCAGGCCGGGTGCTGCGGGCCGACAGAATCCGGTTTAACGACAACCCCTTCGATGTGTGGCGGTGGCCTTTCTGGCACTGATGTTCCAGGCTGTCCCCGCCCCGACGAAAGTTGCTGACCCGTCTGCGGCAGCAGCGACCCGGCGGGGCAATCATCATCTTTGACAAGCTGGCGCCGCCCGGTGGCTATCCGGCTACGGTACTGGCAAGATTGACCTAGGCGTCCAAGCTGGATCAGGGGGCGGAGCCCGAAGCAGTGGTGAAAAAAGAGCTGGCCTCTCCGGCAGACAGCGCCCTCTTTACCCTGGCGAGCTGGGGGTGGACGCCGTGGAAGCCTTCCGCTTTGGCGACTGCACCGGATGGCTCATTGAAGGCTAAGAGACCAGGAAAAACGTACCCGGCAATGCTGCTGCGGCACGTTTTCCATATCCGATATGGCAGGGTCTCCCATTTTCTCATGCCAAAACTATGTGACACTGTACACAAATGTATCTGACGCGTTACACCCGGCAAAAAAATAGCCCTGCATCACGCTCATGGTGCAGGGCTTCGATTTGGTGCAGTCTGGTGCAGAAAAAGGGGGCTAGATTTTCATCTAACCCCCTGAAATTTATGGAGCCAGCTAAGAGACTTGAACTCTTGACCTGCTGATTACGAATCAGCTGCTCTACCAACTGAGCTAAGCTGGCGCGATGTTTTTTGTCGCAGAAAGAAGGCTGACTGTCAAGCAGAAAGCGCAGATCCTGCGGGTTTTTCTGTTCCGCACCGCAGGCAGCGGCGTACGCGCGGTCACGCCTGCTACAGCATGCCCAGGCCGTGCAGCAGCACCACGGCGATCAGCACCGGCGTCAGGGTACGGCACAGCCACCATACGGCCAGGGCTGAGGCACCGTTGCCCATGGCGGCCAGGGCCTTTTCACGCCCCCAGGCGTAGCCCACAAAGAGACTGGTGGCAATGGCGCATACCGGCATGAGAAAGGCCGAGGACATGACATCATACAGCGCAAAAAAACTGTACCCCAGTACCTCCACCCCCTTCAGGCTGCTGAATGACAGGGTGGCCGGCAGGCCCACCACAGCCAGCCCCAGCAGTACCAGCGGTACGGCCCGCTTTCGCGACAGGCAGAAGCGTTCGGCCAGGCAGGAGACCGTCACCTCCAGCAGGGAGAGAATGGCCCCCGTGGCAGCAATGGCCGACAGCACAAAGAACAGCGTGGCAAAGATGCTGCCCCCGGGAATGGCGGCAAAGACCGCCGGTATGGTCATGAACAGCAGGGCCGGCCCCTGGCTGACTTCAAAGCCAAAGCTGAACACGGCCGGAAAAATGGCTATGCCTGCCAGCAGCGACACCAGCAGATCGCAGATCATGACGCGCGTGGCCATCAGGGGAATGTGCACGTCGTCCCGGAAGTAACTGCCGTAGATGAGCATGCAGCCCATGCCCACAGACATCTTGAAAAAGGCCAGGCCCATGGCCAGCAGCACCACGTCGCCGGTAATGCGGTCCCACTGGGGCATGAAAAGAAAGCGCAGCCCCTCCACGGCGCCGGGCAACAGCAGACTGCGCACGCATATGCCCACCAGCAGCAGAAAAAGCAGCGGCATGAGCACCCGCGTCACCTTTTCAATGCCCCCGGAAGCGCCGCGCATGATTACGGTTCCCGCGAGCAGCAGTACCAGCCATTGCCAGCCCAGCGATTCCAGCGGACTGCTCACCAGCGCGTCAAAGCTGGCCTGCGCCACGGCCGGGTCCGTGGTGGCCACGCTGCCGGAAGCCGACCTGACCACATAGGCAAATACCCAGCCTGCCACATCGGCATAGTAGCCCAGGATAACCACGCAGCTCACCACTGCGCCCAGCCCCACAAGCCACCAGGCGCTGCGGGGCGCCAGCACCCGAAAAACCTCCACCACATTTCTCCGTCCCGCCCGGCCGATGCTCAGTTCGGCAATCATGACCGGCAGGCCCACGCACAATGTGGCCAGCACATACAGCGCCAGAAAGGAAGCGCCACCGTTCTGCCCCACCAGGGCCGGAAATTTCCAGATATTGCCCAGCCCCACGGCAGAGCCAAGCGTCGCGGCCAACACGCCGAGACGGGATGAAAAATGGTCACGCGCAGCCGCCATGCCACCTCCGTTGCTCATCTGCGGACAGACGTCCGGTTTACCGCGCTGCCTGTATGAGCAGCAGCTCCCCGCATTTCGCGGCAGGGCCGGGAAATATACCTCTGCGGCCCTGCCGGCCGCGTCAGGAGTGCAGGCTCCCCACGCCGCCGTCCGCGTTGGTGCCGTCGGCGGAAGGCTCTGTCACCAGGGGAGGACGGCCGGTGAATTCATCCATAAATATCTGCCAGATGGTCACAAAAAGCACGGCCAGCACCGGACCGGTGATAAAGCCGTCCAGGCCGAACAGTGCAAAACCGCCCAGGGTAGACAGCAGCACCATGAAGTCGGGCAGCTTGGTGTCGCGGCCCACCAGAACGGGCCGCAGCACATTGTCTGCCAGACCGATGACGCAGACACCGTAGGCCATGAGAATGGCCCCGGATGCGTATTCTCCCGTGGCCAGCAGGTAGCCGGCCACAGGCAGCCAGATCACGGCGGCCCCCACCACGGGAATGAGGGAAAGCAGCGTCATGATGACGCCCCAGAGCACCGGACCGCGAATATCCAGCAGCGCAAAGATGATGCCGCCCAGCGTGCCCTGGGCAATGGCCACCAGCAGCGTTCCGCGTACGGTGGCCCGCAGCATCTGGGCAAAGCGGGCAAAGAGCATTTCCTCGCGATGGTCGCCGAAAGGCAGAGCACGGATGAGCAGCGTGCGGATACGCTCCCCATCCCGCACGAGAAAAAAGCCCAGATACAGCACGATGGCCAGATCAATGAACCAGTTTACCGTACCGCCGCCGATGCTTACGGTCTGCCGGGCCAGAAAACCGCTGATATTCACCGCTGCCCCGGAAATCATGCTTTTGAGCTTTTCCGGACCGTAGCCGAACTGATCCAGCCAGGTCACCACCCCGGGCAGGGCCTGCCGCAGGCGGTCCAGCCTGTCCAGCAGTTCCTGCTGATTGCCGGACAGGCGCTGATACAGCTGGCTCAGCTCCGAGGCGCAGGTATAGAACAGATAGGCTGCCGGCAGAATGATCAGGGCCAGACTGAGCAGGATGGTGAGCAGGGCTGCCGTGGTGCTTCCCAGCCCCCAGCGCTGCACCCTCCGGTAAAACGGGGTGAACAGCAGTGCAATGACTACACTCCAGAAAATATCGTCAAAAAACGGGCGCAGCATCCACAGGAACGCCAGGGAGGTGACAAACAGCAGCCCCAGAAAGGCATTATTTTCAAAGCGTGTTGGTGGCAGTGGCACGGAACCCCCCGCAGGCCTGTGGATGAAATGACAGGACATGCCTCACCGCGTCTCTGCGGCTCCGGTCATGACGGCATGTCCCCTTCCTGGACAGATACCTAACAAAAAGGGCCTGTCCGCGATGTGACAAGCCCTGCTGAAATCATGCCCGCGGCTCAGCCCCGCTGTATGAACAGCGGGATGCAGTGCAGCTCCCGGCTGTATTCCTGCGTCGATCCCAGCTTCCAGGGACTGTTTTCCGGCCAGCCCAGCCTGGCGGCCACAGCCTTCACTGTGCCGGGCACATCCAGCACGGGATGCCGCTGGAAGACCTGGGGCAGACCATAGGTGAGGTTGCAGGCCAGACACTTGCCGGGGCGCTGATGCAGCTCAAAGGCCAGCTCCGCCTTATTGTCCTCCACCTTGCGGCATACCAGCCGAATGTCGTAGGCGCCCTCTTCCGCACCGCCAAACAGGGCGTCAAAAAAGGCATCGGTCCGCTCGGCAGGGAACACCGTATCCAGAAACTCCTGATCCAACGTCATATATTCCTCCACAGGCAGAGAAGTAACCGCATGAACGCATGAAACCCGCAACGGCGCATATTTCAGCACCGCACGCCCGCCGCTCCATGGCGGGCTTTCCCGTGCCGCAGCCAGTCCAGCATGTCGCCATCCAGCAGCAGATCATGGCGCGGCAAGGCTGCCAGACAAAAATGTGCCAGACCTTCCGCCGGCGTCATGTCGCGGCCGTCGGGATTACAGCCGGCCAGCCAGGCCAGCAGCCCCACACAGCGGGCAGCCGGCACCCCTTCCGCGCGCAATGCCTGCACCGACAGACTGCGATGGCGCTTGGCCAGCCGTTGTCCTTCACTGTCGCACAGCAGCGGAATATGCGCGTATACAGGGTTTTGATAGCCCAAAAAACGCAAAAGGGCAATCTGGCGCGGCGTGGAGGGCAAAATATCCCGCCCGCGCACCACCTGGGTAATGCCCATGCGGCCATCATCCACCGCCACGGCCAGCTGGTAGGCCACCACTCCGTCGGAACGCTGCAAGGCAAAATCCCCGCCGCAGTCTTCCAGGCGAGCGCACTGCCGGCCCTGCAAGATATCCTGAAAGACAATGGCCTCCCCGTTTCCCCGAAAGCGCAGGCAGGCCCGGCGACCCTGTGCCAGCAGGGCCGCCCGCTGTGCGTCACTCAGATGCCGGCAGGTGCCGGGATACGGGGCGCCCCTGTCATCCACATGCGGGGCGCCAGCCAGGGCGCGCAGCTCCTTGCGCGTGCAGAAGCAGGGATACACACGGCCTCCGGCCTCCAGCCGCTGCAACGCCGCGGCATACAGCGCGCCGCAGCGGCTCTGCTCATACGGAGCATGCGGGCCATCGTCATGCAGGCTGCCGTCAGGGGCCAGGCGCGGCCCTTCATCCCAGTCCAGCCCCAGCCAGAGCAGGTCCTCCAGCAGCTGACGGGAAAACGCTGGCCTTGCCCGCTGCGGATCAATATCCTCCAGACGCAGCACCACCTTGCCACCGGCGGACCGGGCCGCCCACCAGGCCAGCAGAAAGGCCCAGGCATTGCCCAGGTGTATCTGCCCCGTGGGGCTGGGGGCAAGACGCCCGCGCACAGGCAGAACAGGCTGCTCCCCTTTTTGCGCAACCGGCAGGCTTTCTTCAGCGGGCATGCCTCCCCTCCCTCACGGCGGCGGTACGCAGGCGGACACCGCCGCGCCCGCCATTTCCACAGCACATGCTAGTCCCTGTTCCAGGGCATTTTCTGCAGCAGCAGCGCCATGCCGCAAAAACCGGTCACCCCGGCAAAGATGAGACCGGCCCCCACAAAAGCGCTCAGCAGCGCAAAGGCCGGAACCACCAGCGAGCCCAGCAGACCCAGCAGCACCAGCGATCCGGCGCCGATCTGAATCTGGCGGGCCATGGGCAGACGCCTTTTACCCTTGCCCCGCCGGACAGGCAGGCCGGCTTCCACCCAGCCGGCGACCCCGCCGGACACCTGCCAGGCCGGTCCTCCGGCCACACGTTCCAGCAGATCGCTGTTGTCGCTGGTGCGCCTGCCGGAATTGCACATGAAAACAACCGGTTTATCCTGCTCCCCGCCGGGATCGGCCTGCACGTAACGGAGCAGCGACAGGGGAAGCACCTGAGCACCGGGCACAGAGAGCGCTTCCAGTTCCTCAACCTCGCGAATGTCCACAAGGCGGACTTCTCCGTTCTGAAAACGCTGGTACGCCTCGGCGGGAGAAAGGATCGGCAGCATACACACCTCACAGGTTCAGAGTACAAAAAAACGCCCAGCAGGGCGTCCGGCAATGACATAAAAAGGCGGAAAAACCAGGGGCGGCGCGCTACGCAGCCAGCCCGAAAATCTTACTTGTCTTTCCGTTTTTTGGAGGAGTTGCGAGAAGAACCTGCCTGTTTTTTGCTGCCGGAGCGCGCCTTGGATGCGGCCGCCTGTGGGGCCTTGGCCTTGCCGGCCTTTGCCCTGGCTGTGGACTTGCTTGCCTGTGTTCGGGCTTTCGATTTGCTGGCCTGTGTTCGGGCCTTGGCCTTGCCGGCCCGGGAGCCTGCCCGGGCCTTTCGTGTTTCCGGGCGGGCCTTGGCCTTGCTGACCCCAGCGCGGGATTTGTCCTTGCCGACTCGCGAGCGCCCTGTATCCTTGGTGGCCCGGGAACGCGCCTTGGACTTGCGGGTTTCCGGGCGGGATTTTTCCTTGCTGACCCGGGTACGGGCCTTCTTGGCTTCTCGTGCCGTGCGCTCGCCGGAATACTGCTTCATGCGGTCTTCCACCTGGGCCACTAGGTCCATGCCGGCAGCATTGCCCGGCAGACGACGCGCCCCCAGAAAGGTCTCATGATAGTAGGGATCGGAAAGGGAATTGATGCGTACCCGTGTGCGCCGACGCGGACTGTGCACAAATTTGCCGTCGCCCACGTAGATGCCTGTGTGGTATCCCCGACGGGGATGGCGGAAGGCCACAATGTCACCGGCGCGCATGTTTTCGATATTGGTGATGCGCTTGCCCACCAGCGACTGCTCACGGGCCGTGCGGGGCAGTTTGACGCCCACGCTCTGATAGGCCCACTGCACCAGCCCGGAACAGTCAAAGCCGCCGGGATTGCGTCCTCCCGGCACATAGGGCGTACCAATGGCCGACTGGGCACGGCTCACGACCTGGCGCCCCCGTACCGGCGAAACCGTAAAGTTCTGGCTGCCGTCGCTCACGTCCCTGTTCTCGCGGTCCGCATCTTCCAGATGCAGGGCCTCTATATAATTCTGACGGTAGCGGGCGTGCATGTATTCGGTATCATCCACTTGCCGCGAACCGCAGCCGGACAGCAGCCCGGCCACGCAAAAAAGGCTCAGCAGTAGCAGAATTTTGTGCATTCGTTCTCCAGAGGGAGGCATGCGCCAAAACGGGCAGGACCGGCAGACGCCTGACGCCACACCACATTCCGGCAGCACCATGACATGAAAAAAGAAGGGAGACGCCTGACGGCCGCGCCGGTTTCCGGCCTCCTGCGCGGGGATGCGTACCGGAAAAACCTGCCCGGCCAGGGCGTGAAACGGCGGCCTTCCCGCTGCCGGAAACCACAGCAGCAGAAAGGACCGCGGCGCACGCGCCTCCCGTTACCTGCGGGCAGAGCGGCCGTCAGCCGTTCTGCCCCGGTCTCATCTTCAGTCTATAGCCCAAAAGCGGGAAAAGTGCAAAAACCTTTTTTCACGGCTGCCGCGCCCGGAGGCAGGCTATTCCGGCAGCGTGCGTTCGATGCAGGCAAAGGCATTATGGCTGTGGATGGACTCCATGCTCTCCACCTCCACGCGGAACCAGGTGATCTGCCCGTGATCCATGAGGCTCTGAGCCACGTTGCGCACCACGTCCTCCACAAAGGTAGGCTGGGCAAAGGCATGCTCGGTCACGTATTTTTCGTCTTCGCGCTTGAGCAGGGTATACACCGGAGAGGAGCCGGCCGCCTCGGCTATTTCGATGAAATCCTCGATCCAGCAGAAGTGCCGCATCCTGACGGAAAGGTGCACCATGGTCCGCTGGCTGTGCGCCCCCTCGCGGCTGATGGCCTTGGAGCAGGGGCAGACCGTCATCACCGGCACAGCCACGTCCAGCACAAAGACCTGCCCCTCATCGGACAGCTCGCCGGTAAGGCGGCAGTCGTAGGATACCACGCCCGGACTGCCGGACGACGGCGCGTTCTTGCGCACAAAATAGGGAAAACTGAAGTGCACATAGGCCCGGCGTGCCTCCAGTCGTTCCTTGATGGTTGCCAGCAGACGCCGCACCGACTGGTAGCTGATGGTCTCGTTCCACTGTTCCAGCGCTTCCACAAAGCGGCTCATGTGCGTTCCCTTGAAGGAGCTGGGCAAATCCACGCCCATGTCCACACGGGCCACGGTCTGGCGGCTGCCCTCGGCGCGGTCGCGCACCAGCAGCGGCAGCGTGATGCCACGCACCCCCACGGTATCTATGCTCAGCGCCACCTGCGGCGCGTGCCTCTGTACGTCTTCCATGTCAGGCCAAGTCCTGTCCTGTTGTGGTGCCGCTGAAGGTGCCGTGCTTGACCCCCTTGCAGGAAAGCAGGCGGTCGGCCAGGGTACGCACGCGACCGGAATCGCCCTTGAGTACCAGCACTTCAAGGCAGTTGTGATGATCAAGATGCACATGCATGGTGGTCACGATGATGTCGTGGTCATCATGCTGCATATTCATGAGCCGCCGGGCCAGATCGTTGCGATGATGATCGTAGACCAGGGTGAGCGTGCCTGCCACGGGGGCGTCCCCCTGGCTTGTCCATTCATCTTCCACCAGCGCCTTGCGGATAAGGTCGCGGATAGCCTCGGACCGGTTGCCGTATTCCTTGCGCCGGCACAGGGCGTCAAAGGGTTCCAGCAGGTCCTCGTCCAGCGAAACACCAAAGCGCGTCAGCTTGCCCATTGCTGCCTCCAAGCATCTGTGAGCGTCTTGCCCGCCCCGCGGCACGGGGCACGCTGCCCGCCGTCTCAGCGGAGCACGCGCCGGCGGGAAATTTCCCAGACCTGGACGGTAACGGGAACGGGCTGGGCATACAGCGGCGCCACCGTGGCGCCGAAAACGCGCCGCCCTTCCCAGCCGCCGCCGTGCAGGGCCTGCAAAAAGGCCTCGTAAACCGTACGCCCAGGCTCCGCCACCCAGGCCACGCCATCCGGCGCCAGGGCATGCTCCAGAAAACGCATGAGCGGCGCCACAAAACGCTTTTCATACATGATGTCGCCGCCCCAGATGCGCGCCACGC
This sequence comes from uncultured Desulfovibrio sp., assembly GCF_944324505.1. Taxonomy (NCBI): domain Bacteria; kingdom Pseudomonadati; phylum Thermodesulfobacteriota; class Desulfovibrionia; order Desulfovibrionales; family Desulfovibrionaceae; genus Desulfovibrio; species uncultured Desulfovibrio sp. The sequence continues at coordinate 69,256 of NZ_CALUWO010000001.1, forward strand.
TGCCCCGGCGCACGGCAGGATGCCGCCAGTCCATGACGGCCCAGAGCGGCGCCGGATGCACGCCATTGACCTCGGCATTGCCGGCGGCAAAGCGCACGGCTTCCGCCTCGTAGTCCAGGGCCAGCACACGCGCTCCCAGAAACTGCCCCACCAGGGCTGTCAGCCCCAGACCGCAGCCCATGTCCAGACAGGGACGACCGGCGATTTCCCCGCGCCGCTGCTCCAGCCACTGGGCCAGCACAATGCTCGACGGCCACAGCTCGGTCCAGTAGGGAAGGCGCTCATCCTCGAAATTGCGGGGGTCCTCGGTCATGGCCTCCCACAGTTCCTCAAGATTGGCCGCACGCTGCAAAAGCCAGTGCCGCCCGCAGACCTCCACATGAATATGCGCGCTGTCGCCGGGGTCCACATGGGCCTGTCCCGTGCAGGCTGCCGTTCTGCCGGCGTCACGGAGAGAAGATGTCGCTTTCACGCCCGCCAGCATACCGCATTGCCCGCTTTCTGTACAGCCACCCCGCCACAGGTGCCGCCCCATGGCACGGGATGCCGTCCTGCGGGGCAGCCCGGAAAAAAGTGCGCGGGCCGCAAAGCGGCTTCGGCATTGTATCTGTCGCCGGCTTCTGATACTTTCTTGCCACTTCTTTTTCGAGGCAAGCATGGGACAGGATATCTTTGACGTCATCATCGTGCTGGTGCTGGTATTCTTCAGCATCCGCGGCTTTCTGAACGGCTTTGTGGGAGAAGTGGCCGGCCTGCTGTCGCTGGTGGGTGGCTTCTGGGCGGCACACCGCTTTCACCCCCTGCTGTCGGAGCATCTGCAATTCATTGCCGAGCCGGCCTGGCGGCACATCGCCTCCTATGTACTCATCTTCGTGGGAGTGGTGCTGCTGGTAGGCATTCTGGCGCGCATCCTGCAAAAAGTGCTTTCCTTCAGCTTTGTCACCTGGGTGGACCGCCTTTCCGGCGGCCTGCTGGGACTGGCCAAGGGTGTGCTGCTCTGTTCCGTGGTGCTGCTGCTCCTGCAGAAGCTGCTGGGCGACATGCCCTTCCTCCAGCATTCGCGCGCCCTGCCCTACTTTACATCACTTATCGAACAGATACGGGCCTGGCTGCCGCCGGACCTTGTTTCCCGCTTCAACTTCTAGTCGCGCGGCGGCCCTGTGCCCCGCAAGGATAGCGTGTCATGGAAAAAAATGCTCTTCAACAGTTGCAGGACGTTCTCGACCGTCTCATCGCCGACGACGGCTGCCCGTGGGACAAGACCCAGACCCCGCAAAGCCTGACAGAATACATCATCGAGGAAAGCCACGAGCTGGTCAGTGCCATCCGCTACGGCAGTGACGACGACGTGCGCGAAGAACTGGGCGACGTGGCCTTTCTGCTGATCTTTGTTGCCCGCCTGTACGAACGGCAGGGCAAGTTTTCTCTGGATGACGCCCTGGCCAACAATGCCGCCAAGATGATCCGCCGCCATCCGCATGTCTTTGCGGATGCCCACTTTGCCACGCAGGACGAACAGCTCAAGACCTGGGAACAGATCAAGCGCACCGAGCATGCGGCGGAGGACGGCAAGCCCAAGGGCCTGTTTGACAGCCTGCCCGACAGCCTGCCCCCCCTGACCAAGGCCTACCGCATCCATTCCAAGGCGGCCCGTGTGGGCTTTACCTGGGATGAGGATGAAGAGGTGGAACAGCAGGTGGAAGCCGAATGGCTGGAATGGCTGGATGCCTCTGCCGGCACGGATCAGGAAGCCCAGAAGCACGAACTGGGCGACCTGCTGTTCAGCATTGCCGAACTGGGGCGCCGCAAGGGCATCAAGGCCAGCGAGGCACTGGACTTTGCCAATGCCCGCTTTCTCAAGCGCTTTGCCCGCATGGAAGAACTGGCCCGCCAGCAGGGCCGTGACCTGCCCGACATGACCCTGGACGAAAAGGACGAACTCTGGAACCAGGCCAAGGCGGAAGAAAAGCCGCAGGGTGCCGAGTAGAGGAGCAGGGGCATGCGTCCTCCTTCTGCCCTTTCCGCTCCGCTGCCGCCCTTCTGCGGAGACATGCGGCGGAAACACCGGAGCAGGCATCTGCTCCCGGGCCGAAGGCATGCCGTGCGCCAGCTGGCAGCCCTGCTGCTGGCAGTGCTCTTCATCTGCCTTGCCGCCGCCTGCACGTCACAGCGGGCCGCCGCTCCCGCCGCGGACAAGCGCCTGCTGCGGGCCGACCCCGGCTATCTGCAATGGCTGGAACGGGAATCCATGCTGGGTGCCGCTCCCGGTCTGGCGGCCCAGGTCTCCGGTTCACCGCGCATCTGGAGCGGCAGCGCCGCCAGCCCCGGCCTGAATCTGCTGCTGGATGCCGCGCCCAACTGGCTGGAAGTGGACCCGTATACCGTTGCCGCCCCGGGTTCGGTGCTTCAGGCTCTGGCCGCGCCGGGCTTTGCCGAGCTGCTGGCCCAGCTGGGCGTGGGCGGCATCTATCTGGCCCCCACCGGTGAACGTGGCGATATCTGGCAGGCCCGGCCCCGTCCGGGCACGGCGGATAATGTGGCCTCACTGCACCTTGACCAGCACGTGGGCAGCGAAAAGGAACTGGACGCCCTGCATGCCCGTCTGGAAGGACTGCACATGCAGCTGGGCGGCGAGCTGCCCCCCGCCGCCACGGGCCTGGGACCGGACTTCATGCTGCAAGCCCGGCATGCACCGCGCTTTGACGGCCTGTATGCCATGATCAGCGTGCCGCAAAACCTCTGGAACCTGCTGCCGTCCGTCCCTGCCGAATGGGAATGCCTGCCCCTGCGCCCGCAGGCCGTGGCATCCCTGCAACAAAAGGGGCTGCTTCCCCCTGCCCTGCTGCGCCAGCAGCTGCCCTGGGCCACACCAGGCGGCTGGGCAGCCACGGGCGAGGTGCGCGGCGCCGACGGCCAGATACGGCGCTGGGTCTACCGCTATGCCGACGATGCCCTGCGCCCCGTCCTGCTCTGGCAGGACCCCTCCGGCCAGGCACGCCGTCTGCTTTCCGCCGCCATCATCCGGCATACGGGCCTTCAGGGCCAGACCCTGGCCGGTCTGCGCCTGGAAGCGCTCATGGGGCTGGATGTTCCCCCCGCAGAGGGCAGCGGTGACACCCCCGGTGATGCCCGGACCCAGCTGCGCCAGCGCCTGACGCCCGGCTTCGGGGCACTGGCCGAAACCGGCCGCGAAGTGCATCGCTATGGCGGCTGGGCCGTACAGGCCGATGCCCTGCCCCCTTCCCTGCTGGGAGCGGTGCTGCGTACCGGCATCGATCTTTCCCGCGACACGCTCACGGCCCCGCTGGCGGAATATGCCCTGCTTTCCGGCGATGCCGCCCCGCTGGGCGCGGCCCTGCGGCGCGCCCTGGATGAGGGCCTGCCCCAGCATCGTCTGGCCCGCGGCCTGCACGGCTGGCAGGGGGTGGACTGGCGCCTGCTGCGGGACCTGCCCCATGGCGAGGCCCTGTACCGCAATGCCCTGGCCCGTTGTTCCCTGCCGGAAGGCGAAAGCCGCTGCTGGTCCACACCCGCCTCTCTGGCCGCCCGTGCCCTTGGCCTGCACACACCGGCTACGGCCACGCCGGAGCAGCGCGCCCAGCTGCGCCAGGCAGCCCTGACGCTTTTGTCCTGCCGGGCCGGCCTGCCTGGACCGCTCTTCATCAGCCTGCAGGAACTCACCGGCGCGCTGGACATTCCGCGCCAGGTCTCGCGAGACGTGCTGGCCAGCCGCGGCCTTGTGCCCCTGCGGGACGACAGCGCCGGCGACGGCAGCGCCCCGGCAGCGGACCTGGCCTTTGGCCCCCTGTCCCGGCAGCTTGGCGATCAGGACAGTTTTCTGCTCATGACCGCGCGCCTGCTGCTGGCCCGCCGTGCTGCCGGCCTGGCCCGCGGCAGGCTGCTTTCCGTCAGCAACGGTCCAGATGGCTGCCTGACCCTGTGCTCCGCCCTGCCGGAGGGCGGCTACTGGATGACGGTTCTCAATTTTTCCGGCAGTCAGCGCAGCATGGCGCTGCGCCTGCCCGTTCAGGGCGGAAGTCTGCTGGATGTGTTTAGCGGCCAGTCCCTGCAGGGGGACGGCCATCTTGCCCTGACGCTCGCACCGCGCGAAGCCCGCCACCTGGTCATGGATGCCCGCGCCGCGACAAACGATGGAAGACAAGAGGAGTCTGCCCATGAGTCAACATCAGAACGAACAGCCGGCCAGCGGTGACAAACGCGATGACGCCGAGGTGCGCGCCGCGTCCGGTGGCAGCACCGGATCCGAACAGGCTGCCGTGACAGAGGCCACCCCGGCCCCATCCCCGGAAAACGGGGCATCCGGGGCCACAGCGGCGGACGGCACCGCGCCCGCTGCCGCACCGGACAATGCCGGCAAGGATGCCTCCGCCCAGAAGGCTGATGACGGCGACACGCTGCCGCCCATTGCGCCGGTATCTCCCGAAGACGAGGATATTCCCGATGTTCCCCTGCCTCAGGCGGGCCGCCCCGCCCAGGCCGGCAGGGCGCAGAAATGCTTTGACTGCCTGTCACGGGTAGCGCCGCTGGCCCTGCTGGCCCTGCTCCTTGTGCAGGTCTGGCCCCTGTTCTGGCAGGGCGGCAACTACTGCCCGGCCGAACTGCCTGCCGCCTCCACGGCCCTGGCCCTGCTGGACAGCGGGCAGTGGATCTGCCCCACCGGCCCCGAAGGCGCCCAGCTGCCCTTCATGTTCTGGCTCATGTGGGGGCTGTACAAACTGGTGACCCTCGTTGGACTGTCCCCGCTGGTGGTGCTGCCCCTCACCGCAGTTCTGGGCGGCGCCGTGGCCCTGCTCGGCGCCTGGGGCCTGAGCCGCGCCGCCGGTTTCGGCCGCATGGCAGCCTTTGCCACAGGACTCATTCTGCTGAGCTGTCTGGTCTTTCCCTTCATGGCCCATTTCATGGGCACGCAGGCCCTGGCTACCGGCCTGACCCTGCTTTCGCTGGCCTGTCTCTGCCGCGGCTTCCAGAAGGAAAGCGCCTATCTGCTGCTGCCGCTGGGCTTCATTCTGGCCGCGCTGGCCGGTCTCACCGGTGGCCTGGTCTACCTGCTGCTGCCGCCCCTGACCAGCCTGATCTGGCTTGTCTGGCGGCTGCGTTTTGGCCGTGCGCAGGAACTGGACGCCATTCTGGGCTTCCTGATCATGCTGCTGCTGGTGGCCGTCTGGCTGCTGGCCCTCATCCTGTTCCTGGATAACGGCAGCTATACCCGCTCCGTTTTTGACCGCATCCTGGCCTGGCCCTTCCCGCTGGCCGATCGCTGGTGGCTGCCCCTGGCCGTGGGCTTTCTGGGCGTCTGCCCCTGGCTGCTGCTGGTTCTGGGCGTGTCCTGGCCGCGCGTGCTGCGCGGCCTGCCCCGCGCCATTCTGGCCAGCCGCCGCGAAAACAGCGGTGTGTCCTTCATCTGGATTGCCATCCTGCTGGCCGCGCTGCTGAGCCTGCTGGCTCCCGGCGTCAGCGGCAGCGGCCCCCTGCTCTGCCTGCTGGCGGTTCTGCTGGGCCGCTCGCTGGAACGCCTGTCCTCCCTGGGCAGCCGCTTCTTCTATATTATTGTGGCACTGCTGCTCCTGCATGCCGGTCTGATGCTGTCCGCCTGCGCTTTCGGCTTCTCGCTGGAATGGCTGGTGGCGCTGACCTCTCTGCCGCTGACGCCTGATCAGCAGGCACAGGTACTCTCGCTTTCCGGTCTGCCGGTGCTGGGCGTGCTCTGCATCATCATGGCCGTGCTGCTCTTCCGCTTCGTGCGCCGCGCCTGGCCCTGCGGCGCGCTGCTGGCCTGCGTCGCCTTTGCCTGCCTGCTGGCCCAGCCCGCCCATCTGCTGCTGGCGCCCCAGATGGCGGCTGTTCAGGACAGCAAGCTCCTGAGTACCGCCGCCCTCATGGCCCGCTACGGCAAGACGCCAGCTCCTGCCGCGCCTGCCGACGCAGCCACAGCGCCGGCCGCAGAAGACGCCGCTCCCGCCACCCCGGCACAGGACGAAGCGGCGGCACCGGCTGCCCCTGATCAGGCGCAGAGCACGGCGCCTGCGCCGGCGGATACGCCAGCAGCAGACGCGCAGCCCAGCGCCACCCCCGAACCTGCGGCAGCCCCCGCCACCACGGCCACGGACAACGCCGCTGCCGATGCTGCCGCCACGGCAGACGCCCCCGCAGCGGACAGCGCAACGGACAAGGCGCCGAACAGTGAAACGGATACTGCGGCGCAGCCTGCGCCGACGGAACAGGCGGCACCGGAGGCAGGCGCCACCCCCGACGCCCAACCGGCTTCGCCGGAACAGCCCGCCCCCGCCATCTGATCCTGTTCCTTCCCGCGTTCCTGATAAACGAAACGGCACTGCCATGGCAGTGCCGTTTCTGTTTTTGCCAATAGATATGCAAGCATATCTCTTGCGCCATAATGAACAGACTTGAGAAAATCCCATTGTACGAACATTCAAAACGCTGTATGTTTGATCAGAAATTTCTGGCAAAATCAGCCGTATTTTTTGCTTGCGCTGTTCAGGGCACACAGGATACAACAGGAATGTACTTTTTTTCTCAAGGAAAACATGGTGCAATACGGCTGCTCTGGGGAGATTTTTCCCCTCTATCTCTGGCCAATTGGCCCAAAAAAGCCGGCTGCTGACACAGCCGGCACGGGAAAAAAGCCGTCACTTCACGGCAAAAATAAAAATTTTACCAATAAAAACAGGATGATAGCTATTTATACCATGAGAATACACCCAAATACGGTGCGTTATTATGCCAAAAATAAATATGGTGTCAATTCTGGATTTCTTTTGCCACTTGCGCTATATTTCTCAATAGGTGCTTACTAACCTTACTCAAAAGGAGTAGAAGATGGGGTTTAGAAGAGTTCTCTCCCTGGTTTTGGCCGCGCTGTTTCTGTGGACCACCAGCGCCTCCGCAGCAGAAATCTACCGTGTGGCCGTAGGCGACCCTGAAGATTCCGAACAGGGCTATGCCGCTAAGGCCTTCAAGAAGTACATGGAAGAAAAGTCCGGCGGCAAAGTCGAAGTGCAGCTGTTCTTCGGCGGCAGCCTCGGTGACGAAAGCGAAGTCTTCCGCAATGTGCAGAAGGGGTCCCAGCCCTTTGCCGTGGGCGGCATTGCCAACCTGGTGCCCTTTGAAAAGCGCCTCGGCATCCTGACGCTGCCCTACCTCTTTGACAATCTGGACGAAGTGGTGGCCGGAACCACCGGCAAGCCCGCCGAACTGCTGAACAGCTATGCCACGAAGGCCGGCTTCCGCGTGCTGTGCTGGACCTATACGGACTTCCGCTACATCTCCAACTCCAAGCATCCCATCAAGAAGATGGCCGACATCGCGGACCTGAAGTTCCGCGTGCCCCAGAGCGCCGTGCTGATCGCCTCCTACAAGGCCTTCGGCGGCAGCCCGACCCCCATTTCCTGGGCCGAAACCTTTACCGCCCTGCAGCAGGGTGTGGTGGATGGTCAGTGCTACGGCTACATCGGCTTTGAAGCCATGAAGTTCCTGGAAGCCAACCAGAAGTACCTGACCGAAGTGCACTATACCTATCAGCTCCAGCCCATCGTCATGAGCGAGCGCGTCTACCGCAAGATGAAGCCCGAAATGAAGAAGCTCGTGGTTGACGCCGGCCTGTACGCCCAGAACGAAGTGCTGAAGTACCAGAAGGAATACGGCGCCATCGCCAAGAAGAACCTCATCGCTGCCGGCCTGCAGGTTGACCAGCTGGAGGACGAAGAACTGTGGAAGAAGGCCGCCATGGAGAAGGTCTGGCCCGAAATGGCCGACTTCGTGGGCGGCAAGGCCGCTATCAACGCCTACCTCAAGGCGTGCGGCAAGCCCGAATGGAAGTAAGCTAACCTGATGCCCGGGCCGGAACCGCATGACGATTCCGGCCCGCCTTTTCTCTAGCCGTCTGTCTGCCCTTTCCGGGCAGTGACGCAAGACGCACGAAGCGTTGGAGGAAGCGTGAAAAAGTTCATCTCCGCCCTTCTTGACCACTTTGAAAGCTATTTGTGTCAGCTTTTGCTGGTGTTCTTTGTTGTGGTCGTCTTCATGCAGATTATTTTGCGTGCCCTTAACATGTCCCTGCCGTGGACCGAAGAAATCGCCCGTTTTGCCTTTTTGTGGTTTATTCTTTTTGGTGCCTGTTACGCCACACGTTTGTGCGCCCTGAATCGCGTGACCGTTCAGTTCATGAATGCCCCCAAGTGGCTGTCCGATCTCTGTCTGCTGCTCAGTGATATTGCCTGGTTCATTTTCAGCCTCATCATGGCATATGAAGGCTACCGCGCCGTCATGGACCTGCGTGAATTCCCCTACGCCACCCCGGCCCTGGACTGGGACCTGGGCATGGTCTACCTTGTTTTCCCGTTGAGCTTCCTGCTCATGGCCATTCGCATCGTTCAGGTGAACGTCATGAAGTTCATCCTGCACATTGAAATTGCCGACCCGGACCAGGAATCCGTCAAGGAAAGCCAGAGTGCCCTGCTCGGCGATGAAGACTCCCAAAATGAAGGAGGCAAGGCCTGATGGAAGCTCTGACCCCTCTTGCCATCGGTGGACTGCTGTTCGTCATCTTCTTTGCCCTGCTCCTCATCGGTGCTCCCATCATGGTGGGCCTGGGCATGGCCACCATGGCCTGCTTTATCCTGCTGGACATTGACCTCAGCATCATGGTGGAGCGCGCTTTCGCCTCCCTGACGGCCTTCCCCCTCATGGCCCTGCCGGCCTTTGTCCTTGCCGGAGCGCTTATGGAAGCCTCAGGCATATCACGACGCCTCGTGAATATTGCCGAAAATATCGTCGGCCCCATTCCCGGCGGTCTGGCCATCTCCACGGTGCTGTCCTGCGTGTTCTTCGGCGCCATTTCCGGTTCCGGCCCGGCCACCACGGCCGCCGTGGGCATGCTCATGATCCCGGCCATGACCCGCCGCGGCTACAATACAGCCTATGCCGCTGCCGCCACATCCACGGCCGGCGGCATCGGCATCATCATTCCGCCCAGTATTCCCATGGTCATCTACGGGGTGACCGGGCAGGTGAGCATCTCCAAGATGTTCATGGCCGGTTTCATCCCTGGCATCCTCATTGCCATTTCCCTGTGTGTGGTGCATTATTTCCGCTGCAAGGACATTTCCACCGCAGGCATGTCCTGGAATGCCAGGAATCTGCTCTTTTCCCTCAAGGACGGCTTCTGGTCCATCCTGGCGCCGCTCATCATTCTTGGCGGCATCTATGCTGGCTGGTTCACCCCCACGGAAGCCGCCGTGGTGGCCATCTTCTACACACTGCTGGTGGGCCTGTTCATTCACCGCGAACTGAAGCTGCGCAGCATCATGGCCTCGCTCAAGACCACGTCCTGGCTTTCCGGCCGCGTGCTGGTGCTGGTCTTCACCGCCACATCCTTTGGCTTTTTGCTGACCTCGCACCGCATTCCCAATGAAATCGCCACCATGGTGCTCAGCCTTACGGACAATGTGTACGTGGTCTGGGTTTTTGTGGTGCTGCTGCTGGTCTTCCTGGGCATGTTCATGGAAACCCTGGCCATCATCATGCTGGTGACCCCGGTGCTGCTGCCCATCATGACCTCTTACGGCGTGGATCCCATCCACTTCGGTCTGGTGCTCATCTGCTGCTGCGGCATCGGCTTTTCCACACCGCCGCTGGGTGAAAACATGTTCATTGCCTCGGGCATATCCAATCAGTCACTGGAGGCCATCTCCCTCAAGGCCATTCCCATGGTCATCAGCAATATTGCTGCCATCGTGGTGCTGGTGATCTTCCCGGACCTCGTGCTCTGGCTGCCCAGCCTCATGGATGCCGCTGCGCCCTAGGGGCCTGCATTGCGCGCCGGCGCTGTCTTCGGGCATCGCCGGCCCCTTTCTACCGCCAAAGGAGACATATTGTGAAAAAGATTTCTGCTCTGGCTCTGGTCATGCTGCTGCTTGCCGCCACAGCAGCCCTGGCCGCCTCACCCAAAACCGTGCTGCGCATGTCCCTGGGCGACCCGGACAATGCCGAAATGGGCGTTGTGGCCAATGCCGTCAAGGACTATGTGGAAGAAAAGACCAACGGCACCGTGGAGGTGGAACTCTTCTATGCCGGCGGTCTTGGCGAGGACGAGGGCGTGCAGTTCCGCAGGGTCCAGACCGGCAAGCTGGACATGGCCCTGGGCGGCATTGCCAACCTGGAACCCATGGTCAAGCGCCTTGGCGTGCTGACCCTGCCCTATCTTTTCAGCGACATCTCCCAGGTCATGGCCGGCATTGACGGCAAGGCCGGGGAACTGCTCAACAGCTATGCCCAGGATGCCGGGCTGCGCATTCTTACCTGGACCATTTCCGGCTTCCGCTACATGAGCAATTCCAAGCACCCCATCACCCGGCTGGAAGATATCCGCGGCCTGCGCTTCCGCGTGCCGCAGAGCGTGGCCATGATCGAAACCTACCGGGCCTTTGGTGCCATCCCCTCCACCCTGGCCTGGAACATGACCTACAAGGCCCTGGAATTTGACCTGGTGGACGGCCAGTGCTGCGACTATGCCTCCTTCAGGGGCATGAAGTTCCTGGATGTGGGCCAGAAGTACCTCACCGAAATCCACTACACCTTCCAGCTCCAGCCCCTGGTAATCAGCCAACGCGTCTTTTCCCGCATGTCGCCCGAGCTGCAGAAGATCATGGTGGATGCCGGCAAGTATGCCCAGGAGGCTTCTTTCCGCTATCATGCCACCATGACGGAAATTGCCAAGCAGGGCCTTATTGCCAAGGGGCTTCAGGTTTCCGAACTGACCGACGAAGCCAGGTGGAAGGACATCGCCCTGCAACGCGTCTGGCCCAGCGTGGCTGACGACATGGGCGGCAAGGAAGCCATCAACGCCTATCTTCAGGCCTGCGGACAAGCCCTCTGGCGGTAGCCTGCGGCCATTCTGCTTCCCCCCAGCGCAAGGGACCGGTACCTGAGACGGTACTGGTCCCTTTTTTTACGAAATGACGTTCTTTCCCCTGGTCCAGCAAGCACGGACGTGACGGCTGTTCCCCGCTGCAGCATCCTCCGGCAGCGGCGGAGAGCACACCGGATCCGGCTCGCCTGACGTCGGGACAGGACCGGCAAAACCGCAGAAAGGCGGAGCCGGGGCGGACCGTTATCAGGAAGCCAGGCACAGACCGCCCCCTGCCCGCTGCCGCATACCGGCCGTACGCCGCATGCCCTGCGCCGCCGCTGGCCCAGGCGCCATGCCGGTCCCGTCCCGAAAGGAGGCAGAAATGTTGTGACGGGACTGGTCAGAACGGCTCTGCCGTGCTACATCCGTCTTCCCGCGGGCAGCATGTCCGCAGCACCTTCAGCCCGGGAGGAAAGCCGGTGTCCGCAGAACGCACGTTCAGTACCCGTAACCACACCATTCTCTGGTTTGGCGCGTCCATTTCCATTGCCGAAATACTTACCGGCACCCTGCTGGCCCCGCTGGGCCTGACCACAGGGCTGACGGCCATCCTGCTGGGCCATGCCATCGGTGGCTTTGTGCTGCTGCTGGCCGGCCTTGTGGGCGCCCGAAGCGGCCTTTCGGCCACGGCATCCTTTCGCATTTCCTTTGGCCGCTATGGTTCCTATTTCTTTACCGTGCTCAATATGCTGCAACTGCTGGGCTGGACCGCGGTCATGATCATCTGCGGCGCCCAGACTCTGAACGCCATTGCCGGCGTGGTCCTGGGCTGGCAGAACGAGGCCGTGTGGGTAATAGCCATCGGCGGGCTGATCTTTCTCTGGATATCACGCGGCCTCATGGCCATTTTTCGACTGCATACGCTGGTGGTTGTGGCCCTTTTTGCCTGCCTCATGGTGCTGGCCTGGAAGATTGTCACCGCGCCGGCGCAGCCCCTTCCGCCCAGTGGCGGCCTGAGCTTCGGTGCGGCTGTGGAACTTAACGTGACCATGTGCCTTTCCTGGCTGCCCCTCATTTCCGATTACACCCGCACCCTGCGTCAGCCCGTACGCGGCACGGTCTGCGGGGTATGCGGCTACATTTTCGGGGGGATGCTCATGTTCAGTCTGGGTCTGGGCGCCGCAATCCAGACCCGCTGCACAGATATCAGCAGCATGCTTCTTACCGCCGGCCTGGGCACGGCGGGCCTGTTCATCGTGGCCTTTTCCACCCTGACCAATACCTTTCTGGATGCGCATTCCTCCGGCATCAGCGCCCTGAACATCAATCCCCGCCTGAATGCCCGCACTGTGGGCCGCCTGGTCTGCGTGCTGGGCAGCCTGGTGGCCCTGTTTGTGCCCATGAGCCAGTATGAAAACTTTCTCTATTTCATCGGCTCGGTCTTTGCCCCGCTTTTTGCCATCCTGCTGGTGGATTTCTTCATCTTCGGGCGCCGCGATGTCTCCGCCAGATGCAATGTCAGAAATATGCTGCTCTGGCTGGTGGGCTTTGTGGGCTACCGCCTGCTGCTGTCCCACAGCATGGTCCTGGGCACAACCTTTCCGGTCATGTGCGGCATCGGCCTGCTGTGCGTGCTGGTCAACCTGCTGTTGCGCCGGCATCAGCGGCGCTAAAGGACGACAGGCCGCCTGGCCGGCCGCCTGCCGGACCGGATGAAAAACGGCAGGACGCGCGCCTTCCTCCCTGCGCCGCTGCACATCCTGCCATGCCAACAAACGGCGTTTCCTGCCGGAACAAACAGGCGTTCACGGCACGCATCACACGGCCATGACATCCGTCATGGCCTTTCAGCACATGCCGAGCGCCTTTTGCCGGAAGGCTTTGATTTTCATCCGTATTTTTTCAAAAAAAATCAGCTAGCTTCATGAGAAGCAGGGCCTGCGGAAAGACGAAAGCTCATGCAGAGCCGGCCTGCTACCCATGGCTTTTCCCCCGAAAACGCACACGGGCCGGCAGGGATGGTTCCCTGCCGGCCCGTTTTCAGCACTGCGCCGGTCAGACTCCTGTCTGTCCGGCAGTGCGGTTTTTTGTTTTCAGAATGCTAGAAGATGCCGCAGAGGTGGGACACGTAAAGCATGACCACGGCCAGCAAACCGCCGAATACGCCCAGCGCCAGGCCCGTCTTGGCCATGTCGCCGGTTGTTATCATGCCGGTGGCATAGGCAAGGGCATTGGGCGCATTACTGATGGGCAGACACATGCCCAGTGATGCAGCAAAGGTCACCCCGATGAGCAGGCCCACGGCCCCGCCCACCGCGCTCAGGCCGCTCAGGCTGGACGCAAAGGCCACCATGAGCGGCAGCAGCAGGTTGGCCGTTGCCGTATGCGACATGAAGTTTGCCATGACCAGGCTCAGCATCATGGCCGAGGCCAGCACCAGGTACGGGGCAAAGGTTTCAAAGGGAATGCTGTGCACCATGTGCGAGGCAAGGCCCGTCTTTTCCGAGGCATAGCCCAGCGCGATGCCGCCGGCAACCAGCCAGAGCACATCCCACGAAATGTATTTGAGGTCATTCTTTGTAATAATATTCGTACAAAGAAATACGGCAACAGGAATCATGGCAACCACATTGGAGTCCATGCCGTGCAGGTCACCAAGCACCCACAGCAGAATGGTCACCACAAAGGTGCCATACACCACATAGGCCTTCCAGCCCTTTTCAAAGGTTCCCTCGATCTGCAGTTCGATGCGCTTTTTCTTGATGGGGAAAAAGAGGACAAGCATCCACCAGGAAAAGAAGATAAGGGCAAAGACAAAGGGCACCGCAAACAGCATCCATTCACCAAAGGACAGCGGCATCAGCTGCGAGATGTACACATAGGCAATGGCATTGGGGGGCGTGCCGATGGGGGTGCCGATGCCGCCGATATTGGCCGCCAGGGTGATGGACAGGGTGTAGGAAACACGGGCACGGTCGGAAACGTCAAACGAGGCAAGCACGGGCGCCAGAATGGACAGCATCATGGCCGTGGTGGCCGTGTTGCTCATGAACATGGAAAAGATGGCGGTGATGATCATCAGCCCCAGCATGATGAACTTGGGATTGGTGCCAAAGGGGCGGAGCATCACGCGGGCGAGGTTGACGTCAAGGCGATACTTGGTGGCGGCAATGGCAAGAAAGAAGCCGCCAATGAACAGCATGATGATGGGCGACGCCAGCGTTGCCATGATATGCGCGGACGGAAGAACCTGGCCGAATCCTTCGGAACCTTCGTCCATCATGAACAGGAAAAGCCCCTTGTCGGATATCATGAGCAGTTCCAGAACAATGACCAGCATTGACGTGGCAAAGATGGGAATAGGCTCCAGAATCCAGAGCGAGGCAGCAAGGAAGAACAGGGCGATGACGCGCTGCTCCACCACGCTCAGGTTATTGATGCCAAATGCTGTGGGCGGCAGGTACAGCAAAAAGCAGAATAACGCTATAGGAAGAAATATTTTCCACCATTTAGTGCTGGATGTGACAGATTCTTCATCTTCAAGTGCCATAACACATAACCTCCTGAACTGCTGTTAGTTCAATTTTACGGAACGACATTACATAATGGAATTATTTGTGCGCAGTTGTGGGATATCCTTTACGAATACAGACATACAACAGTTACCTTGCCAGTACTGCTGCCATCAGGCATGAAAGAATCCCAGAATTTCCACAACTCCGTCTTTGACGCTGTACGGTACAATATACTGGTAGTGATCAAGAACAAGCTCACGCGTGCCAAAGATACGACCCGGCCTTCCCGCATCGGGATAGCGCTCAAGGCTGGTCACACGCTCGCGGATATGCGCATACATGCGAACGGCAAGTTCCGGATTTTCCTGTGCTATGCGGCTCATTTCGGCATCAACGGCTGCCAGGGCATGCTGAAGCCATCTAATGCGCATGGTAGCTCCACTTCTGGTCAAGCGCGGCCACGTCTTCATCAGGGGCAAAGTCGCCTTCCTCGGCTTCGCGGAGGGCCTTTTGTATTTCTGCGACCTGCCAGGACTCGCGTTCCACAAATTCGTGCAGTGCCTGCACGGCAAGAAAGCTCTTGGTGCGCCCCGTGGCTTCGGCCAGCTCTCCCAGCTGCGTGGCCAGCTCCTTGGGCAGACGGATGGACATGGAAGTTTGCATAACTTTTCCTCGTATTGTAATACAACGTAATTTATGTATTACACACATGGACATGAATCACATTTTCTTATTAGTATTGCATATGGTGAACGTGTACTTCTGCGGCAGCGTGCTTCTTTGTATATGATAGACAGCAGTATTGCAGGAATAAGAAATTTTTCACATCTCGCATCATTTCTTAATGTGCCATTTCGCACAATCCAACATAGCAAACCAACGCATCTAACCTTTTTTCCAATGGGGACATTAGCAGAAGAGGGGGGGGATAAGCAACAGGCATTCATCGATTTTTGCAAGAAAGAGAAGGGGAGGCCCTTTTGCAAAGGCCTCCCCTTCTCGAAGATGTCCGGCTGCCGCTAGGCCCGGTCAAGCGCCTGAGCCAGGTCCGTCAGGATGTCTTCCAGGTTTTCCACCCCCACGGAAAGGCGGACCATGCCGGGCGTGATGCCCGCGGCCACCAGCTGTTCGTCCGAAAGCTGCCGGTGGGTGGAGCTGGCCGGATGCAGAACGCAGCTGCGGATATCCGCCACATGCACCTGAAGGGAAATCATGTTCAGGCTGTCAATGAAGCGGGCGCCGGCATCGCGACCGCCACGCAGCGAAAAGGACACCACGCCGCTGCTGCCCTGCGGCAGATACTTGCAGGCCAGGGCATGGCAGGGGCTGCTTTCCAGGCCGGGATACAGCACGCTTTCCACCTCGGGGCGCCCCTCCAGCCAGCGGGCCACGGCCAGGGCATTTTCACAGTGCTTGCGCATGCGCAGCGGCAGGGTCTCCAGGCCAAGATTGATATAGAAGGCTCCCTGCGGCGTCTGGCAGCAGCCCAGATCGCGCATGAGCTGCACGCGGGCCTTGACAATATAGGCCGCCTTGCCGAAGGCCTGGGTGTAGATCAGGCCGTGGTAGGATGCGTCAGGCTGGACAAACTCGGCAAAGCGCGGGGAAGCGGCCCAGTCAAAGTTGCCGCTGTCCACAATCACGCCCCCCATCTGCACGGCGTGCCCGTCCATATACTTGGTGGTGGAATGGGTCACGATATCCGCCCCGAAGTCAAAGGGCCGGCAGAGCACAGGCGTGGCAAAGGTATTGTCCACCACCAGGGGCAGCCCGTGGGCATGGGCAATACGGGCCAGCCGTTCAATATCCAGCACATCCATGGAAGGATTGGCCAGGGTCTCGCCGAAGATGGCCCGCGTTTCCGGCCGGATGGCAGCGGCTATGGTGGCGTCATCGGCATGCTGATCCACAAAGGTGACCTCGATGCCCATGCGGCGCAGGGTCACGGCAAAGAGGTTGAAGGTGCCGCCATAGATGCTGCTGGTGCTGACCACATGGTCGCCGCAGGCTGCCACATTGAGAATGGCAAGCAGATTAGCAGCCTGACCGGACGAGGTGCACAGGGCGCCCACGCCGCCTTCCAGCGCGGCAATCTTGCGTTCCACGGCATCCACGGTGGGATTGCCGAGACGGGTGTAGAAGAAGCCCTCGACCTCAAGGTCAAAAAGCTTGCTGACCTCGGCGGTGGACGCATAGGTAAAGGTGGTGCTTTGCGTAATGGGCAGGACGCGGGCCTGGCCGTTGGCCGGCGTGTAACCGGCATAGAGACACTGGCTTTCTTGTTTCATATCAACCTCATGCGGCAAAAAAATGAGCTGAGGGCGCATCTTACGTCAGTCGCCGGTGCAACGCAACGGGCAAAAACCTTGTGAAAGTTTGTCCGCACCACAACAAACCGCCGGTAGCTATTGACCTATCTTTTCCACAAGGGTAGTGTCAGGTAATCCAGAGAAGCGGCCATCGCCGTGCGCATGTGCGCACCGGCAGGAGCCGCAGGGTGCGTGCAGGCCGTTTGCCCCAGCTGCGCACCGGATTCAGCCTGAAGATTCTCACCATTTGCCAGGAGGCTCTTATGCGTATTGCCGTGGGACTGGGCAAAAACGATGCGGACAAGCGCCTGGAAGGCGCTGGCGTCAGCCGCCGCGACTTCATGAAATTCTGTACGGCGGTGGCCGTGACCATGGGCATGGGGCCGGCCTTTGCGCCTGAAGTGGCCGCCGCCCTTACGGGCAAGCGCCCCTCTGTGGTCTATCTGCACTTTGCCGAATGCACGGGCTGCTCCGAAGCCCTGCTGCGCACCTACAAACCCTTCCTTGATTCCCTGATCCTCGACACCATTTCGCTGGACTACCATGAAACCATCATGGCCGCCGCCGGCGAAGCTGCCGAAGATGCCCTGAACAAGGCCGTGGAAAATCCCGACGGCTTCATCTGCGTTGTGGAAGGCGCCGTGCCCACCGCCGATATGGGCAAATTCGGCTATGTGGCCGGCCACACCATGTATGACATCGGCAAGCGCATCCTGCCCAAGGCCAAGGCCGTCATCACCATGGGCACCTGTGCCGCCTACGGTGGCGTGCAGGCGGCTGCCCCCAATCCGACCCAGGCCAAGGGCGTCAACGAATGCTACGCCGATCTGGGCATCAAGGCCATCAACATCCCCGGCTGCCCGCCCAATCCCCTGAACCTGGTGGGGACCATCGTGGCCTATCTCACGGGCAAGCCCATTGAACTGGATGACAATGGCCGTCCCATCATGTTCTACGGCAAGTCGGTGCATGAGCAGTGCGAACGCCTGAAGCACTTTGAAGCCGGCGAATTTGCGCCTTCCTTCAATTCGGAAGAAGCCCGCAAGGGCTGGTGCCTGTATGAACTGGGCTGCAAGGGTCCCAATACCTTCAACAACTGCCCCAAGGCCCTGTTCAATGAAACCAACTGGCCTGTCCGCGCCGGGCATCCCTGCATCGGTTGCAGCGAACCCAGCTTCTGGGATGAAATGACGCCCTTCTATCAGAACTAGGGAGAGAGCACCACATGAGCGATAAAAAAACCCCTCAGAGCAATTATACCGGCCCTGTTGTGGTGGACCCCCTGACTCGTATCGAGGGGCACCTCCGCATCGAAGTGGAAGTTGAAAACGGCAAGATCAAGGATGCCCGCAGCTGCGGCACCCTGTTCCGCGGTCTGGAAACCATCCTCAAGGGACGCGATCCCCGCGATGCCCAGCACATCACCCAGCGCACCTGCGGCGTGTGCACCTATACCCACGCCCTGGCCTCCACCCGCGCCCTGGAAGATGCCATCAAGGTAAAGGTGCCCGCCAACGCCACCTACATCCGCAATCTGGTGCTGGGCGCGCAGTTCCTGCATGACCATCTGGTGCACTTCTATCACCTGCATGCCCTGGACTTTGTGGACGTGACCTCCGCCCTCAAGGCTGATCCGGTCAAGGCGGCCAAGCTGGCCTCCTCCATCTCGCCGCGTCCGGCCAAGGCCGAAGACTTCAAGGCCGTGCAGGACAAGCTCAATGCCTTTGTGGCCTCCGGACAGCTTGGCCCCTTCACCAATGCCTACTTCCTGGGCGGCCACCCGGCCTACTATCTGGAGCCGGAAGCCAACCTCGTGGCCACGGCCCACTACCTGGAAGCCCTGCGCGTTCAGGTGAAAACGGCCCGTGCCATGGCCGCCTTTGGCGCCAAGAATCCGCATCCGCAGTTCCTCGTGGCCGGCGGCGTGACCTGCTACGAATCCCTGACGCCGGCGCGCATCAAGGAATTCACGGACCTGTACAAGGAAACCCGCGACTTCATCGAACAGGTCTACATCCCCGACCTGCTCATGGTGGCCGGCGTGTACAAGGACTGGGCGGCCTTCGGCGGCACGGAAAACTTCATGGCCTTTGGCGAATTCCCGGCTCCGGGCGGCGAACGCCAGCTTGACAGCCGCTGGCTCAAGCCCGGCGTCATCCTGAAGCGGGATGTGGCCCATGTGCAGGGCTTTGATCCTGCCAAGATTGCCGAACATGTGCGCCACAGCTGGTTTGAAGGCGACAAGCCCCTGCCCCCCTACGACGGCCAGACCATTCCCAAGTTCACCAAGATGGGTGACACGGACCGCTATTCCTGGCTCAAGGCCCCCCGCTACGACGGCATCTCCGTGGAAACCGGCCCCCTGGCCCAGGTGCTCGTGGCCTATGGTCAGGGCCACAAGACCGTAAAGCCTCTGGTGGACCATGTGCTCTCGGCCCTCAATGTCGGCCCCGATGCCCTCTTCTCCACTCTGGGGCGTACCGCCGCCCGCGGTATCGAAACCCTGGCCATCGCCCAGCAGATGGATCAGTGGCTCAAGGCCTACCAGGACAACATCACCAAGGATCAGCAGATCGTGGAAGACTGCGAAATCCCCAAGGAAGCCCGCGGCGCCGGCTTTGTGAACGCCCCCCGTGGCGGTCTGTCCCACTGGCTGCGCATCGAAGACGGCAAGATCGGCAACTTCCAGCTGGTGGTGCCCACCACCTGGAACCTTGGCCCGCGGGACGGCAAGGACGTCATGGGCGCTGCGGAACATGCCCTCATCGGTACGCCCGTGGCCGATCCCAAGCGTCCGGTGGAAATCCTGCGCACCATCCATTCCTTTGACCCGTGCATCGCCTGTGCCGTTCACGTCATTGACGGTCAGAGCAACGAAGTGCACACGTTCAAGGTTCTCTAACCTGACACGCGCTTGCAACGGGGGCTTCGGCCCCCGTTTTTTTGTCTGTGCGGATGCACGGCCTGCTGCTGGCGCGCCTGGGCACGCCGCCCGGCCCTCTGCCGTGCACAGCGCCTGCGTCCGCCATCTTCTTCCCTAGCAAGGAGAACCCATGTCCCCTACTGCTCCCCGCGTCCTCATCATGGGCGTTGGCAATGTGCTGCTCTGCGACGAGGGCTTCGGCGTCCGGGCCGTCCAGTACATGCAGGATCATTACCGCTGGCCGGAAAATGTGCACTTTCTGGCCGGAGAAACCGGCGGCATCATGCTCATGCCGGAAATACAGGATTGCGATCTGCTTGTGGTGCTTGATGTTGTGCTGGGCGGCGAGGCCCCCGGAACGGTCTATCTGCTGGAAAATGATGACCTGCGCAAAAGCCACAGCTTCCGCGACTCCATGCACCAGACCGACCTTCTGGATACGCTGGCCACCTGCGAACTGGCAGGACACCGGCCCGACACCATTGCCTTTGGTCTGCAACCCTTTGATTACCAGAGCATGATCATGCAGATCAGCCCCCAGGCCGAGGCCATGCTGCCCGTCTTCTGTCAGAAAGCCGTCAACGAGCTGGCCCGGCGCGGCATTGTGGCCACAGCCTGCTGATGCGCATTTTCGCGCCAGACGCCATGCCGTTCCGGCTCGTATGACCGCACGGGGCAGGCGGCCCGCCCCGTCGCTTCCCTGCCGGGCATATGCAAACCGTCCCGTGACCCTTGCCCCTGGGGCCTTGGCCCTTGCCGCCTTTCCTGACAACGGACATCCACCACCAGGCCAGTACTGCAGGAAAAATCCGGCCCGTCCGCACATCGCCGGCTGCCGCACACGACACAAAACGACCTGAATAAACAGGGAGGAGGGGAAGCCGCCTCACGGGCTTTCCCCTCCTCCCTGCTGTAATCTCTGGCCACGGCCCCATGGCCAGCGGCAAGACGTTCTCTTACATCACGTCGTCCGGCAGATTGTCTTCCGTATACAGCTCCAGGCCAGCCTCACGCAGTTTGCGGGTCCACACCCCGTCACCATCGCACAGGGCGCCGCTGAACGTCCCATCATAGATACGGCCACACCCGCAGGCCGGCGACCGGGCCTTGAGAATGGCCGCCGTGCAGCCATGCTCCTGAACAATGCGCATGGCTCGGCAGGCCCCCCGCTCGAAGGCCTCGGTCAGGTCCTTGCCATCGCGGGACACGACACGGCCATCCCGCTGCTCGGAGGGAGGACGCGGCACAGGCAGACAGGCAAGCGTTTCCGGACAGGCCGTAACGGCACGCCCGGCGAGCACCAGACGACGGACCGGCTCGCAGGGCTTGCTGCCGCCATCATACCGGCAGGAAAGCCCGGCCAGACAGCCGCTGACAACATAGCGGGTCATGCCTTGGTGTCCTTTTTGTCGTCCTCGTCCGGCAGCAGCTCGGCTTCCCACATTTCCTGATAATACATGCAGGTTCCGGGGTTCCAGGCCGTGGCCGTGGCATGGTCATAGGCTTCGGTAATGGGCCAGTTGGTATGCGGACGCAGGGCATCCACAAAGGAATCGGCCTCCACCGTGGCTTCGTATTCCAGATTCAGTGTATAGTTGGGGCCTTTGAGAAAGCGCAGATGGTAACGTGGCATGCGATGATCCTTGGAGAAAAAAACCGGGAGGGGAAAACCCCTCCCGGTTGTTCAATCAGGTGTATCCCTGGCCTAGTGCGTCGTCATGACGAACTTGCTGATGAGGAAGAGCACCACCAGCAGAACCACACCCAGGCCCCAGCTCCAGTGGATGAGCTTCATTTCCGTCTCATCCAGAGGCTCATATTCCATCTTCTGAATTTCTTCGTGCAGCTTGACTTCTTTATCTTCCATGAGAGTTCTCCTTAATATGGGCCGGCATTAGGCGCCGATGATCGGCGGGGTCATGCCGTGGAAGAAGGCGTAGGAGATGAACAGACCGACCCAGATGATGAAGCCGAACAGGCAGACCACGTACACAATAGCCAGGCGGCCGATGCCTTCTTCACGCAGCTTGTGGAAGTTGGAAACCACGCCAATGCTGAAGAAGGTGAGCAGGAAGAAGATCACGCGGAAGCAGTTGGCCACACCGGACACGCTCTTGCCGATGTTGTGCAGTTCACCGGAGGACAGACCCACAAAGAGCATGATCAGGAAGGTCACCAGGTAACCGAGGACGAAACGGGGGAAGCGTTCCATCACGTCGCCCCAGGTCATGGTGCGTTCGCCACGGGTCTTGTCGAACTTGGCCGTCCAGATGTAGGCCAGCACCAGCGCCCAGATACCGATGAACATGTCGATGAAGACCTTGACGGTGGTGGTCACCATCACGATCCAGCCGGGTTCGTACTGCGTGCCGTTCAGACCGGCAACCTTGGTGAGAATGAGGGCTTCCGTAATGGCACCGGAAGCGATGGCGCCACCGTCGGACTTCACGGCCAGACCCATCCAGCCACCGGCCACCATGGGTTCGGTGTACAGGAACTGCTGGGCGATGAAGGGCAGGATCAGCATTTCAATGCAGGTGAAGACCACGACCAGAGAGGAAACCATGATCGGCACCACCGGCCGGGCGCGGATGGCACCACCGGTGGCAATGGCGGCGGACACACCGCAGATGGAGATACCGGAGGCCAGAGGAGCCGCCCATTCCTTGTTGAACTTGAAGTACTTACGGGCAACATAGTACACAACGGCCCAGTACAGCAGGTAGGCTTCCACGATGGCGCACAGGCCTCGGAAGATGACGTGACCGGCATAACCGGCGGAACCGGCAGCCTTGACGCCCAGTTCGGCACCAAGAACCACGATGGCAATCTTCACGAACAGTTCGGGGCGGCAGGCGTCGCGCAGCCAGTTGGCGAAACCGGGCGTGCAGTTACCGATCAGCAGGCCCACAAGCAGGGCCAGGATCAGGCCGGCTTCCGTGCTCAGGCCCAGTGCCCACGGGATACCCTGCTTGGCCAGCTGGGTGGGGTTAGCCGCAATGTAGGCATTGGCGCCCACGGTGTAGCAGGCCACGGCAATGAAGAAGATGATCGTGAAGGCGGCAAAGAAGCGCCCCACGTTGCCGTTCATCAGTTTCACGCCAAAGCAGAGCAGCGCCGCCACAAAGGCATAGGTGGCAAACAGGGCGCCCACGCCGGGGATGATCTTGCTGGCGGAACTCCAGCACTTGAGCGGATCACCCACCCACATGCCCATCTTCAGTGCCCAGCCCAGCACGTCAAGGCCGACAAACTTGCCGATGGCAAGTATGAAGATAATGCTGCCGAGAAGCAGCGCAACCTTATCTTCATTAAAAGTTGCTTTCGTTGTCATATCCCAACTCCTCAGATTAGATTGACCTGAAACCCGCTCGAGGCAGGCTGCCCTGCACGTGCCGGCAACGGACCCGTTTTTTGCTCCTCCCACGGATCCTGCCGGTCGGAGATACCTGGCAAATCGCCCGCATCGGCCACCGGCATTGCTGCCGATATTGTGATTCTTTGGACGATTCCTTTTTTACCCTTCCCCCGAAATTGTCAAGCGAATATGCAATATATTCTTTCACGCATACATGAAAAATACGCACATGCTCATTGCATGCCATGCCCATTCGCCCGGAAATCGCACAGACGTTCTGTCCACAGACACAGGCGACAGTCACGTTCTGTCAACTATTGCAGGTCATTTACGATTCAGGAAAACCCTCAGTCAGCCATGGGAAAGCGGCACCGCACAGACGGATGATGCTCCCCATGGGTGAACTGCCAACACCCGTCGGGGAAAGCCTTTTGCCGTATCCCCGTCAGCAGGCACCTGTCCATGCCCTCGGCTCCCGGATACCGCCCTTCTGCCGGCCTTCCCGTTCCGGTGTGCACCATGATGCACCGGCAGCAAAGAGACCACGGAAAGGCGCCTGAATCCGGCTCTGTCATCTGGCCCCGGCAGGGATGATGCTGTTTCGCCAGGGAGAAACCCGCCCTGTTCTCATCGCCGCATCCGCAACCGCCGGCCCGGCAGCACGTGCCCTGCATTTCCCGCCTGCCCGCAGCCGAAACGAATGATCGGACATGTGGTGGCAGAGGCAGCAACGGCATTGTGACATCAGCCGGATAACGGGCGTTTCCTTCGGAATATATACGAAATACATACTCGTCACAGACGCAGATCGTGACATTTCGCCGAAGATGGCACCAGCAAGACCTTGTCTGCGGGTATACGCATATCCTCGTGGCAGTGCGCTGGCACCTTCGGGGCATCACGATGCACCACAGCAGGAAATTCCCGTTTCTCTTACAGACAGTAATACATACTTTTTCACAAACAGCAAGACAAAACCCGCGCCCCCGTCGCCAGCAACATCTGAATGACAGTTATTTCATACAGTTACTCATCAATAGTATTTTTATCCCATACGGTTTGCCCCGCAGCGCCCTTCCCTGGTGGCGCACCCCGCCGCCTTCGGATGCTGCCATCCCGCACGACGCGTTTTCCGCCCCCGCATGCAGCGCGACGCGGCTGCGGGCGCACGGCAGCCCCGCCGCTTCCCCAACGGCTTTTACCGGCCCCGGCCCCTTGCCATGAGAACAGCAGATATTATATTGTTGGGACCTTGGAGTAACTTCGGCGCTCCGGCGCCCCGCAACCCCCCATCCGGGAGCTGACCATGTCTTTTAAAGCCCTTGTCACCGCCTTTTTCCTCCTTTTTGCCACCTGTGCCATTACCATGCCCGACTACAGCGAAGCCGCGCGCCTTGGTGGTGGTCGTTCCTTTGGCAGCAAGCCTGCCATGCGTGCCCCGGCGCCCCAGCCGCAGGTGCAGCGTCCTGCCCAGTCCGCTCAGCGGCAGAATGCCGCACAGGCCCAGCAGCCCGCCCGCAAGGGCTTCCTGGGCGGCATGGGCGGTATTTTGGGAGGCCTGCTGGCCGGCACCCTCCTCGGCTCGCTGCTCTCCGGCGCCGGTTTCTCCGGCGGCGGCTTCCTTGACATTCTGATCATCGGCCTGCTTGTCTTCCTGGGCCTCAAGCTCTTTGCCCGCCGCCGCGCGTCGTCCCCGGCGCCTGCCGCCGCTGCCGGCGCCGAAGGCGGCATGCTGCGCACCCCCATGCCGCCGCAGCAGGACATGCACGCCGGTCAGGATGCCTGGGGCGCGCTGCGCAGCGATGCGGCGCAGACGCCGCAGGAGCCGCAGGCCCATGTGCCTGCCGGTTTTGACACAGAAGAATTCCTGCGCGGCGCCAAAATGGCCTATACCCGTCTGCAGGCTGCCTGGGACAAGCGCGATCTGGACGATATTGCCCAGTTTGCCACGCCTGCCGTTCTGGATGCCGTGCGCGAGCAAATGGCTCAGGAACCGGGCACCAGCCACACCGAGATCATGCTGGTCAATGCCCAGCTGCTGGAGGTAAGCACCGATGGCAGCGATGAACGCGCACAGGTCTATTTTGATGTGCTTCTGCGGGAAAGTCCCGATCAGCCCACGCCCACCAATGCCCGCGAAATCTGGCATTTCGTCAGGCAGCAGAACGGCGGCATGTGGAAGCTGGACGGCATCCAGCAGATAGCCTAACTCTCCGCAGGCCGCGCAAGCGGCCTGCTTCTTTTCCCGGCGCAAACGGATGCAGGCAAAAAGCCCTTTCCCCGCAATGTGCCCAAACCGTCTTTAGCCCAAACACCCCGAGGTCCCATGAACAAGGTTAACTACGTTGCCAAGCACGATAAACTGGTCCGTCTTCTGAACATCACCATTGAGGAAGCCACGCGCGACTATTCCCGTGTCAGCATGCCCATTACCAATACCAATGTGAACGGCATGGGCGTTGCCCATGGTGGTGCCATCTTTGCCATGGCCGACGTGGCCTTCGGGGCCGCCGCCAATGCGGACCAGGAACACGGCGTTGTCAGCCTGAACGCCGCCATTGAATTTCTGCGCCCGGGCAAGGCCAGCCCGCTCACGGCCGAGGCCCGTCTGGTCCGGCACGGGGCGCATATCCAGAGCTATCAGGTGGAAGTACACGACGCCGAGGGGCGCCTGGTGGCCCGCTGCATGTCCACCGGCTTCCAGACCGATATTCCCCTGCCCCAATAGCCGTATTCCTCTCCTGCCTCGCCGCCCGGTGGCTTCCGTGCCGCCGGGCCTTTTTTCGGCAGGTCTGCCCTCCCCCTGTCTGGAAAACACGCATGCTCTGGAGCCTGACCGGTCTTTTTCTTTCCTCCCTGCTGGCTGCCACGCTCTTTCCCGCGCAATCCGAGCTGGCCCTGGCTGCCCTGCTGGCGGGCAAGGCCGCTCCTCCCGTCCTGCTTGTGGCGGTGGCCACCCTGGGCAATGTGCTGGGGTCCTGCATCAACTGGCTGCTGGGGCTGTGGGCGCACCGCCTCCGTCACCATCGCTTCTTTCCCGTATCCCCCCAGGCCCTGGACAGGGCCGAAGGCTGGTATCGGCGCTACGGCCGCTGGAGCCTGCTGCTGAGCTGGGCGCCTGTCATCGGCGATCCCCTGACCCTGGCTGCCGGCCTGCTGCGCGAACCCCTGCCCACCTTCCTGCTGCTGGTGTTTGCGGCCAAGCTGGGGCGCTATCTGCTCATTGCCTGGCTGGTTCTCTGAGCTGAAGGCGCGGTGCCACCGCCCTTCGGCGCACACACCAGCCCCTCGGCAAGCGCCGCAGCACGGTTCCGAAGGCTGCCGCTGCCCGGCATGGCCGATACAACCGCGTACAGCCTGCCCAGAGCGGCTGCCGCATGCCCTCTGCCCAGATGCCCGCAAGCAGCTCTTCCTGCATGCGCATTCCGGCCAGGCGCTTCCCATGCACGGGCAAACGTCCCGATCGCTGCCCCGCGTGCAGCCCGATGGCGCCTGATGCTCCATCGCCGCAGACAAAAAAAGCCCCCGGCAATGACGTCCGGGGGCAGGCAGGACATACCGGCCTACAGGCTGCGTTCCACCAGGCCGGATTCCGTGGTCACGTCCTTTCCCTGCGCAGCAGGTGCCGGGCCCCTGGGCGGTTCGGTCACCTGCTCCAGCCCGGGCACGCTGTCCTGCACCGGCGTTGCCGGCGCGCTCTTGTCATTGCCGTTGCGATCCAGCACGCGCGCCTTGTTCACGTAGGTATTGCAGACCAGGCCATAGCATTCACACAGGGCCGCCACCGTGCCCTTGAGGCGCTGGCCGCTGCGGCTGGGCGGCGTCACAAGGACATAATAGGTGCGCACCCGGGAACCACGCAGCGGCTCCACCTTGCAGGAAAGCATCCACTCGTCCTGTCCGTCATCATCCCAGTCCAGAATGGCCAGCATGCGCAGGGTAATGCGCTGCGTGGGATGCTGAATGGTAAATCCCGTGGCACTGGTATGCACAAAACTGGACGGCGTGCGCGTATCGCGGAAGGTTTCCCCAAGGTACACATGCTGCCCGCCCGTATCATCAAAGAGAAAATCCGGCGACAGCGTCGTATAGAGCAGCTCGCCATACGTTGCGCTGCTGCCG
Source organism: uncultured Desulfovibrio sp. (assembly GCF_944324505.1). Classification (NCBI taxonomy): domain Bacteria; kingdom Pseudomonadati; phylum Thermodesulfobacteriota; class Desulfovibrionia; order Desulfovibrionales; family Desulfovibrionaceae; genus Desulfovibrio; species uncultured Desulfovibrio sp. The sequence continues at coordinate 96,371 of NZ_CALUWO010000001.1, forward strand.
GACAGACGCTGCACATAGGCGCCGTCGTCGGTCAGCAGTTGCCGGGCCTGCATTTCCTTGGGCATGCGGCGGCTCATTTCCACAAAGCCTTTTTCGTCCACGAGGGTGACAGGGCGGGCGCCGCACCCACAAAGCATGCCTGCCAGCACGAGCAGCACCAGAACGCGCACAATCATGAATTTCCTCCAGCCATCTCCAGGGAATCGCCCCGCGGGCAGACACAAGCGCCACCTGCGACGGGCCAGCCCGCGGTCTCTGCCCGCTGTTTGTTCCGTTGCTGCGCACCAGGCCGCGGGACAGCCTGAGCGTTGCCTCTTTTCACTTGCCTCACAACAGACCGAGGACACCTCGCCCTGAGCAGCGTCGCCACCGCTCCCCGGCGGCGTCCCCTGCCGGGAACAGACCGTGGCCAGCCTCTCCCCTCTCGTCATGACGAACAGGGGGAGCCTGACCATGCCCCGGGGCATCAATCGTCCGCGTCCGTCAGTGCCGCCAGACGCTGGCGGGCAAAGTCCAGCGAGGGGTCCAGCTCCAGCGCGGCTTCCAGATAGTGCCGCGCCTCATCCCGCTGCCCAAGCTGCGCAAGGCACAGGCCCAGATTGGCCATATCCATGGCGGAACCCTTATCCACCTTAAGCACGGCCCGAAAGGCTTCGGCCGCCTGGGCATAGCGCTGTGTCTTGAAATAGGCCACCCCCAGCAGGTTGCCATATTCCTTCATGTCCGGGCACAGGGCATGGGCTTCACGCAGGCCGGGCAGTGCGCCTTCCCAGTCCTGCATGAGCGTTGCCGCATAGCCGGCATAGAAATGGGCCAGTGCCGTGGCCTCGGCTTCCGGCTGGCAGGTGGCTGCCTGCAGGAAGAGCTGGCGCGCCTCCTGGTAACAATCCCCCCGCAGAGCCAGCATGCCCTGGAAGAACGGCAGAAAATGGGCCTGGGGATAACATTCTTCCAGCAGGGCCAGCCCGGCACGGGCCTCCTCGGCATCGGCTTCCTCGGCCAGCTTGCGCCCCACAAACAGGCCCAGGCTCTGATTGCGGTCACGTTCGCGAAAGGCCAGGCCCGGCACCATCATGTAATGGGCGGGAATGCGCAGCCGGGGATGGCTCACGTCCACGGCATAGGCCGTGAGCGGCTCCAGACCGCGCAGGGCGGCCAGCAGCTCGTCGCGAATGTCGGGCGCTTCCACCGACGGCAGACTGTCCAGCGTCACTTCGGGACCGTCCAGCAGCCAGCGGATATCCTCCAGTCGTTCAAACTTGCTCAGGCCCGATGCCTCGTAGCAGGCATTGGTGCAGAAATCGCCGGCCAGCTGCGCCACCTCGGTAACGGCGCGGATGGCTGCCTTGGCCGCGCTGGAAGCCGTGCCGGCCGTAAAGACAATTTCCGAATGCGCGGGGAGGGTGGCGGGGTCCCAGGCCAGGGCGGCCACGGTGGGCAGCGGCATGCCCAGCGAAAAATCCTTGAGAATCAGCCGGATCCCCTGAGCGGCAAAACGCTGCACCAGATCGGCCAGGGTAGGATTGGCCAGATTGTCCGTGCGGATGGTGGGCGTCTGCCGGCGTTCTCTGTCCACCAGGCAGCAGACGTGCCGCTCCACCAGCTCGCTCAGCCCCTGAAGGAGGGATTCCTCCGCACTGTTGCCGGCAGAGGTGCCATTGAACTCGCCCAGCAGCTTGAACCAGTCCAGAGGCGTCCAGACGGTGCGCCCATCCAGAAGGCGCGTGGCAGGATAGAAGGACCAGCGCACGGTGGACAGCACGCGGCGGGCGGCCTGCGGGTCCAGGTGGTCATCCACCGAACGCAGAATTTCTTCCACCGGCATGAGGTCCTGCCCGAAGCGGGCTTCGGCTTCCTGCCAGGTCACCATGATCATGTGGGGCCTGGCCTCCCAGAAGCTGAAGAAGGCAAAGCGTTCCATGAGTTCCATGAGCGCCGATGCCTGCGCCTGTTCGGCGGACGATCCCTTGCCCATCTGCTTGCGCGTGGGCATGATGCGGCGGGCATCCTTGCCGCACACGCTCAGATATACGGGAATCCCCAGGCGCCCCGTGTCCACGCGGCGCGTTTCGGCGAGCACATCCAGGCCGGAGGCAGCCAGCGTTGTCCGCACGCGGGCCACGGTCTGTTCCGGGCTGACGCTCTTGTCCAGATCACGGGTATAGGCCTTGGGACAGGAATGCAGTGTGATGGACGGGATCATGCGCGTTCCACCACCAGAATGGAATAGGCGCGGCGCTGTTCCTTGCCCTCCTGATCGCGACTGGTCAGGCCGATGCGCCGTTCGTCCACATGAAACGTCTTGGCGGCCAGCTTGCCGAAATGGGGCTTGGCGCGGGCCAGGTCCGTGGCAAAGACGGCCTTGCCGCCGGGCGCCAGGTGGCGCTCAATGAACTTGAGCAGCGGCCGGTGCAGCTCGTCCAGATACAGGATTTCCGACGCGGCAATCATGTCGAAGCCCTCGGCAAAGCGCGGGTCCCTGCCCGGCCTGGTCACATCCACCGAGGTGACGGTAATGATCTTTTCCAGCGCATTGCGCAGCACATTGGCCTGGGCAAAGCGCAGGGCCTGGGGCACGATATCGCTACAGACAATGCGCGAAAATCCGTAATGCGCAGCCACCAGGCTCAGGGTGCCGCAACCGGCGCCCAGTTCCAGCAGACTCTTGCCCTGCGGGTCAAAGCGGCGCAGATACCGCCCCAGCACAAAGGATGCGGGCCAGACCTTGGCCCAGAGCGGCAGGTCCTTGAGCGGATCACGAATGGCCTTGCGGGCCAGCATGCCGTCCAGATAGGCCTGCATATTGCGGATGGAAAGAACATCAAAGGAAAGATCGTCAACGACCAGCGGCTCAAAGGCCACCTCAAAGGTCTTGCCGATTTCGGCAAGCAGGTCGTCCAGCGCCGGCAGCTGCCCGGCCCGGTCCGAAGTCTGACTCATGGTTGCTCCAGTACATAAGGTATGCGAGCCTCTTACCCGCATTTGTGCCGCAAGGCAAGAACCGCCCTTGACAGGGGGCAGGCCGCCGTCTACGAACAAGACATGAAAACCATCTACCGACTTGAGGTGACCGCTCCGGAAGACGCCTATGAGCGCCTGTCCGGGCTGCTCGCCCTGGAAGTGTCCTCTGGCTGGGAAGAGGAAAGCCTGCCCACCGGCGAAACCCGTTTTCGCATTCACTGCGAGCGGGAAGACCTGCTGCGCCAGCTCCAGGCAACCATAGGGCACCAGCTGCCCGACGCCGTCTGTGTGCTGGCCCCTGTGGAAGAACAGGACTGGCTGGCAGCCTGGCGGGAATTTTTTACGCCGGTCTGCTGCGGCAGCCGTTTCGTGGTCCTGCCCCCGTGGCTGGCCGACCAGGCCGAGCATGATTTTCCCGGACGAACCCCCATTCTCATTGAACCCAAGAGTGCCTTCGGCACGGGGCACCACGCCACCACGGCCCTGTGCCTGCACGTGATCAGCGATCTGCTGGATGCCGGAAAACTGACAGGCGGCAAGAGCTTTCTGGACCTTGGCACGGGAAGCGGCGTGCTGGGAGTGGGCTGCTGCCTCTCCGGCCTGCACGGTCAGGGGCTGGACATTGACCCGCTGGCTGTGGACAACGCCCAGGAAAACCGTCAGGGGAACGGCATTGCCCCGGAGGCCTTTGTGCTGGCCCAGGGCAGCATGGAATGCGTGCAGCAGCAGTATGACCTGGTGCTGGCCAATATTCTTGCCCGTCCGCTCACCGAAATGGCGCCGGACATTGTGCGGGCCTGCGCCCCGGGAGGCTGCCTTGTGCTGTCCGGCCTGCTGGAAATTCAGGCCGAGGGCGTGGAACGAGCCTACCGGAATTGCGGTCTGCCGGCGGCCCGCCGTATGGTGGACGGGGAATGGTGCGCCCTGATCTGGGATGACATCCCTGCCCGCTGACGACCGCGCCGGCGGCAAGCTGCCCCCTGACCGCTGGAATCGCATTCTATCAGGAAGTATTCTTGACAGCTGAGCTGACCATCTGTAGGCTGCAAAAAAACCAAGACGAGGAGTTCTGCCATGAAAACCGTTACCTTTCAGGGAAATCTGCTGCACCTCGAAGGTTCTCTGCCCGAAGTGGGCAAAGCTGCCCCCGATTTCACCGTTCTTGCCAATGATCTGACGCCGCGCAGCCTCAAGGACTATGCCGGCAAGGTGCTGGTGCTGGTGTGCGTGCCCTCGCTGGACACCCCTGTGTGTGATATGGAAGTGCGCCGCTTCAATACCGAGGCTGCCGCCCTTTCCGACAAAGTGCATATTCTGGCCGTGAGCTGCGACCTGCCCTTTGCCCAGGCCCGCTGGTGCGGTGCTGCGGGGGTTTCGGCCGTGGAAAGCGCGTCGGACCACAAGGACGTGAGCCTCGGCCGCAACTACGGCATCCTCATTCAGGAACTGCGCCTGCTGGCCCGCTCGGTTTTTGTCATTGCGCCTGACGGCACGCTGGCCTACAGCCAGCTGGTGCCCGAAGTGACCAACGAACCCGACTACGCCGCCGTGCTGGACGCCGTGAAAAAGCTCGCCTAAGCCTACGGCAGATTCTGTAACGTGACAAAGGCCGCCCACCAGGGCGGCCTTTTTTTCAGACTGTCGTGCGGCAGCAGCGGTCTTCCCCGTACCGGATGCCCCACATGGCGCCCTGCCGCGCACCAGTTCAGCCCCGGCCGTACACGGGCATAAAAAAAGGCGGGGCTGACGCCCCGCCTCAACAGCCATTGTGTGGGAAAACTTACTTGATTTCGACCACGGCGCCGGCTTCGGTGAGCTGCTTCTTGGCTTCTTCGGCTTCTTCCTTGGACACGCCTTCCTTGAGGGTGGAGGGGCAGCCGTCAACCTTTTCCTTGGCTTCCTTGAGGCCCAGGCTGGTCAGGGCGCGCACCACCTTGATGACGCCGATCTTGTTGGCGCCGGCTTCCTTCAGCACCACGTCGAATTCGGTCTTTTCTTCAGCGGCTTCAGCGCCGGCACCGGCGGCAGGAGCAGCCATCACCATGGCGGCAGCGGGAGCAGCGGCAGACACGCCGAACTTTTCTTCCAGTTCCTTGATGAACTCGGACAGTTCCAGCACGGTCATGTTGGAGATAAACTCAACAACCTGTTCTTTGGTCACTTCAGACATGGTATTCTCCTGATCTTTGGCAGATAGTCGTTTTGAGAGGAACTGCTATACCGTTAGGCAGCCTTGGCCTTCTGCTCTTCAATGGCCTTAAGCGCATAGAGCATGCCACGGATGACATTGGCAAACAGAGAAACAAAATTGGTGGGTACGGCGTTCATGGTGCCGAGCAGCTGACCAAGCAGCTGTTCCTTGGAAGGCAGCGTCGCCAGCGCGTCCACCTGGTCAGGCGTCATTTCCTTGCCTTCCAGGCTTGCCACGCGCATGCTGAACAGCTTGCTCTTCTTGGCAAAATCACTCACAGCCTTGGCCACCGCCACCGGGTCATCGAAACCAAGGGCAATACCGCAGTTGTCATGGAACTTGTCCTTGACAACATCATGCGGGCCACCGGTGAACGCAATACGAGCCAGGGTATTTTTGACGACGTAGTATTCGCCGCCAGCCTTGCGCAGGCTGTCCCTGAGGCTCGTCAGCTCTTCCACCGTCATACCCTTGAAGTCGGTCAGCACCGCAAAGGAAGCCTGATCGGCACGAGCCTTGATGGCTTCGATAACGGCTGCTTTCTGAGACCTATCCACGTGATACTCCTCACGTTCGGGGTTGCCGTGTGGAATGCCGAGCCAAAGATAGTCTGGACAGGAAGGTTACGGACCCAGGGTCCCCCTGTCGTCTTCGACTCGTAATTCCTTGCCTTAGCCAAAGTCCGCCGGAATGCCACGGGGACATTCCGGCAAACATCTTCAAAGGACTTAGCCTTCGAGGAATTTCTTTACCTGGGCCATGTCAACCTTGAAGCCGGGGCCCATGGTGGTGGACACCGCCATGGACAGCATGTAGGTGCCCTTGGCACCGGAAGGCTTCAGACGATTGACGGTCTCAAGCAGCGCCTTGAGGTTGCCCAGAATCTTTTCAGGACCAAAGGAGACCTTGCCGAGAGGTGCATGCAGCACCCCGGCCTTGTCAACCTTGAAGTCAACACGGCCGGCCTTGAGTTCATTCACGGCCTTGGCAATGTCAAAGGTCACGGAGCCGGTCTTGGCATTGGGCATGAGGCCGCGGGGACCAAGCTGACGGCCGATCTGGCCCACCAGCGCCATGACATCCGGAGTGGCCACGGCGGCATCGAAATCGAGCCAGCCTTCCTTGACCTTGGCCACCAGGTCTTCGGCACCCACGAAGTCCGCACCGGCTTCCTTCGCTTCGGCCTGCTTTTCACCCTTACAGAACACGGCCACGCGCACCGTCTTGCCCAGGCCATGAGGCAGGGTCACGGCGCCGCGCACCATTTGGTCGGAATACTTGGGATCGACGCCAAGGCGGATGGCCACATCCACGGTTTCGTCGAACTTGGCATACGAAGCGCCCAGAGACTTGCTCACGGCATCTTCGATGGAGAAGCGCTCCTGGAGGTTCACTCCTTCAAGCGCCTTGCGGAAATTTTTACCATGCTTGGGCATGCTGGATTCCTTGTCGTTTTATCTCCTGCCGGACAGCAGCTTGCGTGCCGGCGGCAGTACAATTGATTTCAACGAGGGCAGGCAAACCTGCCGCCTGGGATAACCGTGTTATCCTTACTTCACCTCAATGCCCATGCTGCGCGCGGTGCCCATGATGGACTTGACGGCAGCTTCGAGAGTCACGGCGTTCAGGTCGGGGAGCTTCACCTTGGCGATTTCCTCAACCTGGGCCATGGTCAGACTGCCCACCTTGTTGCGGTTGGGTTCGCCGGAGCCTTTCTCGATCTTGGCGGCCTTCATGATCAGCACGGCGGCCGGCGGGGTCTTGGTGATGAAGGTGAAGGAGCGGTCAGCATAGACAGTGATCACCACGGGGATGATCATGCCCTTCTGGTCCTGCGTACGGGCATTGAATTCCTTGCAGAAGCCCATGATGTTCAGACCATGCTGACCAAGAGCAGGACCGACCGGCGGAGAAGGGTTGGCTGCGCCGGCAGGAATCTGCAGCTTGATTTTGGCAACTTCTTTCTTGGCCATGTTCTGTAATCCTTTTATCACCGGGTCCCGAACGTGGTCCCCAGTCTAGACTAGCCCTTGGAAACCTGCACGAAGTCCAGCTCCACCGGGGTCTGCCGACCGAAAATGGAGACAGAGACGCGCAGCTTGCCTTTGTCGTAGTTCACATCTTCCACAACGCCGTTGAAACCGCCGAAGGGCCCGTCGATAACGCGCACCTCGTCGCCACGGTCAAAGTTGAACTTGGGCCGCGGCGTTTCCTGACGGCTTTCCATCAGCGACAAAATGCGCTCGGCTTCACTGTCGCGCATGGGAGTGGGGCGGTTTTTGCCACCCACAAATCCGGTTACCTTTGAAATGGACTGCACCAGATGCCAGGAAAGGTCGGTCATGATCATCTTGACCATCACATAGCCCGGATAGAACTTGCGCGTGGTCGTGCGCTTTTCTCCGCCCTTGCCCAGCTCCATGACCTTTTCGGTCGGAACCACCACTTCCTGAATGAGTCCCTCATCCTGGCCGGTGCGAATCATCTCGTTGATGGTCTTCTGCACACGCTGCTCAAAACCCGAATAGGTGTGCACAATGTACCAGCGAGACTTTTTGCTCAGCTCGGAATTTTCATCAATGACAACAGCGTCTTTCATGGGAACCCTAGGAGAGGATGAACTTGATGAGGGAGGAAAGCCCCAGATCGACAAGGCCCAGAACAACAGCCATGACCGCTACGAAAAAGAGCACCGCAAGGGTGGACTTGCGGGTATCTTTCATGGTCGGCCAGGTGACCTTGCGCAGCTCTGCACGGGAATCTTCCACATATCGTGCAAAGCGGGCAATGGGGTTGGGAGTGTTTTCAGCCTTGGTCTCGCCGGTTTGAACCGCTTTCTTCGCCATGATGCTTACCCAAAGATATGAAAATGGCAGGGCAGGAGGGATTCGAACCCCCAACTTGCGGTTTTGGAGACCGCCGCTCTAGCCGTTAGAGCTACTGCCCTGCGTACCGTCCGGGGGGAGGGGTCTCCCCCCGGCGGAAGAATTGTTACCTGGTTTCCCGGTGCAGCGTGTGCTTCTTGTCCCAAGGACAATACTTCTTCATCTCCAGGCGGCCCGTGGTATTACGCTTGTTCTTCACGGTGCTGTAGTTGCGACGCTTGCACTCGGTGCAGGCCAGAATGATGTTGACTCTCATGATATTACTCGATGATTTCGGTCACCACGCCGGAACCCACGGTGCGGCCACCTTCACGGATGGCGAAGCGCAGACCGGCTTCCATGGCGATGGGGGCGATCAGTTCGACGATGAACTGGCTGTTATCGCCGGGCATAACCATTTCCACGCCTTCGGGCAGGTTGATCACGCCGGTGATGTCAGTGGTACGGAAGTAGAACTGGGGACGATAGCCAGAGAAGAACGGGGTATGACGGCCACCTTCTTCCTTGGACAGAACGTACACTTCAGCCTTGAACTTCTTGTGGGGCGTGATGGACTTGGGAGCGGCGAGAACCTGACCGCGTTCCACTTCGTCACGCTTGGTGCCGCGCAGCAGCACGCCGATGTTGTCGCCGGCCTGGCCCTGGTCAAGCAGCTTGCGGAACATTTCCACGCCCGTGCAGGTGGTCTGAGCGGTGGGCTTGATACCCACGATTTCCACCACGTCGCCAACCTTGATGACACCGCGTTCCACACGGCCGGTCACCACGGTACCACGGCCGGAGATGGAGAACACGTCTTCGATGGGCATCAGGAAGGGCTTGTCGATGTCGCGCTGCGGTTCAGGAATGAAGGTATCGCAGGCATTCAGCAGATCGATGATGCACTTGGCTTCGGGAGCGTTGGGATCGTCGCATTCCAGAGCCTTCAGGGCGGAACCGCGGATCACCGGAACGTCGTCGCCGGGGAAGTCGTAGGAAGACAGCAGTTCGCGCACTTCCAGTTCCACCAGTTCCAGCAGTTCTTCGTCGTCCACCAGGTCGCACTTGTTCAGGAAGACCACCAGCTGCGGCACACCCACCTGACGAGCAAGCAGGATATGTTCACGGGTCTGAGGCATGGGACCGTCGGTAGCGGCCACCACCAGGATACCACCGTCCATCTGGGCAGCACCGGTGATCATGTTCTTGATGTAGTCGGCGTGGCCGGGGCAGTCCACGTGAGCGTAGTGGCGCTTGTCGGTTTCGTATTCGACGTGGGCGGTGGCGATGGTGATGCCACGTTCCTTTTCTTCAGGAGCCTTGTCGATTTCGTCGTAGGAGATAAACTTGCCTTCGCCCTTCAGACCGGCAATCTTGGTGATGGCGGCGGTCAGCGTGGTCTTGCCGTGGTCGATGTGACCGATGGTGCCGATGTTCACATGGGGCTTCGTGCGGGTGTATTTTTCCTTGCCCATTGTACGTCTCCCTGGAGAAATTTTTTTGCGTTTAAGTATTTGATACCAGAGCGAAGACCAAAAGGAATTCGCCCGCAGAATCCCTGGTTGCCAGGGAACGTGCTTGACGGGATAAGGGCTGGCGGGAAGCGCAGAAAAATGGAGCGGGAAACGGGATTCGAACCCGCAACCCTCAGCTTGGAAGGCTGATGCTCTAGCCGTTGAGCTATTCCCGCATACCAGCGATGCTCTTTGGGCAGTGGATTGCGACGCATCCGTCGAACCAGTCTTCCCAACCGCTGCACCGTAGTTCCCGACAGCGTGCTGTCTCCTACAGTCAAGGCAGTTTTCCAAAACAAACCACATTTTCTGTGGTGGAGGGGGGTGGATTTGAACCACCGAAGTCTTACGACGACAGATTTACAGTCTGTTCCCTTTGGCCACTCGGGAACCCCTCCACACTACCTGACGCACTTTCATCAGGGTGTCGTGGGCTGCGATGCCGGGCACAGAGCCTTCACACTCGCAGCAAGAGGGTATTTACGCACTTCGCCCGGCTTTGGCAAGTTTTTTTTTCACTTCTCCAGAAAAAATTTTGCCGGGCACGGGGCATGCCCCGGAAAATCCCTCCTATCTCGGCAGAATACCTGCCCTTTTTCGTTCGTCAGATGCGGTCCATGTACAAGCCGGCCAGAAAGGTTTCCATGGCGTCGTCCGCCTGCGTGATGAAGCGGGCCAGATCATATGATTGCCGGCAGTGCTCGCAGTACATATGCGCCTCATGGCAGGTGCGCACAATCAGCATGGGTTTGCCGCAGTGCGGACAGGGCAGCGTGGTCTGGGCCTGGCGGGGAGCAAAATAGGACATGACTTCTCCTTGTCCGGGGCAGACATCTTCGCACGGCGAACGCCCCGGCACGTTGGCGCTTCTCCCACAGGCCCCCTGCCCTGTCAAGAAGCGGGCCGGACCGCCGCCCGGACAGCAGAAACATCTTGGCCTTTTCCCCTGCCTGGGCTAGAAAACCAGCGGCAGCCTGACGCCGCGCCGGCCATGTGCCGTGCCGCCGGCCGGCAGGCCATCCTCATCCAGGTATCCATAAGGAGGCATCATGGCAGACCTTTCCTGCTTCAAGGCCTATGACGTGCGCGGCGCTGTTCCCGACGTGCTTTCTCCGGAACTGGTCCGTGCGGCCGGGCACGCCTTTGTGGCGGAAACAGGCGCACATCATGTGGTTGTGGGCCGGGATGCCCGCCTTTCCGGGCCGCTGCTGCGCGATGCGCTTTGCCTGGGCCTGCGCGAGGCCGGCGCCGAAGTGACCGACATCGGCATGTGCGGCACGGAGGAAATCTACTACGCGGCCTTTGCCCAGCCCTTTGATGGCGGCATCATGATCACCGGTTCCCACAATCCGGCCCAGGAAAACGGCCTCAAGATGGTCCGCGGCGGCGCCATTCCCATCAGCGGCGATTCGGGCCTGGACCAGATCCGCCGGCGCACGGGGGAAGAGCTGGACGCCCCGTCCCCCCGTGCCCTGCCCCGCGAAGCGGACCTGCCGCCCCTGCACACGGCCTGCTTCCGTGCGGACTATGTGGCCCATCTGCTGCGTCTTTCCGGGGGCACGGACGGCCTGCGCCCCCTGGCCATTCACTGCGAGGTGGGCAATGGCTGCGCCGGGCTGGTGCTGCGCGAGCTGGCCCCGCACCTGCCCTACCGCCTGACCATCAGCAATGCGGAACCGGACGGGCACTTTCCCCACGGTGTTCCCAATCCCCTGCTGCCCGAACGGCGCGAGGCCGCAGCCCGCGGCGTGCTCCAGAACGGGGCAGACCTGGGCCTTGCCTGGGACGGCGACTTTGACCGCTGCTTCTTCTATGATGACCAGGGGACCTTCATCGAGGGATACTATCTGGTGGGCCTGCTGGCGCAGGCCACCCTGGAAAGGACCCCCGGCGCCCGGATCGTGCACGATCCCCGCCTGTACTGGAATACGCAGGAAATGGTCCGCGCTGCCGGCGGGCAGCCCGTTATCTCCAAGGCCGGCCACGCCTTCATGAAGGAAACCATGCGCGCCTGCGACGCCGCCTATGGCGCGGAAATGAGCGCCCACCACTTTTTCCGCGACTTTGCCTACTGCGACTCGGGCATGCTGCCCTGGCTGCTGGTGGCCCGCCTCATTTCCCGCACGGGCAGAAGCCTCCGCGACATGGTGCGCGAACGCATGGCCGCCTATCCGTGCAGCGGCGAAATCAACCGCTCCGTCCGGGATGCGGCCGCCGTCATGGCGGCCATCCGTGCTGAATTCGCCCCCCAGGCCCTGAGCGAGGAACATGTGGACGGCCTTTCCCTGACCTTTGCGGACTGGCGTTTCAACCTGCGCGCCTCCAATACCGAGCCACTGCTGCGCCTCAACGTGGAATCCCGCGGTGATGCCGCCCTCATGCAGCGCATGACGGACACCCTGCTGCAGCGCATCGATGCCCTGAGCCGTGCCTGAACCCGGCAGGGGTCGCAAAACAGGCGGAAAGAGACCGTTTGCCGCATCTTCTCCCGTGCGCCCGTAACACGGCGTGCCCCGGCAGGGCCGGCAGGGACAGAACGCATGCCTTGTGTACGCAGCGCGGCAGGCTTTTGCCGGGCACGGGGCAGGACACCCGCGCCAGGCGCTGCCGTCCGCATCGTTCCGGCAGCGGCACCCGTGAGGCCGCCGGCAGCCCGGCCGCAGACGGTCGCGCCCTGTCTAGCGGTATCTGTCCAGAAAGTCCGCCACCCTGGCCTCGCTGTAATAGGGACTGCCGGCAGTGACAAAGCCCACATGCCCGCCATGGGGCGCCACTTCCAGAAACAGGCGGGCAGAATGCCGGGCGATCTGCCAGGGATAGCAGGTGGGCGCACAAAAGGGATCATCTGCGGCCATGAGCAGATAGGTGGGCACGCACAGGTGCGGCAGCACGGGCAGGGCGCTGTTTTCGCGCCAGTAGGTCAGGGCATCGGCATAGCCGTACAGCGGCGCCGTAAAGCGGGCATCGAATTCGCTGAAGGTGCGGAAGTGCTCGATGCCTTCCACAGAGGGAAACTGCGGGAAACGGGCCGCCTTCTGCCGGACCTTGGCACAGAGCGTGCGCAGAAAATAGCGCATGTACACGCGGCAGGACGGTCCGTCCATGACGCGCGCCGCTGCCGGAAGATCGCAGGGCACGGAAACCACGGCTGCCGCGCGCACGGCCTCCGGCACCGCCGGACCGGCCAGATAGCGGCAGATCTGATTGCCGCCCATGCTGAAACCGGCCAGCAGCACGGGCAGACCCGTTTGCACGGCATGCGCCACCACACAGGCCAGATCGTCCGTCTGCCCCATGTGATAGAGCCTGTCCGTGCGATTCATCTCGCCCGAACAGGAACGCATGTTCCAGGCCATGACCAGATTGCCGCGCCGCAGCAGTTCCGCAGCCAGCCCCAGCACATAACGGCGACGGCTGTGCCCTTCCAGCCCGTGGGACACCACAACCACCGCGCGGGGCAGCCCCGTGGGACGGTGCTCATCCACATCCAGGAAATCCCCGTCCGGCGTTTCCAGGCGGATGCGCCGGATGGCCGCGGCCTGCACCGTATCAGGATAGTGCAGCCGGCGCATCTTGGCTGCCCAGATGGTATTGACATGGGCATTGCGCGCCCAGCAGGGCGCCACATAGGTACTGTGCAGTATTGGCATGGTCCGCCCCCTCGTGTATGTTCGGCGCATGTGCGCAATCTCTTTTTGTAGCTCCGGGCCTGAAACGCTGTCAAACCGCAGCGACCCGCCGTCCGCCGTGCTTCCGCCGGCTGACGTGCTGGTGCTGGGCGGCGGTGCGGCCGGTCTCATGGCCGCCCGCGAGGCTGCCGGACGCGGCCGCCGCGTGCTGGTGCTGGAACGCCAGCAGGAACCGGGGCGCAAGCTCTGCATCAGCGGAGGCGGCCGTGCCAATTTCACCAACCGGCATCTGGCCCCCCGGCATTACCGCTGCACCACGCCGGACTTCTGCGCACCGGTGCTGCGGGCCTTTTCGCCGGCTGTCATGGAACGCCTGGTGCATCGCTGGGGCCTGCCCGTGGAAGAACGCCGCCACGGCCAGCTCTTTCTCACTGTCCCGGCCCGCAGCCTGCTGCACTGCCTGTGGGCGGACTGCCGGGAACGCGGCGTTCGCCTTGTCACGGGCTGCACGGTGCAGGCCCTGGAGGCTCTCCAGCCGGGCTTTTGCGTGCGAACCGATACAGGGACCTACCATGCGCGTACCGTCATTCTGGCGATGGGGTCGCCGGCCTGGCCCCAGATCGGCGCCACCGGCGCGGGCTTTCGCCTGGCCCAGGCGCTGGGGCATACGCTGGTGCCGCCCCGCCCGGCCCTGACTCCCCTGCTGCTCCCGGCAGATGCCCTCCCGGTCCGGCAGCAGCCCCATGAAGCGCAACGCGCTTTCCCTGCCGCCGCCCGCCCCGCCGGCACCAGAAGACCGGCCCGCCCTGCTCCTGCGCCGTCCTGTACGCAGGTCCCTGCCCAGGACGACAGCCTTGCCGGCATCAGTCTGCCCGTGCGCATGCGTCTGCCCGAGGCGCAGCTGGCCCCGGAGCTGGCCCGTGACCCCCTCTGGCAGGATGACCTGCTTTTTACCCACGAGGGCATCAGCGGACCGGCCACACTCAAGGCATCCCTGTTCTGGGAAGACGGGCAGCCGCTGGAAGTGGATTTTCTGCCGGACACGGCCTTCCGCAGCCTGCTGGATGCGCCGACAGCCGGCAAGCAGACCCCGCGCAGTCTGCTGCGCCGGCACATGCCGCAGCGTCTGGCAGACACGCTGCTGCCGCCGGCGCTGGCTCAGCGCCGGGTGGCCGAACTTTCCCGTGCGGCCCGGGAGGAAATCTGCACGGCCATTCATGCCCGCCGCCTGACGCCATCAGGCCGGGCCGGCTACAAAAAGGCCGAAGTCTGCCGGGGCGGCATCCATACCGGAGAGGTGGACCCGCGCACCCTGCAAAGCCGCCTGGTGCCGGGCCTGTTTCTGGCCGGTGAAGTGCTGGATGTCACCGGTCTGCTGGGCGGCTACAATCTGCACTGGGCCTGGGCCAGCGGCGTGGCAGCCGGCAGAAACGCCGTCGCCTGAACGAAAAAAGGCCGCTCTGCGGCGGCCCCTTCTCCTTTTCTGCGGCAGCGTCCTGCCGAACGGCTCAGAACCGGCCCCGCGCCGTGGCCGTCATTTCCACAGGCAGACCCAGCAGCGCCCGGCGCAGCATATCCAGCGCATGACTTGCTGCCCGGTGACGGGTCCAGGCACGGCCCATGTAGCGCCCCTGCGGCCGCATGACCCGCAGCCAGGTCCGCCGGTCATCGGCCAGGGCAATATAGACCAGCCCCACGGGTTTTTCTGCCGTCCCGCCATCAGGCCCGGCCACCCCCGTGATCCCCAGGCCCCAGTGGCTGCCGCTGCGCTGGCGCACGGCAGATGCCATGTGGCGGGCTACCTCCTCGCTCACGGCGCCCACCCGCGCCAGCATGGCTTCGGGCACGCCCAGCAGGCGTGTCTTGGTGCTGTTGGCATAGGTGACCAGCCCGGTCTGAAAGACCGCCGAGGCCCCGGGCACATCCGTAAGCCTCTTGGCCAGCAGGCCCCCGGTGCAGGATTCCGCCGTGGCCACGCTCTGCCCCCGCTGCATGAGCAGGGGCACCACCACGCTTTCCAGATTGTCCACATCCACGCCATAGACCACATCGCCCAGCAGCTCCTGCACACGGGCCACCACGGGAGCGGCCAGCGCCTCGGCCGCAGCGGCATCCTGTGCCTTGGCCGTCACCCGCACAAACATTTCGCCATCCGTGGCATAGGTGGCCGTGGAGGGATTGGCCCGGCCTGTCAGCTCGGCCAGGCGCAGGGCGGCGTCGCCCTCGCCCTGGGCAAAGGTGCGGATCATGTGCGAGCAGATGCAGGCCTGGGTCTGCTCCGCCAGCAGCGGCACCAGCTGTTCGTGCAGCATGGGCAGCAGCTCTCGCGGGGGGCCGGGCAGCATGGCTACGGCCCTGCCGTCAGCCCGGCGGGCATAGCAGCCCGGCGCCGTGCCGATGCGATTGGGCAGCGCCCGTGAACCGCGCGGCAGCAGCACCTGCTTGTACTGGTTCGGCCCCATGGGGCGCGTGCCGAAGTATTCCTTCAGGCGCACCAGACTGTCCGCATGCTCTTCCAGCGGCATTTCCAGCACGGCAGCCACCGTTTCCTTGGTCAGATCGTCCTCGGTGGGGCCAAGTCCGCCCGTGGTGATGAGCAGGTCGCTCCGTTCCAGGCCCTCGCGCAGCACCTCTTCCAGACGGTGGGGATTGTCCCCCACCACACAGGAATGGTAGACATCGATGCCCAGTGCCGACAGCGCCCGCCCCACATGGGCCGCATCGGAATTGATGGTATGGCCGAGCAGCAGCTCGGTGCCCACGGCAATGATTTCCGCTTTCATAACCTTATTGCCCTCCTGTGGACACTTCCCGGTCCACGCAGGCCCCGCACACGGGGTGCCCTCTTGTAGCCGCTTGCCCCCGCCGGCGCAAGACATCACAACGGACTTGCCAGCCAGCACAAGCCTGTTTATGGTGTGCCCCATCATGTGCTGAGGAGATACCATCATGAGAACTGTGTTGCTTGCCTGCCTCTTTGTGCTGCTGTCCTGTCTGCCTGTCCAGGGCCAGCAGCTGGATGCCCGTTACTATACGCTTGACCTGCCGCAGGACTGGAAGGTGGACATCGCCCCCCGCTGGGAGGGGCAGAGCGTCAGCCTGAAGGTGGCCCGCAACGACGGCAAGGCCGATATCACCATCATCATCGGCCCCACCCATGATGCGGACATGGAAATCATTGCCTCCATGTTTGCGCAGATGTTCCAGGCCAAACTGCCGCTGGAACGGCAGGACCACTTCTATACCACCTCCTTCCAGAAGGATGCGGTAAGCGGCCGCCTCTGGATCGCCGAGGACAAGGGCCTGTTCATCGTCTACTCCCTTGCCGGCGATACCGAAGCCGGCCTTTCCCTGCTCCGCAACGGCCTCAAGAGCACGGACTATCCCGGTCTGGTGCTGCACTAACGGCCATAGTTTTCCGGCGGGGGAGGCCCTCTCCCCTGCCGCCGCCCCGCCTGCCCGCGGCATCCGGCCTCCTTCAGGCCGCAGGCTCTGTCCGCGGGCTTCCCCGCCCCTGTCAAAAGACGCTTGCCACTTTTTTATATATCGTGCTACGTTCTGCCGGCACAGGCGGAGCGTACGCAACAGCCCGCCGGGGAGAACGCATGCACATTTCCGAAGGGGTCCTTTCGCCCGCCGTACTGGGAGCGGGGGCCGTGGTGGCGGCAGCAGGCACCTATATTGGTCTGCGCCGCCTGGACTATGACCGGCTCATGCAGGTAGCCATTCTCAGTGCCGTTTTCTTTGTGGGATCGCTGGTGCATGTGCCCGTGGGACTGGGCAGTGCGCACCTGCTGCTCAACGGCCTGCTGGGCGTCCTGCTGGGCTGGGCGGTTTTTCCCGCCCTGCTGACGGCCCTGCTGTTGCAGGCTCTGCTCTTTCAGTTCGGCGGACTGACCGTGCTGGGCGTCAACGTGGCCACCATGGCCACGGGCGGCATACTGGCCCACTACCTGTTCCGGGCCTGCTGCCGCATCCCGTCCTGGGGACCGGCAGCAGGAGGCTTTGCCGGGGGGGCGGCCGGCGTGCTCATTGCCGCCCTGCTGACCTCCGGCGCCCTGGCCCTGTCCGGCGAAGCCTTTGTGCCCGCAGCCAGGCTGCTGCTGCTGGCCCATCTGCCCATCATGCTGGCCGAAGGCGTCATTACCCTGCTGACCGTGCGCTTTCTGCTGCGTGTGCGGCCGGAGGTGCTGCCCCTGCCCGCATCCCGCCGGAGCTGAACCGTGCTGGGCCAGCCCCTTGCCGATGGCAACAGCCTTGTCCATCGTCTGGACCCGCGTGCCAGGCTGGTGGTGGCCATGGCCCTTTCCCTCTGCCTGGCCCTGAGCCGGAGCCTGCCCGCCGCCCTCGCGGGTCTGGGCCTGGCCGTGCTGCTGCTGGGAGCCTTGCGCCCGCCGGTGGGGGTCTTGTGCCGGCGTCTGGCGGCCATCAACGTCTTTTTGCTCTTTCTCTGTCTGCTGACCCCGTTCAGCCTGCCGGGCACCACGCTCTGGCACTGGGGGCCGCTGGCGCTCAGCCGCGAGGGGCTGCAGCTGGCCCTGCTGCTCTGGGTCAAGTCCAATGCCATTGGCGGCATCCTGCTGGCGCTGGTGGCCAGCCTGCCCGTTGCCACGGCCGGCTATGCCCTGGAGCGCCTGCACTGCCCGGCCCGCCTGGTCTATCTGCTGCTCTTTGCCGGGCGCTATGTGTTTGACATTGCCGACGAATGGCGCACCTTGCAGACCGCGGCCCGCCTGCGCGGCTTCCGGCCCCGCTGCAATGCCCACACCTACCGCACCCTGGCCTCTCTGCTGGGCCTGCTGCTGCTGCGCGGCTATGACCGGGCACAGCGCGTGCGCGAGGCCATGCTGTTGCGCGGCTTCCGCAACCATTTTCATACCGTGGCCGTTTTCCGCTTTCGCCCGGCAGATGCGGTCTTCTGCCTGCTGGCCCTGCTGGGCCTTGCGGCCCTCATCTGGCTGGAGTATGAAGGACGCCCATGACACAGCCCATTTTCAGTCTGGAAAACGTCAGCATTGCCCACGAGCCGGCGCCGGCTCTGCCGGTGCTGGAAGAGGTGAACCTTTCCCTGCTGCCGGGCGAGCACATTGGCCTGTATGGTCCCAACGGCTGCGGCAAGACCACGCTGCTGCGCTGCATCACCGGTCTGCACCGTGCCCGGCGCGGCATTGTGCGCTTTCATGGCCAGATTCTCCAGCGCGAGGAGGACTATCACGCCCTGCGCTGCGCCGTGGGCTTTGTGCTGCAACAGGCGGAGGATCAGCTGTTTTTCCCCACAGTGCTGGAGGATGTGGCCTTTGGCCCGCTGAATCTGGGACTTTCGCCCCGGGAGGCACGGGAGCGCGCGCTGGAAACTCTGACCGCCCTGGGGCTGGAGGGATTTGAAAAGCGCCAGACCCATCGCCTGTCAGGCGGAGAAAAAAAGCTGGTTTCCCTGGCCGGGGTACTGGCCATGCGCCCGGAAGCCCTGCTGCTGGATGAACCCACCAATACTCTGGATGCCGCAGCCCGCCAGCGCCTGACCGACATCCTTGCCACCCTGCCGACAGCGCGCATCACCATTTCCCATGACTGGGACTTTCTTACCCGCGTGAGCAGCCGCTTCATGACTATCGTGGACCGCCGCCTCTGCTTCAGTGCGCCCAGCTTTGCCCACAGTCATCTGCATGCCCATCCGCACGGCAATGATCCCCACCAGCACGACCTCTAGCGCCGGCTCGCCCCACTGGCGGGCATCAGGACAGGACACTCCCGCATAGCGTTTTCTGCCCGGGCTTCCGGCGGCTCAGCCCGGAAGAACGGACCAGCATCCCTTCGGCAAGGCCGCCTTTTCCTGAAAAGGCGCAGGCCGGAGCGGGACCAGACGGCGCGAGAAAAAGGAACATCCTGCGCCAAGGCGGCAGGCCCTTTCCCCGCTGAAACGTCGGCGGCAACATGCGCCGGGGACATTGACCTGTTGACCGCCTGTGGCTATGGTCCTTTATGGAGTTTCTTCCGGTCATACCCTGCGGGCACGGCTGCCACGGGGCAGACCGCCCGTCACTACGGCACAAGAGGTTGCCGCACCCATGTCCGACTCCCCCGACATACCGTCTCGCGGCGTCTCCGCCGGAGACGCCACCAACAGTTTCACCGTACAGGCCACGGAAAGCGACCAGAAGCTGCTCCAGCTGCTTCAGCGCCGCCTCGGCCTGCCCCAGGGCCTGCTGCACCGCTGGATACGCACCGGGCAGGTCCGTCTCAATGGCGGCCGCGCCAAGGCCTTTGCCATTGTACATACAGGCGACATGGTGCGCCTGCCTCCCTTTGCCCTGTCCATGGCCCACAAGAGCACCCCGGCCAGACCGCAGACAGAGCGTCCGCCCCTGCCGCCTCTCATCGGCACCTCCGGGGACCTCTGGGCCTTCAACAAGCCCTCCGGCCTGCCCAGCCAGCCCGGCACCGGCCATGACGACAGCCTTTCCGGGCGCCTGGCCCGCTACTATGCCGGCCAGCCCTTCATTCCCACGCCCATCCACCGCCTGGACAAGGGGACATCCGGCATCCTGCTGGTGGCCGGCAGCTTTACCGTGCTGCGCACCATGACCGGCGCCCTGCGGGAACGCAATTTTCATAAGGAATATCTCACCTGGGTCAGCGGACACTGGCCGTATGCCGAAGCCCGCCGTTTTACGCACTGGCTGCGCAAGGAAGGACAGGGCGGCTACGAAAAGGTGCGCGTCAGCGAGCAGCCCGGCGACGGCCTGGTGGCTGCGCTGACCGTACTGCCCCTGCGGCGGGAACGCCAGGCCAGCCTGCTCCAGGTGCTGCTGCATACCGGCCGAACCCATCAGATCCGCGCCCAGCTGGGCTTTCTGGGCTATCCCGTGCTGGGAGATACCAAATATGGCAGGGGGCCGCGCCATCAGCGCATGTTGCTGCATGCCCTGCGCGTCATCCTGCCGGACGGCACACACTTTGCCTGCCTGCCGGACTGGGGCGGTCCTTTTCATATCGACGGCATGCCCTCGCCCCTGGCCGGCTGATTTGGCCTGAAACTGTGCCTGCTGCCTCATGCAGACAGGCACAGCGCTACATGCGGCATGCGCACTTCCCGGAGGTGATGCCCGGCGGGCCTGTCCTGCCCTCTCCACAATCCATATCTGCTGACGCACCATGATCGCGACACGGGGCACCCGCCACGGCAGCGGGCCAGCCGGATGATTCCTTCCCCGCCCTGCGTCCCTGCCGCTCTCCGCCTGTCGTACCGCCTGTCGTTCAGGCAGGTCCCGTGCCCCGCACGCGCATACACCACTGGCCTGTTGCGGAGGTTACGACCATGAGCATCTTTCTTTCCATGCTGCTGCTCGGCGGCGTCATCGGCTGTCTGGGTGTCGGCGGTTCCGGTCTGTCTGTCATCATTCTGAGTCTGGGCTTCCATGTTCCGGTGCATACGGCCCTGGGCGTATCCATGGCCGTCATGGCCTTTACCATGGCCTCGGGAACCTTCAGCCATTTCCGGGGGGGCCGCGTGCTGCCTGCCCTGGGCATCCGCATCGGGCTGTTCGGCGCGCTGGGCGCCTTTACGGGCGCCCATCTGGCCGTGCATATACGGGGAGAGCATCTGCTGCTTGTCACGGCCTCTGCCCAGTTTCTTTCGGGCATTCTCATCTACTACCGTGTGTTCCGCATGCGGCCCCCCAGCACGGGCAGTGGCGCCGGCATCAGCTACCGGCCCGCCATCCTGTGGCTGCTGTGCATGCTTCTGGGGCTGTTCAACGGCATGGTTGCCTCCCTGTGCGGCGTCGGCTCTGCGGCCTTTCTCCAGTTCTGCCTCATGGCCATCTTCCGCATCAGCATCTATGAAACCATTGGCACCACCATGCTTGTCATCATGCCCATTGCCCTGCTGGGCGGCGCGGGCTTCCTGAGCACGGGGCATCTGGATGCCGGCATTTTCCTCGCCACGCTGGCCGGACAGATGATCGGCGCCTTTCTGGGCGCCAAGCTGACGCCGCGTATCCCCCTGCCCTGCCTCAAGGTCTGCATGGTGGCCTGCCCCATACTGGGCGGCCTGGTGATTCTGCTGCGCTAGAACCAGACGCAGCGGCGTGCCCTCCGTGAGGCACTGACACGTTGCCCAGGCCTGCCACCGGGTACGGCGCCGGACGACGACAGACGCCGCTGTGGCGGCATGCCGCACGGTTCCCGGCGCCCAAAACGGCGCCAGGCAGACGCTGCCTCCCTTTCCCCGCCCAGGTTGCCGGGCATGCAGAAACATGTTCATCCCGGCCGGCTGTCTGCCCCTGCCGCAGCAGCCGGTCCGCACGCCGTCACGGGTCTGTCGGCATCGTATCCCGTTCCGGGCGACACCCCCTGGCCACAGACTGCCTGTCCAGAATATACCTCCCGGATAGTTGTCAATAAAAAAAGAATAATTCACATAACCATACGAAATTCATTGATAAACATTAAATTTTATTATCAATAATAGTAATTATTACTATTTACTTTTACTCACCCTTGTGCCATGTTGGCCTCGAACGGTAGCCATACCGCTTGTTCGCTCCCCTTCACCCATAACCGCAAGGAGAACGCATCATGTCGGACAGCAAAGACCTTCTCACCAATAACGCTGGCGCACCTGTGGCCAACAACAATCATGCCCTTACCGCCGGGCCGCGTGGTCCCCTGCTCATACAGGATGTCTGGTTTCAGGAAAAACTTGCCCATTTTGACCGCGAGGTCATTCCCGAACGGCGCATGCACGCCAAAGGGTCCGGCGCATACGGCACCTTTACGGTCACCCAGGACGTGACGGCCTATACCCGGGCCTCGCTTTTTGCCGAAATCGGCAAGAAAACGGAGGTATTTGTCCGCTTTTCCACCGTGGCGGGGGAGCGCGGCGCAGCAGATGCCGAACGTGACATCCGCGGCTTTGCCGTCAAATTCTATACGGACCAGGGCAACTGGGACATGGTGGGCAACAATACGCCCGTCTTTTTCCTGCGGGACCCGCTGAAATTCCCGGACCTGAACCATGTGGTCAAGCGCAATCCGCGCACCAACATGCACAGCGCCAGGGACAACTGGGATTTCTGGACCCTGCTGCCCGAAGCTCTGCACCAGATCACCGTGGTCATGAGCGATCGCGGAATTCCGGCCAGCTACCGGCACATGCACGGTTTCGGCAGCCATACCTACAGCCTGATCAATGCCGAAAACAAGCGCTTCTGGGTCAAGTTCCACTTCAAGAGCCAGCAGGGCATCAGGAATCTGACGGACGCCGAAGCCCAGGAACTCATCGGGCGCGATCGCGACAGCCATCAGCGCGACCTCTATGAACATATCGAAAAGGGCGACTATCCACGCTGGACGCTCTATTTCCAGGTCATGCCCGAAGAGGATGCCGAAAAACTCCCCTACCATCCCTTTGACCTGACCAAGGTCTGGTACCATGCCGATTATCCGCTCATGGAAGTGGGCGTGCTGGAACTGAACCGCAATCCCGAGAACTACTTTGCGGAAGTGGAACAGGCGGCCTTCAATCCGGCCAATCTGGTTCCCGGCATCGGCGTCTCGCCGGACAAGATGTTGCAGGGGCGCCTCTTCTCCTACGGGGACGCCCAGCGCTACCGCCTTGGCGTCAACCATCATCTGATTCCGGTCAACAGGCCGCGCTGCCCCTTCCACAGCTTCCACCGTGACGGCCAGATGCGCGTGGATGGCAACTACGGCAGCCATACAAGCTATGAACCCAACAGTGACGGCGCATGGAAGGAACAGCCGGACTTTGCGGAACCGCCCCTGAAAATCAGCGGCGATGCGGCCCGCTGGGACTACCCTTGCGATGACGCCGACTACTTCGAGCAGCCGGGGCGGCTCTTCCGCCTCATGACGCCGGAACAGCGGGAAGCCCTGTTCGGCAATACGGCCCGGGCGCTGGGCGATGCCCCCACGGAAATCAAGCTGCGGCATATCCGCAACTGCGCCAAGGCGGACCCGGCCTACGGCGCGGGCGTGGCACGGGCCTGCGGCCTTGACGACAGCCTTATCTAGCCTCTCCCGCACAAATGGGGGGCGCGACGGCCACCTTGCCGCCGCGCCCCCGCATAACGACGCCTCCCTGCCTGCGCAGCGCGCAGGCGCTGACCCGTTTATTTCCAGCGGGCAATGAAGTCCGCAGCGCTGTTTCCCTCATCCAGCCAGCGCAGAAGGGCGCTGCCGAATACGGCGGCATCGGGACGGGCATCCGGCGGCAAATCCTCGATCTGCTCCGGTTTGGACAGGCCGAAGCCCAGCGCCAGCGGCAGGGAAAAGACGGAACGTGCCCGGCGCATGGTTTCCGCCACCTGCGGCGCAAGCTGCGAGCGCTGCCCCGTGGTGCCCATGACCGACACCACATAGACGTACGCCTGGCTCACGTCCGCATAGAGCCGCATGCGCTCCTCGGAAGTATTGGGGCCTACCAGCGCGATGAGGGCTATGCCCTGCGCGGCCAGCAGGGCGCGCAATTCGCCTGCCTCCTCATAGGGCAGATCCGGCACGATGACACCATGAACGCCGGCACGGGCCGCATCCACGGCAAACTTGCCCAGCCCGTATTGCAGAATGGGATTGTAATAGCCCATGAGCACCATGCCGCAATGGAAGAAATCCTTGCGTTCCTCCAGCTCGCCCAGCAGCCGGGTCAGGCTCATGCCGTCGCTGAGCACACGGCGCGAGGCTTCCTCCACCACCGGGCCGTCGGCCACAGGGTCGGAAAAGGGGATGCCGATCTCGATGATGTCCGCACCGCCTTCATCCAGTTCCTGAATGGCGGGCCAGAAGCTGCCGTCATCCGGGAATCCGGCAGTCACAAAGGGAATAAGGGCCAGTCGTCCGGCTTCGCGCGCAGCGCGAATCTTTTGTTCAAGGATGTGCATACCGATAACCTCCTAGGCCAGTTCGCCGACTTCGGGCATGTTCAGCGCCTTGCGCACGATGACCATATCCTTGTCTCCTCGACCGGACAGGTTGACCACCACCTTGCTGCCGGGGGCAAATTCCTCGGCATGGTCCAGTACCCAGGCCAGCGCATGGGAGGATTCCAGGGCCGGCAGGATGCCTTCGCTGCGGCACAGGCGCTGGAAGGCCGCCAGGGCGCGCTGGTCGCGTACCATGACATAGCGCACACGGCCCGTCTTGTGCAGATGGGCATGTTCCGGTCCCACGCCGGGATAGTCCAGACCGGCCGCAATGGAGTGGGAAGGCTCGATCTGTCCGTCGGGATTCTGCAACAGCATGGTGTGGCAGCCATGCAGCACCCCCGGTGTCCCCAGGCTGAGGGGCGCGGAATTGAAGCAGCCCGTCTCGCCCGTGCCGGCGGCCTCCACCCCGATGAGATGTACGGAAGGTTCCTCGATGAAGCGGGCAAACATACCGATGGCATTGGAGCCGCCCCCCACGCAGGCCACCACCGCGTCAGGAAGCTGTCCGGCCTTTTCGCGCATCTGCTGGGCCGTCTCCTGGCCGATGATCTGCTGGAACAGACGCACCAGCGTGGGGAAGGGATGCGGACCGGCCGCCGTGCCGAAACAGTAGTGCGTGGTCTGCTGGCTGGAAATCCAGGCGCGTAGGGCCTCGTTGATGGCATCCTTGAGCGTGCGTGTGCCGCTGTCCACGGGAACTACCTTGGCCCCCAGCAGGCGCATGCGCATGACGTTGGGGGCCTGCCGTTCCACGTCTTCCGCGCCCATGTAGACCGTGCACTCCATGCCCAGGCGAGCTGCCGCCACGGCCGTGGCCACCCCGTGCTGACCGGCCCCGGTTTCGGCCACCAGGGCCGTCTTGCCCATGTATTTGGCCATGAGGGCCTGGCCCAGGGTATTGTTGATCTTGTGCGCCCCAGAGTGCAGCAGGTCCTCGCGCTTGAGCCACAGCTCGATGCCCAGTTCCTCCGAAAGGCGGGGGCAGAAGGTCAGCGGCGTGGGCCGCCCGGCATAGTCATGCAGCAGGGACTGCAACTCCCCCTGAAAACGGGGGCTGGGCACAATGCTGTGCATGGCCTCTTCCACTTCCAGCAGCGGCGGCATGAGCAGCTCCGGAACGAAGCAGCCGCCGAATTCTCCGAAATAGCTCTCCTTCATGGATTATCCTCCCAGCGGCGGAACGGGCTGACGCATGGCCCGCAGCACTGCCGCCATTTTTTCGTGATTCTTGATGCCCGGCGCATCCTCCACACCGGAATTGATGTCCAGCCCATCGGGACGGCAGCAGGTCAGGGCCTGCGCCACGCCGGTCGGGTCCAGACCGCCGGCCAGCAGCCAGGGGCGCGGCAGGTCTGCCCGCGAAAGCGCGGCAAGGTCCTGCCAGTTCAGGGTCTTTCCGCTGCCGCCGCCCTGCAGGCCCGCATCCAGAAGATACCAGGCACAGGCAGGCGCTGCCGCGCGCATGGCCCGCAGCAGATCGTCCAGGCCGGCATGGCGCTGCGGCCAGAAGACCCGGATAATCCGCTCTGCTCCGATGCGGCGTGCGCAGGCATCATCATCCTGTGCGCCGTGCAGCTGGGCATAGTCCAGGCGGGCACGGCGCATGATGTCTGCAATGGCCTCACTGTCCTGTTCCACAAAAACCCCCACCCGCGCAAGTCCCCCGCTGCGCAGGCGGGCCACCTGCTCCGGCTGCACCGCACGGGGGCTGCGGGCATGAAAGATGAATCCCAGCATGTCGGCCCCCAGGGCCACGGCCCTGTCCACATCTTCCTGCCGGGTCAGGCCGCAGAATTTCACGCGCATGCGGTGCTCCCCGCCACGGACGGCGCAGGGGTCAGCAGGGTGCGCAGGGCTTTTCCGGGCTGACCGTCCTTCATGAGGGCCGTACCCACCAGGGCGGCACGGTACCCTGCCTCGGCGGCGGCACGCAGCTGGGCGGCATGTTCCATGCCGCTGGCGGCAATCCAGATTTCCCCGTCCTGCGGGGGGAAGCGCCGGGCGATGTCGAGACAGGCGGCACAGTCCACGCGCAGGGTGGCCAGATCACGGGCATTGACCTGAATGATGCGCGCCCCGCTTGCACGGGCCAGCGCCAGCTCGTCCGCATCAAACACTTCCACCACGGCCTGCATGCCCAGCGATTCGGCCTGTTCGCGCAGGCGCCGCAGCAGGGCCACGTCCGGGGTCAGGCCCACAATGAGCAGCAGGGCCGCTGCCGGCGTAGCGGCCGTGGCCGTTATCTGGAGCGGGTCAAAGAGAAAATCCTTGCGCAGCAGGGGCACGGGGCAGCCGGCATCCATAAGGGCAGCATGGGCTTCACCAAGGTAGGCCAGCCGCCCCTGAAAGAAACGTTCCTCGCTGAGGACAGAAAGGGCGCTGGCCCCGGCCTGCGCGTACTGCCGGGCGACCTCGGCGGCCGTCAGCGCCTGGCAGATGACGCCACGGGAAGGCGAGGCCCGCTTGTATTCCGCAATGACTGCCAGCGGTGCCCCGCCGGCGGGACGACGCAGGGCCGCGAGAAAATCGCCGCGCGGTCCGGCAAAGGGCGCGGGCAGGCGCCCTTCCCGCTCCTGACGGCGCAGGGCCGCCACCTCGCCCGCCTTGGCCCAGAGAAAACGCTCAAGCCGCATGGAGCACCCTCCCGCCAAGTCCGGATTCCACGGCCTCGCGGGCACGGGCCATGCACAGTTCCAGGGTGGGCGCATCCTCCAGCAGATAGAGCGCCAGCCCCACATTGAGCGTCACCATGTCGCGCATGGCACGGCTGCCGCGCCCGGCCAGCAGCTCGCGCAGCACGGCCACGGCCTCGTCCTTGCTGTGCACAGCCAGGTCTTCGGGGGTGCAGGACTGGATGCCGAAATCCGCCGGATCAAGAGCCAGAGGCGAAATTTTCCCCTGCTCCAGGAGCAGCACATCCGCCGGTCCCATGGGCGTCACCTCGTCATAGCCGCCCGCCCCGCAGACCACGGCCGCCCGCTCCAGGGGCGACTGGGCCAGGGTTTCGGCCACCAGCGGGAGCAGTTCGGGACGGGCCACACCCATGAGCAGATGGCTGGGACGGGCCGGGTTGATCATGGGACCAAGGATATTGAACAGAGTGCGCACCCCCAGTTCCTTGCGCAGCGGACCAATATTCTTGAAGGCCGGGTGGAAGTGCGGCGCAAAGAGAAAGGCAAAGTTGCGCTCCCGCACCATGTCGGCCACGGCGGCCGCATCGGTATTGAGGTCAATACCCAGCGCCTCCACCGCATCGGCACTGCCGCAGGTGGAGGACACGGCGCGGTTGCCGTGCTTGACCACCTTGTGCCCCATGCCGGCCAGCACCAGCGAGGTGGCCGTGGAGCAGTTGAAGGAATGGCGGCCATCGCCGCCGGTGCCCACCACGTCAATGGCATCTCCCACCCCGTCCACGCGCACGGCGCGGGCCAGAGCGGCGCGGGTGGCATGGGCCAGCTCCAGCGCGCTTTCGCCCTTCATGCGCAGGGCCAACAGAAAGGCCCCGGCCTGGGCGGCCGTGAGCTTGCCGTCCATGAGGGCCGCAAAGGCCGAGGACGCCATGTCCGGCGTCAGGTCCTCGCGCCGGGCCAGACGCTCGAGGATGCGGTCCATGTGCAGCGCGCTTTCCTCGGCCGGCAGGATGGCCTGCGGGAAATTGCCCAGCAGACGCATCCCTTCCGGCGTCAGAATGGATTCGGGATGAAACTGCACGCCCACCCACGGCCGGTCATCATAACGCAGGGCCATGACCTCGCCTTCCGGCGCACGGGCCGTCACGGTGAAGGGAATGGCAACGGGGCCGTCATCCCGCACCACAAGGGAATGGTAGCGCGCCACCCGCAGGGGATTGGGCAGCCCTTCAAAAAGGCCGCTGCCGTCATGCACGATTTCCGACTGCTTGCCGTGCATGATGCAGGGGCCTACCTCCACCCGAGCCCCGGCATGCAGGCCCAGCAGCTGATGCCCCAGGCAGACGCCGAGTACCGGAACATGGGGAGACAGCAGCTCCAGAAAACGCGGGCAGAGGCCGGCATTTTCCGGCCGCCCCGGTCCGGGCGAAATGCAGACCTGCCGCAGGTCAGGGTCACGCGCCAGTTCCAGAATGCGCGGATCGTCGTTGGTCAGCACCAGCGGCTTTTGCCCCAGGGCATAAAAGGCCTGGACCAGATTGTAGGTAAAGGAATCGTAATTATCGATGAGCAGAAACATGGTATTCTTCCTCGTTACGCAGGGCAAGGCGCATGATGGCCGACTTGTTGCAGACTTCCTTCCATTCCAGTTCCGGGTCAGAATCGTGAACGATGCCGCCCCCGGCCTGCCAGCTGAGTTCCCCATTCCTGAGCCACATGCTGCGGATGGTGATGCCCATGTCCAGATGCACGGCATCCTTGTCCAGCCCCAGCCAGCCGATGCAGCCCGCATAGGGACCACGGCCGCGGCCTTCCACCTCGCGGATGATCTGCATGGCCCGCACCTTGGGCGCACCGCTTACCGTTCCCGCCGGGAAGGTGGCCGCCAGCACGTCCAGCGCGTCCTTTCCCTCGTCCAGCTGGGCCGTAACACGGCTGGTCAGGTGCATGACGTGGGAGAAGCGCTCCACCTCCATGCAGCGTTCCAGCGTGACGCTGCCCGGCCGGGCCACGCGACCCAGGTCGTTGCGGCCCAGGTCCACCAGCATGACATGCTCGGCGCGTTCCTTGGGATCATCCCGCAGCTCCTGCGCCAGCCGGGCATCTTCCGCATCATCGCGGCCCCGCCGCCGCGTGCCGGCAATGGGCGAAAGCTGCAACTTGCCGCGCGTGCAGCGCACCATCACTTCCGGCGAGGAGCCGAAAAGCGTCATGTCCCCGATCTTCATATAAAACATGTAGGGAGAGGCATTGTAGCGCCGCATGCGGCGGTAGAGCGTAAAGACATCTCCCGTAAAGGGCGTGGAAAAATGCACCGACGGCACCACCTGAATGGCTTCGCCCGCATGCAGCATGGCGCGGATGCGCTCCACCACGGCCTTGTAGCCTGCCTCGTCGGGGCAGGCGGTGACAGGTGCATCATGCGCCGGCATGGCTTCCGGCGCACGCCGGCTGCCGCTGACTTCCCGGTGCTCGCCCAGGCTGATCTGACAAAGGCGATTATACAGATGGTCAAACAGCAGCACCGTGCCCGGCAGTACCAGAACGGCCTCGGCCTCGTTTTCCGGCATGCAGGATTCCAGACCGGGCTGCAGGAGACGCGCCATGCCAAAGCCCAGCCAGCCGTAGAGCGCCCGGGTAATGGGCGGCGTTTCCAGGCTGTCCGGCGCCACAACCTGCAGGCGGCGCATGACCGCGCGCACGCCCTCCACAAAGGGCTGGCCGTCATGACAGGACAGCGACGCCAGGCGCGGGTCCCGCACATCCACACGCAGTCGGCCGTCATGGCAGGACAGCCGCAGGGCCAGATCGCAGGCCAGCACGCTGTAGCGGCCCCAGCGTCCGTCCACCTCGGCACTTTCCAGCAGGATGCCGTCGCCCTGCCCGACCATGCCCAGAAAAAGACTGATGGGGGTCTCCGTATCCGCAGGCAGCCAGCGTGCCCGCTGTTGCAGCACCAGCGGTGCCAGATCGGATGCGGCAGAAGGATCATGATGTTGTGAAGAGGTGGTCATGAAAAAGCCTCGCTGTGAAAAGATACAAAAAAAGGCGCCGTCCCGGGGGACGACGCCTTGGTGTGACCATGAATACCAAAAAGTGACAGGCTAGACCTGCACGTCCCCCTTGCGTACTTCACAAAGCCACCACCACGCGGCAAAGATGAACTGGGTGCACGGGGAATACGACATGATACGAACCTGTTCTGTTTGTTTCTAGAAAAGAGATAGACAAGGCCCGGACGACTGTCAAGACTTTTTTGTGCGAATCTGCTTACCTGTGCAGGCTACCCACAGATAGCCCGCCGATGCGCCCTTGCGGTACCGGACGGCTCATGCCGGATGCTGCGGCGGGCAAGCCGTGCCGGCACGGGCTTCCTCCTGTTGCAGACGGGCAAGATACGCACTGCCCCAGACGCCCATGGCCTCCAGTACCGGCCGGATGCTTCGTCCGAAATCCGTCAGGGAATATTCCACCCTGGGCGGAACGACCGGATAGACCTTCCGGCTGAGCAGGCCGTCCGCTTCCAGTTCCCGCAGCTGCTGGGTGAGCATCTTGGGGGTGGCGCAGGGAACCTCCCGGCGCAGATCGGAAAAGCGGAGCGAATGCTCCATGAGCTTCCAGAGAATGAGCGCCTTGTACTTGCCGCCCATGAGCCGGAGCGTGGCCGCCACCGGGCAATGCCGTTCCAGCGGCAGGAGGTCTGCCGGCGAAGCGCCTGTCACAGGAGGCGTGCATGGTTTCATGGCAGTATCCTCCAGGGTACTTGCTATATTCGGGGTGCGTTCTTGCATCAGCCCGTCACTGCGTTACACTAGCCCAAAACCATCCCCTGCCCCGTTCCGGCATGGCGGCCTGCGCAGTGCCCGCAGAAAAAGCTGTTCTGCCCGCCCGCCAGACGCCTGCCCGGGGCAAGGCACAAGGAGAAAACCCATGCAGTTCCAGCAGATTCGCGGCGCTACCAGCATTGTCACCTTCGGGGGCAGGCGCTTTCTTATTGATCCCTTCTTTGCCCCGCGCGGCTCCTGCCCGCCCGTACCCTCTCCGTACAACAATCTGGCCAATCCCCTGGTGGACCTGCCGCTGCCCGTGGACAGCCTCATTGCCGTGGATGCGGTCATTGTGACGCACATGCACCATTTTGACCACTTTGACGAGGCCGCCGCCCGGGCTCTGCCCAAGGACCTGCCCGTCTTTGTACAGTCCGAAAAGGAAGCCGCAGACATGCGGGCACTGGGCTTTCAGCAGGTCACGCCCCTTGTGGCCGCGGGGGTTCGCTTTGCCTCCGTGACCCTGCACCGGACAGACGCCCTGCACGGCGACGGCGTGACGGCCGCCTATTACTACCGGAAGTTCAACCTGCCTGCCGAAGCCTGCGGCGTGGTTTTTCGGGCGGAAAACCACAAGGTTTTCTATCTGGCGGGCGACACGCTCTGGTTCCCCGGCGTGCAGCAGGCCATCCAGACCTACCGGCCGCAGGTCATTGCCCTCAATGCGGCCAATGCCCAGATGTACGACGGTACCCCCATCCTCATGGGCGTTGACGGCGTACGGGAGGTGGCCCTTGCCGCCCCTGATGCCACGCTCATTGCCACGCATATGGATGCGGTCAACCATGCCTGCCTTGATCGTGCCGGCCTGCGGGCCTTTGCCATGGCCGAAGGTCTGATGCCGCGCCTGCATATCCCGGAAGACGGGGAAATTCTCTGCTGCTGATGGCACGGGCCGGCACCGCGCAAGGGTACCGGCCCGCCACAGCCCGCCGGGGGCAGCAGACTCCCCCGGCGGCAGCACAGTACGGGCAGCGCCCTACTTGCCGAAAAGAATTTCCTGATAGCTGGGCAAGGCCCACAGATCGTCAGCCACGCGGGTTTCCAGCAGATCGGCAAAGTGGCGCACCCGGTTCATGGCCGGCAGGATGATTTCGCAGTAGCCCTTTGCGCGACGGGCCAGGTCTTCCTCCGCATCCATGCCGGACAGCAGCTTGTCCAGCTGTGCCACGGCATCCTGCATGCCGCGCAGCTGTTCGGTGATGTCGCGCAGCATGTCCACCCGGAAGTCCATGCCGATGGCCTGCATGCGGGCCGCCGTTTCGGCCAGCTCACCCTGATAGCGCATGCCCGCCGGAAAGATGATGGTGCGGGCCATGCGGACAACGAGGGTAGCCTCGGTGCGCAGGGTCTTGCAGTACTGCTCCAGATAGATGTCATGGCGAGCCTTGAGTTCCGCCCGGTTGAGAATGCCGTTACTCTCGTAAAGTTCGATAACGTCGGGACGGATCAGCTCGGTGAGGGCCTCCACCGTATTGCGCAGATTGGGCAGACCGCGGCGCACGGCCTCGCGATGCCAGACATCCGAATAGCCGTCCCCATTGAAGATGATGGCGCTGTGCTCCTCAATGACATGCTGCACATAGCGCTGGATGGCCTCGTTCATGTCCTTGCCTTCGGCCAGCTGCTGCTCCAGGAAGTCGGCGGCATGGTTGAGGGACTCGCTCATCATGGCATTGAGGGCCGTGATGGAGCCGGCGGCGGACTGGCTGGACCCCAGGGCGCGGAATTCAAAGCGGTTGCCCGTGAAGGCCACGGGGCTGGTACGGTTGCGATCGCCGGGATCCGTGGGCAGGGGCGGCAGGGTATCCACGCCCACGTTCATGACGCGCACGGGCTTGCCGTTGTCCGCATCTTCCACGCGCCCGGCACGGAAGGCCTCGAAAACCTCGGTCAGCTGATCGCCCAGGAAAATGGACATGATGGCCGGCGGGGCCTCGTGAGCGCCCAGGCGGTGATCGTTGCTGGCGCTGGCCACGGTGGCCCGCAGCAGGCCGCCGTACCTGTGGACGGCGCGAATCATGGCCGAACAGAACACCAGGAACTTGGCATTGGCATGCGGCGTGGCGCCGGGATCAAAGAGACTGCCCAGTTCGCGGTTGCCGATGGAATAGTTGACGTGCTTGCCCGAACCATTGACCCCGTAGAAGGGCTTTTCGTGCAGCAGGCACTTGAGGCCGTAGCGCTTGGCCACGTTGCGCAGGGTGGACATGATGATGTGGTTATGGTCCACCGCCAGATTGCTGACCTCGTAAAGCGGCGCGATCTCGTACTGGCTGGGCGCGGCCTCGTTATGCCGGGTGCGCACGGGCACGCCCAGCTTGTAGAGTTCATACTCCACTTCCATCATATAGGAGAGCACGCGCTGCGGGATGACGCCGAAATACTGGTCGCTGAATTCCTGCCCCTTGGCCGGACGTGCCCCGAAGAGCGAACGCCCCGCCACCTGGAGGTCGGGACGGGCAAAGTTGAAATTGTGGTCAATGCAGAAATATTCCTGCTCCAGACCGGCAAAGGACACGATGGGCAGCTCCGGCTCGATGCCGAACAGGCGGAGCACCCGCCGGGCCGCCCGGTTGAGGGCCTGGCCGGAACGCAGCAGGGGCGTCTTCTTGTCCAGGGCCACGCCCGTCCAGGACAGAAAGAGCGTGGGAATGCACAGGAAGGTGCCATTGGGATTTTCCATGATATAGGCCGGGCTGGTCACATCCCAGGCCGTATAGCCGCGCGCCTCGAAGGTGGAGCGCAGGCCGCCGGACGGGAAGGAGGAGGCATCCGGCTCGCCACGGATGAGCATGGTGCCGGAAAATTCGGCAATGACGCCGCCGTAGCCGTCGGGCATGAGGAAGCTGTCGTGCTTTTCCGCCGTCTGTCCGGTGAGCGGGTAGAAGATGTGGGCAAAATGGGTGGCGCCCTTTTCAATGGCCCAGTCCTTCATGACCGCCGCCACCGTATCGGCAATGGACGGATCCATGCGCTCACCCAGCGTGATGGCCTTGCGCAGGGACTTGTACACGTCCTTGGGCAGGCGGGCGCGCATGACCTTGTCGTCAAAGACATTGCAGCCGAAAAAGTCCATGGGTCTGTTTTCGGCAAAATTGATGCTGGCCTCTGCCTTGTAGGTGGTAATGGCCTGAATGGCATTCTGCCGGGCGGAATTGCTGCGCATAACACTCCTCACGCATCCGTTGCGGCACGCCGGGCGCCTGCGCCTTCCGACCTGCCGTTCGTTGAGAAACAGCCAGAGGCCGCCGTCAGCCCCTGCACGGAGGCAGGGACCGGCGGAAGCCGCGGCGCCTAGGCAACGCTCACGATCTCGATGGCAAAGGTGAGTTCCTTGCCCGCCAGCGGGTGATTGGCGTCAAGCGTGATGTGGGTATCGGTCACCTCGGTGACCGTCACATCCATCCGGCCCTGCTCGCTGGAAAGTTGCAGGGGCGTGCCCACCTCGGCGGGAATGTGGTCCGGCAGCTGGGAACGCTCGATGGTGAACACGAGGTCGTCGTCCTTTTCGCCGTAGGCGTCTCCGGGGGCAATGGTCACGGTAACGCTGTCGCCCACGTCGCGGCCCTGCACGGCCTTTTCAAAGCCGGGAATAAGCATGCCCCTGCCCATGACGAATTCGAGGGGTTCACGCCCGCGCGAGGAATCGAAAACCGTTCCGTCAGCCAGAGTTCCGGTATAGTGCACACGCACGGTATCGCCGTTCTTGATGGCCATAAGCAATCTTCTCCCGAAGCTGTAGAAAGATGGGCCGCGGCGGACACGGCGCACACCAGCGCGCCGCCGGACGCGGTAACGGCACACCAAAGCATTATTATGTACGCCTGTCAATGTCGCATTTCCGGCGCAGAGACCGCTTTTCCTTGAATGACGCGGCCTGCCGCCTATTGAGACGCATTCTTATCTTGACAAGGTGGCCGCAGCGACGCATAGTTTTCTGCCTGTATCACGGGACGCACCGCGCCCGCAGTCCTTTTGAGGTATACCAATAATGTCCGACATCCGCTCCCGTTACACCGATTCGCTCCACTTCTTCGGCAAGCACAGCCCGGCCGAGCTGGTGGAAAAATGGGGCTTTCCCCTGTATGTCTATAATGAAAACGTGCTGCGTGCACGCTGCCGCGAGCTGAAGGCCCTGTCGTCCCATGCCGGCTACATGGTGAACTATTCGGTCAAGGCCAATGCCAATCCCGTTCTGCTGGGCATCATCCGCGAAGAGGGCCTGGTGGTGGATGCCATGAGTCCCGGCGAGCTGTACCTGGACAGGATGGCCGGCTTTGCCCCCAGCGAGATTCTGTATATTGCCAACAATATTTCCCAGCAGGAAATGCGCCATGCCCTGGACGCCGGCCTGCTCATCAGCGTGGACTCGCTCTCGCAGCTGGAAACCCTGGGCCGCATCAACAAGGGTGGCCGCGTCATGGTGCGCTTCAATCCCGGCATCGGGGCAGGCCATCATCAAAAGGTCATCACCGCCGGCAAGGAAACCAAGTTCGGCGTTACCCCCGATCTGCTGGACGACGTGCTGGCCATCTGCCGCGCCCATGACATGCAGCTGGCCGGCATCAATCATCATATCGGTTCGCTCTTCATGGAGGCGGACGGCTACATCGCCGCGGCCGAAGTGCTGCTGCACCTGGCCGAACGCCTGCCCGCCGCGGTGCTGCACGGCATGAGCGTCATCGACTTCGGGGGCGGCTTCGGCATTCCCTACCACAAGTATGAGAACCAGCCCCGCCTGGACATGGACGACCTGGGCCGCAAGCTGCATGCCCTCATCAGCGGCTGGGCGGAAAAAACCGGCTATACCGGCCGCTTTCTGGTGGAACCGGGCCGCTATGTGGTGGCCGAATGCGGCATCATCCTCTCGCCGGTCAATAATGTGAAGTACAACGGGGATACCTGCTATGTGGGTACCGACGTGGGCTTCAATGTGCTGGCCCGGCCGGCCATGTACGATTCCTTCCACGATGTGGAAATCTATGCCGGTCCCGCAGGCGCCAGCCACCGCGAGGACAAGGAACAGACCATCGTGGGCAATATCTGTGAAAGCGGCGACATTCTTGCCAAAAAGCGTCTGCTGCCCGCCATGCACGAGGGAGACATCCTGGGCATTCTGGATGCCGGCGCCTACGGCTTTTCCATGTCCTCGTCCTATACCCAGCGCTGCCGCTGCGCCGAAGTGCTCATCGCTGCGGACGGGCAGGCCCGCCTCATCCGCCGCCGGGAAACCCCCGAGGACCTGGCCCGCTGCTACGCCGTTTAGCGCCACCGCGCCGCCGCTGCCGCGGCACACCGGGGCGCCCCGGCATGCCGCCCGCGCGGAGGCATGTTTTCCTTTGTTACAGACCGGCCTGCAGGCTTCCTGCAGGCCGCTTTCATCCCACCGCACGTGACGGGCCAAACCGCGTGCCAGCCCCGTTTTTTCGCCCATGACCAAACCCGACCTCAGCACCTCACCCCGCGCCATCTGGCATCTGGCCTGGCCGCAGCTGCTCATGATGTATCTTGTCTTCATCATGGGCTTCATCACCGTGTGGGTTGCCGGGCACATCAGCGCCGATGTTCAGGCCGCCCTGGGTATGGTCACGCAGTGCACCATGCTGCTCATGGTCATTGTCATGGCCATGAGCAGCGGCGCGCTGGCTGCCGTCAGCCAGTCCATGGGCGCGGGACACATGGACAGGGCGCGGCGCTATGTCACCACCACCGTGCTGGGCAGCTGCGTGCTGGGACTGCTCATGGCCCTGCCGGGCTGGCTGCTGGCTGATCCCATTCTGGCCCTGCTGCGCGTGCCGGAACGCATCCTGCCCCTGAGCCGCGAATTCTGGAACGTGGTCATGCTGACCCTGCCGGCCCAGTACATCTATGCGGCCACAGGGGTCATGTTCCGGGCCACGCGGCAGGTCATGCCGCCGCTCTGGGTGGCGGCCCTGCTCTGTCTGCTGACCCTGGTGGGCAGCCTGGGCTTCGGCCTGGGCAGCTTCGGCCTGCCGGCCTTTGGTGCGGACGGCATCCTCTGGACCAACTTCGCAGCCCAGAGCCTGGGCGCCCTCTGCAACTGCCTGCTGCTGCGCCGTTCCCGCTATCTGCACCGGCGGGCCATCCCCGACCGGCGCTGGCTGCGCGTGGGCCTGCCCTATCTGCTGCGGGTGGCCATTCCTGCCGGTGCGGCCCAGATTGTCTGGCAGACAGGCTACCTCATGCTCTTTGTGCTGGTGGCCGCCCTGCCTCGCGACAGCATTGCCGCCCTGGCCGGCCTCACCGCAGGGCTGCGGGTGGAGGCCATCCTCTTCATGCCGGGCATGGCCTTCAATATGACGGCCGGGGTGCTGGTGGGCAACTGTCTGGGCGCCGGCCAGCCGCAACGCGCCCGGCGCATTGCCTGGCAGCTCATGCTCATTGCCTCGGTGGCCATGAGCCTGGTGGCGCTGGCGCTCTGGCCCTTCCGCCAGAACATTGCCTGCCTCATGACCGATGATCCGGGCACGCAGGCCCAGATTGTGAACTATCTGGTCTTCAACCTCATCTCCACCCCCTTTTCCATCGCCAGCACGGTCATGGGCGGCGTCATGAACGGCGCGGGCGCCACGCGCTACAATCTCATGATTTTCGGCGGCGGCCTGTGGCTCATCCGCCTGCCTCTGGGCTGGCTGCTGGGGCATCAGCTCTGGGGCACGGCCACGGGCGTCTTTGCCGCCATGCTCTGCTCGCAGTGCGTGCAGGCCCTGACCATGCTGTATATCCTGCTGTGCCGCGACTGGACGCGTTTTGCCATGCAGGCCCACAAGTTTCATCACGATCATGCCGTTTCCGCCGCACAACAGGCAACGGCAAAGGAAGAGTCATGATGCACTCCTTTACTCCCGTTTCACTGGAGCAGCGCGCCGACTATTATGCCCTGTGGCAGCAGACGCCGCGCCATTCCCTGGACTACAGCCTGGCCAACCTCTGGGGCTGGCAGGGGCATTACGGCCTGCAATGGCATTTTGCCCATGGCCTGTGCTGGATATGCCAGACCCTGCCCGTGCGGCAGTACTGGGCACCCGTGGGCGACTGGCAGCACGCCGACTGGCCCGCCCTGCTCCCCCAGCTGGCCGATGCGCCCGTCATCCGTGTGCCGGACGAACTGGCAGCCCTCTGGCAGGAAGCCCTGCCGGGGCGGGTGCAGATCAGCGAGGACCGCGGCCAGTGGGAATACCTCTATGACCGCGAAGCCCTGGCCACCCTGCCCGGCAACCGCTATCACAAGAAAAAGAATCACGTAAACAGCTATATCAAGACCTACGGCGAGCCGGACTACCGCCCGCTGGACGACGCCATGGTGGAAGATGTGCTGGCCCTGCAAGACACCTGGTGCCAGTGGCACGAATGCGAGAACTCCCCCTCCCTGCGGGCGGAGAACGAGGCCATCAACCGCGTGCTGTCCCACTGGGAACTGTTTGAGGGACTGACGGGCGCCTCGCTCTACGTCAATGACCAGATGGTGGCCTTCAGCGTGGGGGAAAAACTGGATGACAATACCCTGGGCGTCCACTTTGAAAAAGGTCTCAACGGCTTCAAGGGCGTTTACCAGACCATGAACTGCCTGTTTGCCCGCTACGCCGGTGCGGATTTCCAGCGGCTCAACCGTGCCCAGGACCTGGATGAAGAAGGTCTGCGCCAGGCCAAGATGACCTATCTGCCCGCGGACTTTGTGCGCAAGAGCCGCGTCCGCATCCTGGAGGCGGCATCATGCTGAGGTTTCTCCCTGCGTCGGGCCGCCTGCCCTACCTGCTGCTCTGCCTTGCGCTGGTGCTGGCGCTGTCCGCCTGCGGGGGCGGCAAGCCCGTTCCCCCGCGCGACGGCAGCATGCCGCCCTGGATGGGCACCCTGCGCGACATGCGCACCTTTCCCCAGGACCTGCTGCCCTTTGCCCATGCGGCCGGCGCCGACAGCCCCCTGCTCACGGCAGGGGAGCAGGCCAGTCAGGACGCGCGCTTCAACCGCATGTTCTTCAAACCGTGGGACATGGCGCGAACCTCCATTTCGCGCAAGGCGGCTTCGGCCATCTTCGGCAAAGCGCGCGGCTACCGGGGCAGCGTTCGCTGGACGCAGGAGGAATGGGACCTCATGGCCCGCAATGCAGCCATGAAGACCTTTCCCAATACGGCGGACAAGGCCATTACCATCCGCCAGACGGACCTGCGCGAAATGCCCACCCACAGCCCGCGCTTCAGCGAGCCGACCACGAATCCCCGCGCCAATCCCTTTGACTATTTCCAGTATTCCCTGCTGCCCGTGGGCACGCCGCTTTTCATTGCCCATGTGAGCCGCGACCGCCAGTGGTACTATGTGGAAAGCTCCGTGGCCGCCGGCTGGGTGGATGCCAACGACGTGGCGCTGGCGGACGCCACCTTCCGCGCCCGCTATGAAAACGGAAACTACGCCGCCATTCTGCGCGACAATGTGCCCCTGCCCGGCAGCCAGAACGCCCGGGGCGACATCGGCACCATCCTGCCCCTGGCCGGCACGGCCTCGCAGCCCGGTATGGTGGACCTGCTGGTCCCGATCAGAAAGGGGAGCCTGGCCGACACGGCGCGCGTTACCGTGCCGCTTTCGCTGGCAGCCCGCAAGCCGCTGCCCATGACGCCTGCCGCCGTGGCCCAGCTGGGCAACGAGATGATGGGGCAGCGCTACGGCTGGGGCGGCATGTTCGGCGACCGGGACTGCTCCGCCCTCACCCGCGACCTCATGGCGCCCTTTGGCATCTGGCTCGGCCGCAATTCCTCCAGCCAGGGACGCGCCGGCGTCATCATTCCCCTGGATGGCCTGTCCACCCGCGAAAAGGAACGCCGCCTGCTGCAAGACGGTGTGCCCTTCCTCAGCCTGGTCTGGATGCGCGGGCACATCATGCTCTATGTGGGCGAATACAAAGGAAGACCGGCCATTTTCCACAATCTGTGGGGCCTGCGCGTCATCAATGGTGATGACGACAATGACCGCTTTGTGGTGGGGCGGGCCGTGGTTACTTCCATTGCGCCGGGGCAGGAACTGCGCAATCTCTACCGCAAGAGCACCTTTGCGGACCGGCTGCGCAGCCTGACCATCCTGCCGCCCGGCCGGCAGTAGTCTTCTGGCGGGCCGGCAGCCGTCCGGCCCGCCGTCACCTCTCTTCCCGTCTTGCGCACATGACAGCCACACTGCATTTTCAGGTAATGAACGAGGCCGGCCAGCGGCTTGACCGCGTGCTCAGTCTTCGCCTTGCGGAGCTTTCGCGCGGCGCCATACAAAAGGCCATTGCCGCCGGGCACTGCCACATTGATGGCCTGGCCGTCACGGCAGCCGCCTACAAGCTGCGCGCAGGGCAGGAGGTACGCCTGGAGCTGCCCCCTGCCGGCAATCCCTTACAGGCAGAAGCGGCAGAGCTGGACGTGCTCTGGCACGATGAGCGCCTGCTGGTCTGCAACAAGCCCGCGGGGCTGACGGTGCATCCCTGTCCTTCCTGTCCAGAAGGAACGCTGGTGCACCGCCTGCTCTTTCACTTTCCGCAACTGGCCAGGCTGGACGGGCTGCGCCCGGGCATCGTGCACCGGCTGGACAAGGATACCAGCGGCCTGCTGCTGGTGGCCCTGGACGAGGCCACCCGCCTGCGCCTGTCCCAGGCCTTTGCCCGGCGCGAGGTGCACAAGACCTATCTGGCCCTTGTGCAGGGGGTTCCCCCTGACAGCGGCCAATGCCGCGAAGCCATCGGACGTCACCCCACAGCGAAAATCAAGATGGCCGTGGTGCCGGAAGCCCGCGGGGGCAAGGCGGCCCTCAGCCAGTGGCGCGTACTGTGGGCTGCCCCCGACAGGAGCTTTGCCCTGCTGGCCGTGCGCATCCACACGGGGCGCACGCATCAGATACGGGTGCACATGCAGCACGTGGGGCATCCCCTGCTGGGCGATGCCCTCTATGCCCCCGAGGCCGTGCGCCGCCGTGCGCCGCGCCAGATGCTGCATGCCTGGGACATGGCCCTGGCCCATCCCTGGAGCGGCCGGCCCATGCACTTTTCCTGCCCGCTGCCGCAGGACATGCTGGACACGGCCGTCATCCAGGCCAGCCGCATGCAGCGCCTGGTGGTCACGGGCAATCCGGGCTGCGGCAAGTCCAGCGTCTGTGCCGCGCTGGACGCTGCCGGCATTCCCGTGATCAGCGCCGATGCCATTGTGCATGAACTCTATGCCCCACGCGGCGCCATGAGTCAGTGGCTGGCGCACCGCCGGGACGATCTGCTGGCAAAAGACGGCAGCGTGGACCGCGCCCTGCTGCGCCCGGCCATGCGCCAGGATGCCGTCCTGCGCAAGGACGTGGAGCACATGGCCCATGCGCTGGTGCGCGATCGCGTGGCCGCCTTCTGGGAGGAGGCCGAAGCGCAGGGGCATGCCGTGGCCGCCGCAGAAATTCCCCTGTATTACGAATGCGGCTGGCACGTGAAAACCTTTGTGCCGCAGCCGCTCTGCCTTTGCATCACCTGCCCGCAGACCATGCGCCGTCAGCGTGTCATGATGTCCCGCGGCTGGAGCGCCGCCCATTTTGATGAACTGGAAAGCTGGCAGTGGCCGGAACAGCGCAAGGCTGCGGCCAGCGCCCTCTGTCTAGAAAATACCGGCAGTCCGGAACAGATGCAGGAGGCCGTGCAGGCCCTGCTCACTGACCTGCACCAGCGGCAGGACGCGGCGCGCGCGGCCCTGCGTCACGAGCTGCGGGCAATCTCCTGCGCGCCCTGTCCCCCCATGCCGCCCTGCTCCTCCATCCCGTGCCCCTGCACAGAACACCCATGAGCCATAGCACACCGCACATCGCCAAGACCAATGCCGCCCGCCTGCTGGACACGCTGCACATCCCCTACCGCATGGCCAGCGCCCCCGTGGATGCCAGCGACCTTTCCGCCGTGACCATGGCCGCCCGCCTGGGAGTGGACCCGGCCACGGTCTTCAAGACCCTGGTGGCCCGCGGCGATCGCACGGGCGTCATCATGGCCTGCATTCCCGCTGCGGCCGAACTGGACCTCAAGGCACTGGCCGTGGCCTCCGGCAACAAGCATGTGGACATGGTCCACCTCAAGGAAGTGCTGCCTCTCACCGGCTATGTGCGCGGCGGCTGCTCGCCCCTGGCCGCCCGCAAGGACTACCCGGTTTTTGTGGACGAAAGCGCCATCCTCTGTGAAGAAATCTACATCAGCGCAGGCCAGCGCGGCGTCCAGCTCTGCCTGGCGCCCGATGACCTGCTGACGGCCGCCCATGCGGTCTATGCCCGCCTCACCCGCGACGACAACTGATACGGCCACCCGCCAGCCTCCGGCAACAAGGCGGCACCATGGCGACCGGGAGGGCAACTGCCGCTGACATGGCCCGGTCCCGTGGTGGTACGGGGACATCCTCAATGGCCCGAAAGCCCCCATAACCAGAAGCCCCAAGAACCGAATACCCAGAACCGCCGTGCCTTCCTGACCTGTGGCGGCGGCTGCTCCGCCTGACGCTCCTCTGACCGGAACCGTCTGTACGAAAAAAAAGGATTTCCACATGGCTGCGGAAATCCTTTTTTTCCTGTCCGCCCCGTCGGGAACAGACGGTGCGGCATCACATGCGGCCTTGCCACAGGCCAGGCTAGCTTTCGTCACTCACACGGCGGAAGTTCTTCTTGCTGGCGCCGCACACCGGGCAGCACCAGTCATCGGGCAGGTCCTCAAAACGCGTTCCCGCCGGAATCTTGCGGCGGCGATCTCCGCGATCCGGGTCATACACATAGCCGCAATTGGCCACAGGGCACCGCCACATATCATGGGGATCAGCCATACAGTTCTCCTTCTGCTGCAATCCGTTCCACGGACTACTGTTTCTCCGCCGCAGCTGCGGCGCATTGCTCGCACAGTCCGTCAAATTCGATACGGGCCGTATAGATCGTGTCAAAACCGGGCACGGACAAGCCCTCCACGGCAGGTTCCGGCAGGGGCGGCATGATGTCGCCAATCTTTCCGCAGACCACGCAGCGGATATGCTGATGGGCCGAAATATCACCATCAAAGCGCTTGGTGGTGCCGCAGGCTTCCAGCCGGCGGATGGTGCCGCTGTCAGCCAGGAAGTCCAGATTCCGGTATACTGTGCCCAGACTTATGCGCGGCAGGCGCTGCCGGACCATGCCGTACAGCTCGTCCGCCGTGGGATGGGTTTTGGTTTTGCGCAGTTCTTCAAGAATGACGGCTCGCTGCCGTGTCATACGTGTTTGTGGTTGCGCCATGTCAGCCTCCAGTTTCAATAACTATTCCTGATAGGCCGGGTTTTGTCAAGCCCCTGACGCACAAATACCATATCATACCACACAGATAAGTGCCATATCCATGGCGTTGGTCCGTGTGGGTCCGGTCCGGAAAAGATCGCCGCTGCGCCGCAGTGCCGTATGGCTGTCATGCGCATCCAGCAAGGCCCGTGCGCGCTCCCGGCCCCCCAGCGCAGCCACGGTTTCCGCATGGGCAAAGCCGCCGGCAGCATCCGTGGGACCATCTGTTCCGTCCGTTCCCGCAAACAGCGCCACAAGAGAATGATCGCCTTCCAGCTCCAGGGCCGCTGCCAGCGCCATTTCCTGATTCCGTCCCCCCAGGCCCGCCCTGCCGTGCAGGCACACCGTGGTCTCGCCACCGGCCAGCAGGCAGAACGGGCGCCTGTGCGTGGACGCTGCCGCCTGTCTGGCCTGCTGCACAAGTTGCACCGCCACCTG
Organism: uncultured Desulfovibrio sp.; assembly: GCF_944324505.1. NCBI lineage: Bacteria > Pseudomonadati > Thermodesulfobacteriota > Desulfovibrionia > Desulfovibrionales > Desulfovibrionaceae > Desulfovibrio > uncultured Desulfovibrio sp. The sequence goes on from NZ_CALUWO010000001.1 coordinate 139,677, forward strand.
GCGGGCCTCTCCCTGCATGGGAACAGGACTGATCTGCACGGCCATGCCCAGGGCGCGCGCGCTGGCGGCTGCCGCATCCAGGGCCTGCCGGTTGCTGGCCGCCACCACATTGCTCACCTGCGCAAACAGCGCATCGCCGGGCTTGGGCGTTTCCGCCATACGGCCGGCAGCGCCCTCCTGCACATGCCGCATGACAGCCGGCGGCAGCGTGGCTGCCAGACCATAACGCGCCACAATGTCCAGACAGTCCACAAAGGTCGATTTGTCCGGCGCCGTGGGGCCGGAGCCGATGACGCCGGGATCATCCCCGATGACATCGGAAATCATGATGGTCAGCACAGGTGCCGGCGCCGCCGCACGGGCCAGCTGCCCGCCGCCCAGCCGGGAAAGGTGCTTGCGCAGGGCATTGATCTCATGAATGGAGGCCCCGCAGGCCAGCAGCTGTTCCGTCAGGTCCTGCAAATGGGCCAGCGTCAGCCCCGGCGCCGGGGCCGGCATCAGGGCACTGGCGCCGCCGGTGAGCAGACAGATGACCAGATCGTGCGCGCCGACCTGCTCCAGCTCCGCCAGCAGATGCGCCGCGGCAGCCTCGCCAGCGGCATCCGGTACGGGGTGCCCCGCCTCCAGCAGACGTATGCGCCGCAGGGGCAGGCCGTGCCCGTATTTGGTAATGACCAGCCCCCCGTCCAGGCGGTCTTCCAGCACGTTTTCCAGCGCCAGCGCCAGAGGTGCCACCCCCTTGCCGGCTCCCACCGCCAGCACCCGCCCGGCGCGCGGCAGCGGCCACACCCGCCCGCCGGCCAGCAGGCAGTCCCCCTCGCGGCGCACATGCCGCAACAGGGCCGCATCCGGCGCCACCGCCGCCAGACCGGCCATAAAAACCTGTTCCAGCACCTGCTTCATGGCATCCGTCTCCTGCTGCGCATCTGCTCCAGAGCCTGCCTGCATGACCACCTTGCCCGGCCTCACGACCGCGTGCCGGCGCCTTGCCTGGGGGAAACCGGGACCATCTGCCGGGAGACGACGGACGTGAAGCCCGCACAGCCGTTTTCTACGGAAGGAAGCATGCGCTCCGGCGAAAGCCGCAGCGGCGCGGCACCATGGACATCGCCGCACACAGGCAAGGTCGCTCCCTGCCCGTGGGAGTGCCGTGCTGCCCGACAGGCAGCATGTCCGCGTCAGGAAGCGGACGAACGGCACACCAGCCAGCAGCGCGGCCCGGCGATTCACCTGCGGCCAGCCCGGGAGCCGCTCCTGTCCTGCACTCCGGCAGCGCCGGAAGGGAATGTGCCATGGCAATGACCCAAAGCCTGCGTCCCGCGTCCCGACAGTGCCTCATCCATGCAGGGAAAGGGGAGCCTCCGCCGTTGCCGGCGGCCTGCTGTCCCGGACAGCATGGGTAAACAGCTCCAGCAGGCGCTCTTCCGTGGCGGATTCGTCCAGCAGCGCGCGGATGCGCTTCCAGGCATTCCGACCCAGGCGCTTGCGCTCCTCGGGACGTGCCGCCAGTTCCAGCAGGGCCTGCGCCAGCGCGTCCACATCGTCAGGCGGAACCAGCAGACCGCTCTGCCCCGTTTCCACGGCCTCGTCAATGCCCGGCAGCTGGGAGGCCACCACCGCGCAGCCAAAGGCCATGGCCTCGGTAAGGGCCGAAGGCATGCCGTCCCTGTCGCCATCGGCAGCCACGCGCGACGGCAGGACCACCACATCGGCACGCTGGTACAGATCAGACATGTTTTCGTGCGGAATGTGCCCCGTAAACACCACCCTGCGACGCAGCCCCAGACGGAAGGCCAGCCACTTGAGGCGCCGCCGCAACGGCCCGTTGCCCACCACGCGCAGTTCGAAGTCCACATTCTGCTGCACCAGGCGGGTGCAGGCCCGCAGCAGCACATCCACCCCCTTGCGGGGACAGAGGGTCCCCACCGTCAGCAGCCGCAGGGGCTGCGGGGTCGAGGTGGGCGGCAGGCTGATGTCCTCATCCGGCGGGCTGAGGGTCAGGGGATCGCGCAGCAGCACAAGGCGATTCAGGGGAATGGCCGGCAGCAGCTCATGCAGGGCGCGCCGCGTGGCCTCGGTATCACAGGCCAGAAAGGCGGCATCGGCCAGCTTCACCGCCCAGTCCCTGCCGGGGCGCACCATGTCGGCGGTGCGCACCCCCACGGCAAAGGGAATGCGCAGCAGGCGCGAGGCAATCCAGGCGGCCGTGGCCGGACCGTGTGCGCCGGAGGCGTAGAAGAATTCTATGTCATCCTCCTCGCCCCAGCGGGCCAGCATGGCCCCGCAATCCATGGCCCAGAGATGGCGAAAGCGCTGCCCCGGGGTGCGGCTCAGGGTACGGCGCAGCTCTTCCCACGGGGGGTCATTGCGCCGGCGGTAGTGCTGCACGGCCGCCATGACGGACGGCAGACGCCAGCGCCCCACACGCCGCACCGGCAACGGCAGGGCATATCCCTGATCCTCGCTGCCCAGCAGGCTGCCGCCGCGCAGGGCATAGATGCGGGACAGCAGCCCCGCCGCGTGCATAGTGTGCGCGCTTTCCATGAGGCTGCGGCCCGACGGCTCGGGAAAGGTCTCGGCCAGCAGCGCGCCCCGCACCACCGGCGCCACGCCGGCCAGCAGATTGCCGCCCAGGTTGACCTCGTCGGGCGAAAAATCGCGTCGGCGGCAGTTGAGAATGCCGTCATCCAGGGTATACACGCTGTCGCAGAATTCGGCCATGGCCGGGTCATGGGTAACCATGATCATGGCAACGCCGCCAGAATGGCAGAGCGTGCGGAAGTTGTTCATGATGACGCGGCTGGTCTTGGCATCCAGGGCGCCGGTGGGTTCGTCGGCCAGCAGAATGCGAGGATTGTTGACCATGGCCCGGGCAATGGCCACGCGCTGCTGCTCCCCGCCGGACAGACGATTGCTGCGGTAGTGAACGCGCGCGGACAGGCGCACCAGGTCCAGCGCGCGGATGACCCGCGCCCAGCGCTCCGACGGCGGCACCTTTTCGTAGATGAGGGGAAATTCCACGTTTTCAAAAACCGTGGAATGCTCAAAAAGGTTGCTGGCCTGCATGACAAAGCCCATATTGCCCCGGCGGAAGGCCGCTGTCTGCTCCCGGTCAAAGGCAAGGACATTCTGCCCCAGGATTTCCAGCGTGCCCGCGTCCGGCGCATGGAGCATGCCCAGCACGTGCAGCATGGTGGACTTGCCGCAGCCGGACGGCCCCATGATGGCCACCAGCTCTCCCGGCTCCACCTCGATGTTCACCCCGCGCAGGACCGGCGAAAACCCTGCGTAACACTTGTACAAACCCTTGGCGATAATGACCGGAGGCATACGCACCTACTCGAAACGCAGCGCCGTGACCACATCCATGCGACTGGCCTGGATGGCGGGATACAGACCGCCGGCCACGCCGATGACGGCGGAAAAGAAGATACTGCCCAGACTGCTGGCCAGCAGCAGCGGATAGGAAATGGCGGTGTCCAGCGCCCACGCGCCCAGCTCCACGCAAATGGTCCCCACGATGATACCCAGCAGGCCCCCTGCCACGGACTTGACCAGGGCCTCGGCCAGGAACTGGGCCAGAATGTCCACATCGGAACCGCCCATGGCCTTTTTCAGGCCCACTTCACGGGTGCGGGCGCGCACGGCGGCAAAGGTGCCGTACCAGATGCCGAAGCCCCCCAGCATGAGCGAAGCCGCAATACCCAGCCAGAGCAGGGCTTCCACCCACATGAAGGTGATCTTGATGCGGTCCAGCTGGTCATCCTGGGTGGCGCAGACAAGATAGGGCGCATCCTGGTGCGCCCGTACCACACCGGGCAGCTTGCGCACCACGCCAGCCACGTCTTCCCAGCCGATGCAGCGCACAAACAGGCGGGTCACGCCATCGCCGCCCCAGTTGCGGTCCACCATGACCGTATAGGGCATGAAGCCGCCTTCGCTCCAGCTGCCCAGCATGACGCCGGTGACCACGCCCACCACCTCGAAAACATCGCGGCCCAGCACCAGCAGCTTGCCCACGGCCTTGGCCGGATCCCCGTAGAGGGCCTCGGCCCCCTCGCGGCCCAGCATGCACACGCGGTTGCGCTGCTTCACGTCATCCACGGTAAGCAGGCGCCCGGCCAGCAGCTCCAGCGAGTAGGCCGGCGCAAAGTATTCGTCCACGCCGATAAAGGACGTGCGGATGGTGCGTTCCTGCATGCCCCGCAGGCTAAAGACAATGTTGCCGCGCACATTCTGGCTGACCAGGCCCACGCCGGGAATGTTGCGTATGGCCTCCACCGTTTCGGGATAGAAGGTCCGCAGGGGCTGGCCGGGATACTGGTCATCATCCATATAGACGCGGACAATATTGACCCCGCCCATGAGCACCATGTCCTGCCCCACCTTATAGCGAATCTCCTGGCCGAGCACGGAAAGGGCAATGAAGGCCGTTATGCCCAGCGCAATGGACAGAATGACACCAAAGCCGCGCTGGCGCACGACCTGGCGCACACTGATGCGGCAGAGATCGGACATGGCTATCATGAATTTGCCTGTACCTCCCGGAAAAACGTCCTGCGATACTTAGCTTGCGCACCAAAAACTGTCAAAGGGGAACGCCGTCCGCCGCTAGCGCCGCATGCCCCGCACGCTGCCGCCCGGCCCCACCTCATACCAGATGCCATGCCACAGAATGCCGCTGGCCCGCAGGCTGTTCACGTACACGCGGGCAAACATGGCGGCGCTGACGCCAAAGGCCAGCATCCAGCGCCACAGGGCAAAGCTGTTGCCCAGCAGGCCGCGCCACTGGCCCATGGCCGCCGCCAGGGTAATGAGGTAGAGAAAGGACACGGTGGTCCAGCCCAGGCCCCCCCCGCCCAGCAGCAGGGCCAGCAGCGAAAGCACGGTCAGCAGCGGCGGCAGGGCCATGACGGCGCACAGCCCGCCCAGCAGATACCACTGCTGACGCACGCAGAACTTGAGAAAAAGCACCTGCCTGTCCATCCAGGCCTGCCAGACGGCCAGGGGATGCTGCTCCGCCTCCGTGCGCAGCAGGGCGCCGGGGCACAGACGCACGCTCACGCCCTCGCGCAGCAGCACGCCGGCCAGCGAACAGTCGTCCACCACATTGGCTTCCCACAGTTCGCGCACCTTGTAGCGGGCAAAACTTTCCCGGCTCATGCACATGGCACCGCCCCAGGGCTGGGTAAAGCGGGACAGGCCCTGCAGATAGCGCATGAGCTGCACGCACAGGGCATAGGCCATGGTCACAAGCCCCTGATCATACGGGCGGACCTCATGATAGCCCGTGGTCACCGATGCCACGCCCACGGCCACCGGCCCCACCAGCTGCCGCACAAAGTCGGGGCGGGCAATGTGGGTGCTGTCACAAAAAACATAGACATCGGCCGCATCGCCCACCGCTTCCACCGCCTTCAGGCTGTTGTGGTTCTTCTGGCCGCAGCCCCTGGCCTCCCCTGCCACCACGTGGCGCAGGGAGGGATGGGTCTTTTGCAGGCGCTGCACCAGCTCTGCCGCCGGTTCCGTCTCCGTGGCCGTCACCACCACGGGCAGCAGGGCGGGATAGTCCTGTTCCAGCAGGGAAGTCAGCGCCTCTTCCATGCGCGGATGACTGCCCGCCGCCGGAATGATCAGCGCCGCGCGCGGCCAGTCCGCCTCGGTGGCAGGTCCGATGAGTTCTTCCTTTTCCTCACGGGCAAGGCGTTCACCAACCCGGCCGAGCCACCAGAGCAGCACCCCCTGGGCAATGGCCAGAAGCAGAAAAAGTCCCCACATATCATTCCTCGCTCAGGCGCCAGCCGTCCTCAGGGACCGGGGCGCAGTCTTCTGTCACGGGCACGTTGCGCGTGCGCCGTGAGGTAATGTTGAATGTCATGCCATTATGCAGGCGCAGCGATCCCTCTACCCTGTCGCCCCGCAGCTGCCCGGCAAAGCGGTGGCCGGAAGTATGCGTTGCCTCAAGGTAGCCGTCTTTCACCGTTCCGTTGAGGTGATAGACATCCACCTGGCCGCTGCGGGTGCGCAGCAGGCTTGCGCCGCGGACTCCGCCCCGGCTGTTGATGCAGAAGGTCACCCGGAAACGGGACCCCAGCACCGCGCCTTCCCACATTTCCGTTACCTCGCCGGGTCTGGGAGGCACAGCCACCTTGCCGGTGGTGCCCGCCATGACGACTCCGGGCAGGGCAAGCAGCCCGCCCAGCAGGCAGACGCCCGCGACCTGCCGCAGGTTCATGGCCGCCTCCGGGCCGCCACGGCCGACAAGACGGCCTCATGGGCGTCCACCATGGCGGCAAAGGAAAAGTCCGCCTCGGCCCGGCGGCGCCCCGCCTGCCCCATGCCATCGCCCAGGGCAGGATCGTCCAGCAGGCGCAGGATATGCGCCGCCAGCGCGGCATCATCCCCGGCCGGGCACAGCAGCCCGCTCTCGCCGTCGCGCACCAGACGGGGAATGCCTCCCACCGCCGTAGCGCAGACGGGCAGGCCGCTGGACATGGCTTCCAGCAGCACATTGGGCTGCCCCTCCCGCACCGAGGAAAGCACAAAGATACGGGCCTGGGCATAGAAATGCCGCACGTCCGGTCGGCCGGGGAAAAAGTCTATCCCGGCCCCTTCGGGATGACGCGCGGCCCAGTCCTTGAGGCGGGCCTCCTCGGGACCGTCCCCCACCAGACACAGGCGCACCTCGGGATGGCGGGCGCGCACCCGGGCAAATGCCCGAAACAGGGTGAGGTGATCCTTGTCTCCCGCAAGGCGGGACACGCAAAGCAGCTGCGGCGGCCGGGACGAGACGGGCGCCTGCGGCGGCGCATACAGGGCCGTATCCACCCCGTTGGCAATATAGGTCAAATGGCCGGCGGGCACGCCAAGCCCCGTCAGCACCTGATACAGGGCTTCCGAATTGCAGATCATATGCTCCGTCAGACGCCAGAGCCATCGCTCATGCTGCCGCCGGGGGCCGCCCCCGCCGCGCACCGTGCCCACCACGGGCAATCCCAGCCAGCGCCCCCAGATGCGCCCCCAGATATTGGGCAGCGCCGTGCACGGCACCAGCACCTGGGGCCTCAGCCGCAGCAGCGCCGCACGCAGACGCCAGAAAAAGAAGGGCGCCAGGCGGCGGTCACGGCCCAGATGCTGCACCTCGATGCCGGCCTCGCGGGCCAGCCCGTCCAGGTCCGTGGGCCCGGTCAGGGTAAGCATGACCGGCGCAAAGCGGCTGCGGTCAAGCCGTCTGGCCAGTTCCAGCATCTGGCGCTGCGTACCGCCATAGCAAAGGTCTTCCATAAGAAAGAGAACGCGCAGAATTGTGGACATGGGGAGTATTTTCCAGCATTCCGCGCCGTTTGGCAAGAGGGCGCATTGCCAGCCGGCGGGAAAGGCGCTATGGTGCCGGCATGTCCGTATCTGTCCCTTCCTCCGGTCCTGAGGCCCCCCTGCGCGTCATCGTCAGTCTGGATGTTGAAGAAGAGGGCCTGTTTTCCGGCCACTATGCCCGCAGCGGCTGCGGGGTGCGCAATATCTCCCTGCTGCCGCGCCTTGCGCCCCTGTCTCATGAGCTGGGCTTTCCGCTGACGCTTTTCTGCGCCCACAGCGTCTTTGCCGACGGCGCCGCCCGGCGGACGCTGGAAGTCATGCGCGACCGCCACGGGGCAGAAATTGGCGCCCACCTGCATCACTGGAGCACGCCGCCCCTGGATGACGAGGGGGACAGCACCGGACAGCCCGCACGCACGGACACCCTGCCGCGGGACCTGCTGCGCCGCCGCCTGCTGACGCTGCTGCGCGAAGGCGAGGATTTCAACAGCGCGCCGCTGACCAGCTTTCGCATGGGGCGCTGGGACCTCAAGAACAGCGTGCGCCCCCTGCTGGCCGAAGCGGGTATTACGCTGGACAGCTCCGTCTGCCCCCTGCGGGCCTTTGCCGGCGGCGCCGACCACTTCCTGGCCCCGGCCGATCCCTACTGGGTGGAAGGCAGCGGGCAGACGCCTCTGCTGGAGGTACCCATTACGCAGGTGCCCCTGTGGCCCTTCCTGGCCCGGCAGTGGTACGGGCATGCCCCCCGGACCTGGCTGGACAGCTTTCACTTTTTCGGCGCGCTGAGTGCCAATCCCTTCTGGCACGGGCCGCGCGCCATGCGCATGGCCGTACGCCTGCACCGTGCCCGCGGCGGCCGGGTGCTCAGCCTGTTCTGGCATTCCTCGGAAATGCTGCCCGGCGGCTCGCCCCATGTGCCCGACCAGGCCGCCGCCGATGCCGTGCTGCGCCGCATCCGCCAGTTTCTCACCTGGCTGCGCGACACCTTCCCGGTACAGGGCTGCACGGCATCGCAGCTCCGGGCCGAGGCCCCGGCGCTGGCCTTTCCCCGCCGCCCGGAACACGGTCCGGCGGCCCGGGGAGACTGGTAGGCCCCTTTTCCGCTCACGCTCTTTTATACCCCCTGTTTCCTGCCCATGAATACCCCCGCTGCCCCGCTTGTTCAGAAAAGCGGCTATTTCTGGATTCTGCTCACGGCCTTCTTCTGGTCCCTGGTGGGCGTTATCTCCAAGGAGTGCATGGCCGAAGGCATGCAGCCGCTGGAGGTGGCCTTCTGGCGCGCCGCCTTCGGACTGGTCCTTTTTCTGCTGCATACCCTGCTGCATCACGAGCTGCTGGTCCCGCCCAGGGCGGCAGGTTCCTTCTTTCTTTTCGGCATCTGGGGCATCGGCGTCTTCTATTCCGTCACGCAGTATGCCATCAAGCTCAGCGGCGCGGCCATGTCGGTCATTCTCATGTATACGGCCCCCATCTGGGTTGCCCTCTTTTCACACCTGCTCTTTCGCGAGCACATCACGACGCGCAAGATGCTGGCCATCGGTGTGGCCCTGGGCGGCACGGTGCTGGTCTGCCTGTCCGGCGGCAGCCTGCCGGGGCAACGCTCCTGGGTGGGCATAGCCTGCGGCATCATCATCGGCCTGACCTATGCCTCGCACTATCCCTTCTATCGCTGGTGGCAGCAGCGCTACAGTGCCGCCACCATCTACTTCTATTCCCTTCTGGGTGGCCTGCTGGCCCTGGGCATGGTCTCGCCCGTGCATCTGAACCACTCCCCGCGCATCTGGTTCTGCCTGCTCATTCTCGGGGCATGCACCAGCTATTTTGCCTATCTCTGCTACGGACTGGCCCTGAAGCGCATCGGCCTTGTCCGGGCCGCCGTCACCTGCTATCTGGAGCCTGTGCTCAGCACCCTGTGGGTCTGGCTGTTCTGGCAGGAGCAGTTCACACCCATGGGCTGGCTGGGCAGTGCCCTGGTGCTGGGCGCCGTTCTGCTGCTTTCTCTGGACAAATCCACCGAATAACCGGTCCCCGGCTTGACGCTCACCGCAGGTTTGGCGTAAGAAAAAAAGGCTCTGTCTGAACAGGAAACGCGCCGGGATGGTGGAATTGGTAAACGCAGCGGACTCAAAATCCGCCGGTGGCAACACCTTGCGAGTTCAAGTCTCGCTCCCGGTACCAGAAAGAACGGGTCTGTGGCATACCACAGACCCTTCTTTTTTCTCCGGGCAGCCACGTTTCCCCTCTCCCGCAAAAAAACGGACATTACCCGTGCGTTGCTGCCCATGGCTGCCCCGCTTGCCCGCATGCCGCTGCTGCCTGCGTCACCCACGGAACATCCGGCCGTGCGGCGCAGCCAGACACGCCGGCCCCCCTGTACGCCAAAAGGCCGGGAGTATGACTCCCGGCCTTTTCTCATTCGCCTTTCCTCTCATCCATCTATGCGTCACGACAGTCCAAGGGCCCCTGTCTGCGTCCCGCCGCCGGACGGCACCCGTGCCCGTTCTCCGTGTTTCGCGCTGCCTGCCGCATCCCGCGCCTCCCCAGGACAAAGCACGCGGGAAGACACCCGCGCAAGGCCCCGGCGTATCTCGTGAACGCTACGCACTCGGAGCACGGAAAAGCCGGAAAAACCAGCCTTCCCGCACGGCAGCACGTGTTTGTGAGCAGCTTGTGCATGCGCTCTGCGTCTATCAGACATCCCGTCCCCGGCAAAGACGGCCTGGTAGAGCGCCGGTCCCCTGCTCGTCGGCAGAATGTTGAGCAGAACGCACGGAAAGGAGCAGCCAGGGCAGTTCATGCCGGCTGTTAATACCGGTGCGCCGCAGAATATTGCGAATGTGCGTTTTCAGCGTGGCAGGCGAAATGCTGAGATGCAGGCAGATGTCCGCATCACTGCGTTTATGGGCCAGCATGGCGGCAATGAGGGCCTGTTGCGGCGTCAGGCCCAGCTGACGAAAAATCTGCCGGCAGGCTTCCAGGTCCTGCGGCACGGCATGTTCCCTGTCCTCTCCCTCCGCTTCCTTTTCCGGCATGTCCTGCCGGGCAGCGGCTGGCGTCTGCCACAGATATCCCCAAAGCACCACGCAGACCAGGGCCAGGACAGCCAGCAGCAGAAAAAGAACATTCACCTCCGTTCCCTGCATAAGACACTGCTCCACCAGCGGCTGCATCAGCTTGCCCAGCATGCCCCCCGTCAGGGCCGCTGCCGCGCCGAGCAGGGCAGGACGCGGCCAGCCGGGCAGGCGCCTTCCCAGGGGGGCCAGCAGCGAAAGCATCCAGATAAGCAGCAGGAAATAGGAGACATGCAGACTTTGCAGCGACAGGGCTGGCGATTCCCTGTGGAACAGGGGCCAGGCCGTATAGGCCACCACGGCAAAGGGCAGCGTGGTAAGCAGCAGCGGGCCATTGCGCCATGCGGGCAGCAGCGCCAGCACCGGGGCCGCGGCCACCAGCAGGGAAACCGCGCACTCTCCCGCCGTCAGCTCCAGAAGGGGAGCAAAGGTTTCCCACAGGGCGGCATATATCCCCATGCCCAGCCCGCTGATCACGCAGCAGAACAGGGCCAGCGCCAGCCAGCCATACCCCGCCGTGCCAGACGGGGGAGGGGCGCTTTCCGGCGGACAACCGACGGTGATGCCGGCCACCAGTGCCGCAGCGGCCCAGAGGCACAGCAGCGTCCCCGGCGCCACCTGCGGGATGCTGTTGACGAGCAGCCAGGCTCCCAGCATTCCCCCGCCCACAACGGCAGCACACAGCGGGGGCGACAGCTCCTTCAGCTCCCGTATCCGTCCCGCCAGGGCCAGCCCGCTTCCCGCCCCGGCCAGCAGACAACAGGGCCATATGCCGGCAGCGGCCACCGCCCCCGGCCACAGCAGAGGCACCAGCCCGGCCAGCATGCCCAGCGCCGGCAGCACACACATCAGCCCCGGAGCACACAGCCTGCCATACAGACGCCGGCAGCTTCCCAGCAGCACCAGCATGCCCGCTGCAAACGGCAACAGCCCCGCCATCTGGCCGGCCGGTCTGTCCCGCATGTAGTCGGCAAAGCAGGTTTCTGCGCCAATCATGAGCCAGAACCAGACCGCCAGCGCCCCCCAGCGTACCATTACGGGCAGAATGCGAGGAAAAACGGATAGAGTACGTTGCATGACGAAAATAATTTTTTTCAGGGTACGCGGACTTCCTTCCTTTTTCAAGCCGCACCGGCCGAACGATATGAAGACATATTATGTATTATTTCAAATTGTTACAAACAAATACCTCTTTGAGGTACGCCATACGAGGGCATCAGGCAGCCAGAAGAAACGCAAAATACTTCCCGGAGTGATGGCCTTTCCCCGGAAATTGTGCATATTTGAACAAACGTTTCCCTTCTTCCCGCAACAGGAAACCCCGGAGGAACATTATGAAGAGGATTTTTGTTCTGACCATGGCGCTGGCCCTGCTCGGTCTGTGCACATTGGGGCATGCCAGCCCCGCACAGGCGGCTTATGACGGCCCCAAGCTGAAGTTCCGGGTGGCACATACCACGCCGCCCGGCAACCACATCACCCTGGCCTTTGAGAAGTTCAAGGAACTGGTGGAACAGAAGAGCGACGGCAAGATCAAGGTGCAGATCTTCCCCAATGCCATCCTGGGCAGCGACCGGGTGCTCATGGAAGGCGCCCAGAAGGGCAGCCTGGAAATGGCCGTCAGCTCCACGCCCAATATGGCCAATTTTTCTCCGCTCTATCAGGTGTTTGACCTGCCCTACATCACCAGCCCCGACAAGCAGCAGCAGTTCTATGCCGCCATCGACAAGGGACCGCTGGCGGACTACTTCCACAAGGTGGCCAATGATATCGGCCTGGAACCCATCATGTATGCCGAATACGGCTACCGCAACTTTGTGAGCATCAAGCGCCCCATCCGCGGGGTTGCCGACCTGGCCGGCCTGAAGATGCGCACCACCGACTCCACGGTGGAAGTGGAAGTGGCCAAGATCCTCAAGATGAACCCCACCCCCGTGGCCTGGGGCGAAACCTACACCGCCCTGCAGCAGGGCACCGTGGACGGCGAGGGCAATACCTTCCCGCACATGTACGGCGCCAAGCATCACGAAGTGCTCAAGTATGCGGCCACCACCTATCATAACTACTGCATGCAGGTCATGATGGCCAACAAGAAGTGGTGGGACAAGCAGCCCGCTTCCGTGCAGAAGGTCATCCGTGAAGCGGCCGCCGAGGCTCTGCAGTATCAGCGCGATGTGCTCTATCCCAAGAACGAACGCGAAGCCCGCGAAGGCTTCCTCAAGGCAGGGATCACCATCGTTGACCTGACGGATGAACAGCTTGACGAGTTCCGCAAGGCCACGCGCCCCGTCTGGGACAAGTTCAAGAACGTTCTTCCTGACGACCTCGTGCAGATGGTGCTTGATACCCAGAAGTAGTCTTCCCGGGTGCCGTCCGTTCCGGCGGACGGCACCCCGTGCTTGCAGAAGGATGTCGGTATGTCCAGTGAAAAGCCCGGCCTGCTGCGCCGTCTTGACCAGAATCTCGAAAAGCCCTTTCTTGTCATCGGCCTTCTGCTGATGATCTTCATCATCTCCTATCAGACCATCTATCGCTACAGCGTTACCCACATCATCGCCGCGCTGGAAAATCCCGGCTTCTTCATGGGGCTGCTCGGCAACATTGTTGACCTTTCTTCCCTGCGGGAACATGCCGGTACCCTGATCGGGCGGGCCGTCTGGACCGAGGAAAGCGCCCGCTACATCTTCATCTGGATTTCCTATCTGGCCATACCGCTGGCCATCCGCCAGCGCAACAATATCCGGGTGGACGTGCTGGTGGATCACCTGAACGACCGCCTGAAGGCCGCAAGCTGGATTGTGGTGGACCTGTGCCTGCTGCTGCTCAGCCTGTTCATGCTGCGCGAAGGCGCTTCCTATGTGCAGATGCAGATAGAGATGCCGCAGATAACGGCAGCCCTGCACCTGCCCTATTACATTCCCTATCTCATCCTGCCGGTGGGCTTCGGCCTTATGGCCCTGCGCGCCGTGCAGAACCTTGTACAGCAGATGCGCCTCTGCGGCCTGCTGGACAGTCTCTGCGCCGTGGGGCTGACCGTCCTGCTCTTTCTGCCGCCCATGCTCATGGAAGACGGCAATGCCATTGTGCTGCTGTTCGGCTATTTCATCATCCTGCTGGCCATCGGCGTGCCCATTGCCTTCAGCCTCGGTCTGGCCGGCCTCATGACCGTCGTGGGGGCCGATACCCTGCCGGCAGACTATCTGGCCTCCGTGGCCTTTACCTCCATCGACAATTTCCCCATCATGGCCATCCCCTTCTTCATTGCGGCCGGGGTCTTCATGGGGGCTGGCGGCCTTTCGGAACGCCTGCTCAAGCTGGCGGATGCCCTGGTGGGCGGTCTTCCCGGCGGCATGGCTCTGGCCGCCATTGCCACGTGCATGTTCTTTGCCGCCATCAGCGGTTCCGGTCCGGCCACGGTGGCGGCCATCGGCACCCTGACCATCCCGGCCATGGTGGCACGCGGCTATGACCGCCTCTTTGCCGCGGCCGTGGTGGCCGCAGCCGGTGCCATCGGCGTCATGATTCCGCCCAGCAATCCCTTTGTGGTCTATGGCATCGCCGGACAGGCCTCGGTGGGCAAGCTCTTTCTGGCGGGCATCGTTCCCGGCATCCTGACGGGTCTGGTGCTCATGCTGACCACCTACTTCATCGCCCGCCGCCACGGCTGGCGCGGCGAGCGCAAGGAGCACTGGCTCCAGAATGTCCTGGCGGCCACCTGGCAGGCAAAGTGGGCACTGCTGGTACCTGTCATCGTGCTTGGCGGCATCTACGGCGGCATCATGACGCCCACGGAAGCAGCGGCCATTGCCGCCCTGTACGGGCTGCTCGTGGGCATCTTCGTCTACCGGGAACTGACCTTCAGCAGCATCTGCTCCTGCTGCCGCGAATCTGCCTCCACATCAGCGGTCATCATCGTGCTTATGGCCATGGCCAGCATTTTCGGCAACGTCATGACCCTGGAAAATGTTCCGGAGCGCATTGCCACGGCCATCATGGCCCTTACGCAGAACAAGCTGGCCATCCTGCTGCTGGTGAACCTGCTGCTGCTCTGGGTGGGCACCTTCATGGAAGCCCTGGCGGCCATTGTCATCCTGACGCCCATTCTGCTGCCGCTGGCACTCAAGGTGGGGGTGGATCCCATTCACTTCGGCGTCATCATGGTGGTGAATCTGGCCATCGGCTTCGTGACGCCGCCTGTGGGCGTCAACCTCTTTGTGGCCTGCGGCATCACCGGGGAAAAGATTTCCCGGGTATCCCGTGCCGCCATTCCCTTCCTTGTGGCCATGCTGCTTGTCCTGCTGGCCATCACCTACATCCCGCAGATATCCCTCTGCCTGCTCTAGGATGCTGTCATGCCTGCCCAATGCCCCTTCACCATGTCGGTCATTTTCCGCGCAATCTCCCGGCTTGAGGCAGAAGCCCGGCAGGATGGCCTGCCCCCTGTCTGCCTGGCTGTCTGCAATGCGCACGGGGAGCTGCTGCACTTCTCGCGCATGGACGGAGCGCCTGCGCGCGTCATTGCCATTGCCCAGGGCAAGGCCTATACGGCCGCACGCATGGGGACTCCCACGGCAGCCCTGGCCCGACGCCTGAAAGACGAGGAGCTGACGCTGGCGGACTTCTGCGATCCGGGCCTTACGGCCATGCGCGGCGGGCTGCCCCTGTGCTGTGAGACGGGCGTGCAGCTGGCCGTGGGCGTCAGCGGACGCCGCACGGAAGATGACGAACGCCTGGCAGCACGGCTTCTGGACATCCTGCGGGAAGAAGCGGCCCGCCACACAAACGCGAAAACATAGCAAAACCGGCAGCAGGCCATGACGACCTGCTGCCGGTTCTGCCATTGTGAAAAACCTGTTTCGTCCCGGCGCTGTTGGGCGGCCGCGACAGGAGGACAGCGCACGCAAGCCAGCCTCCCCGCACGCGGCAGCAGCGTCCCTCCCTTGCCGGACACCACACCCAGGTCCCGCACAACCGTCTTCTCCCGGCGAACTGCGCCGGGAACGGAAAAAGGCCGCGGCCTTCCCCCTGAAACGAGCTGTTATCCGCGCATCCCAAGGGCAGACGCACAGATGCGCGCCCTTCGCGAATCGCGGCATTTCTTCGCCGGCAACGTCGGCATGTCGCACCGTCGCTGCCCTGCCGGCACGCTGTACAAAAGCCCCGCCCTGCCGCAGGCAGACAAGCCTCCTTTTAGGAACGCAAGGCGCGTGCTTCGGCCAGCCGGGCCTCATTTTCCCGCTTCTGGGCACGCAGGGCACGGGCCAGTACACACCAGCCCTCGGCCGTATCCCGCAGGCGCACGCTCTTGCGGGCCAGCAGTTCGGCCACGGCGGGGTCTTCATTGCCATCCAGATAGAGCTTGGCCATGAGCAGCATGGAGGAGGCATCCTCGGGATCGCGCAACAGGGCCTCGTGCAGCAGTTCCCGCGCCTCGCCGCCCCGCCGCTGGCGCACGGCAACGCGGGCCAGATAGCGCCGGGCCACGCTGGGACTGCCCGCACTGCTGCCGGCCGCCTGGCGGGCATCCTCGATGCGGGTGGCTTCTTCGTAGTGGCGGCGGGCCTCGGCGCGTCGCCCGCCCTCTTCGCACAGCTGCCCCAGGCGCAAATGGGCATACAGATGGTCCGGCACCGCAGCAAGGCACTGCCGATAATAGCGCGCAGCAGCCCGGCGCTCGCCCAGATGCTGGCAGACCGTTCCCAGATTGTAGCGCGTCTGGGCGGTCTGGGCCGCATCACGGCAGCGGCGCAAGGCTTCCAGAAAATGGCGCCGGGCCTCGTGGTGCCGCCCCATGGCGGCCATGCAGACCCCCAGGGAATTGCGGGCCAGCACGTTATTGTCATCGGCCAGCAGGGCCAGCTTGTACTCGTCCACAGCTCCGAACACATCCCCCAGGCTGTAGCGCCGATCGGCACTGATATTGAGGGCCAGGGAATTGCACAGGCCCGCATGCGGGGACGGCAGCAGCAGCGAATAGTCCAGCGCCTTGAGGGCGCATTCCAGCATTTCCCCCTTGCGGAACTGGAGAAAAGGATAGGCCGCCAGACCGCAGGCCGCTCCCTGCCCGCCCTGCTCCAGCTCCTGACACAGGGCAGCGTAGGCCGGCAGCAGGGCAGCGGCCTCTGCCGCGGGATGGAAAAAGATGAGACTGTTACCCCCGTACAGGCCGGCCAGCACGGACGACGCCGCAACCTCGCCGAAGCGCGCCCTCCAGAGCTGCGCCGCATGCCCAAGATCATTGCGCTGCCGGGCCGGATCCGCCATGTCGCCCACATCCAGCCGCAGCAGCGCCAGGGCAAACTGGGCACAGGCCTCCCGCTGCTGCGCAAACAGACGCACAAAGTCCCCGTGCCCGTGGAAGCCGCGCAACGGCCCCCGTTCCAGCGGGACCGGTCTGTCGGCGCTGACCGCATCCCGTTCACCCGCTGGCGCAGGGCCGGAGATTTCCCCCGTCACAATCTGCCCAGAGGCTTCGCGGCCCTCTGCCGGGGCACCGTCGTCCCTGCCGGCCGGGGTATCCGTCTTCCCTGCCGGGGCAGTCACCTCCGCTGCCGCCGGTTCCTCAGGCGCCGCCAGCAGGGCATCGGTCATGGCCTCTTCGTCTCCCCAGTCCCGGCTGGCATCATCTCCCAGCAGCGACAGGCGCTGCCCCGGCACAAGGGGGGAGGCGGCGTCAGCCAGATGCAGGGTTTCGGCCACAGCATCATGCTCCCGCACCTGCAACAGCACAATTTCGCCCCGGTAGCGGCTGCCGTCTGCCAGGCGTTCCCAGACGGCAAAACGCTGCCCTTCCCTGGCCTTGGCCCGTCTGCCCAGGCTGATGCGCACCCGGCCCTGACGCTGCCCTTCCAGAATGACGCCCCCGTCCTGCAGGATGCGGGCAAAGGGCATGACCAGCGAGGCCTCACCGCTGCGCGCCGCCTCGCGGGAGGCCAGGCGGGCGCGTTCCATGAGACGCCGCGACTGTTCATACATGCTCAGGGAAAATTCCGGCCCCTCCATATCCTGCGGATAGATGGCATGCCCGGCGCACAGGCGCGGCCGCACCACCTGCCGCGACACACGATAGACCTGCTCCACCTGCTCCATGCGGTGCAGGGCGCTTTCCGCCACCTTCTGGCAGGCCTTGCGCCCGCTGATGGCCGGCAGCAGCAGGGCCATGCCAAAACGGCCCACGCGGGCAGCCAGAACGTCGGAGGCCATGTCCTTCCGCAGCGCCTGCGCCACCCGGCACAGCAGGCGGTCCGTAAAGGTGAAGCCGTACAGATCGGCCAGTTCCCGGCCGTTGGTCATGCGCAGCATCACCAGCCCCATGCACAGGCGGTGCAGAGGGGCATTGCGGCTCTCCTCCGGCGCGGGATGGGTCAGCTGTTCCCGCACGCGGGCGGCCTCGCTCTCCATGCGGGCGTACAGGATGTCCTCCGTGGCCAGACCGGTCACGGCATCGGTGCGCTGGGCCTTGATGCGCGCCAGCATGTCCAGGGTCAGCGCGGCCACGGCAGGCAGCAGCGGCAGAGCGCGCCGCGCCTCCCGCACCCGGACGCCATGCAGCATGGCCACGGCCAGCGCCTCCCCGTCCCGGAACAGGGGCAGCAGCAGACGATGCTCGCGGGCCAGCAGCTCCGGTTCCGGCGCCACCTCGCCGGTGGGAAAATACAGCGCATAGCCCGTGCAGGGCACAAAACGCCGCAACTCGGCAAAAAGCTGCGCATCCATTTCCACAAGGTCACTGCGGTGCAGTCTGGGCAGGGAGGAATCTTCGTTCATCCTTCCTCTATATTCTCCGCGCCGCCGGCTTGTCTAGAAAAAATCTACAAAAAAGCCTGCTTGCCCTCGAGGCGCAGGCAACGTATCGTGCGAAAAAAAAAGGAATGCCAGCGCTATGCCCATCACTCGCTTTGCTCTCGGCCCTCTGGAAACGAACTGCTATATCGTGCATGCCGGCAATCAGGCCATTGCCATCGACGTGGGCGGTGATCCCGCGCCCATGCTGGCGCACCTCACGGAACATCGGCTTACCCTGGCAGCCATCTGCCTGACCCACCGGCACTTCGACCATGCCTACGGAGTGGCCCAGCTGGCACGTGTCACGGGCGCGCCGGTCTATGCCTCCCGTCACGAGGCCTGCCTGGAAAATACGGAAGCCGTCAAGGGCGGTATCTGGGGCTTTCCTCCGGTACCGGACTACAGCTGCACCGACCTTCCCCCCGGACCGCAGACCCTGGGCGGCATGGATTTCGACATCCGCGAAACCCCGGGCCATACCCCCGGCGGCATTTCCCTCTACTACCCGGCGGAACATGCGGTCTTCACCGGTGATGCCCTGTTCTACCGCTCCATCGGCCGGACGGACTTTCCCGGCGGGGATCAGGCCGCCCTGCTGCGCGGAATCCGCGAGCAGCTCTTCACCCTGCCTGACGAGACAAGCGTCTATCCGGGGCACGGGCCATCCACGACCATTGGCGACGAACGCCGGGAAAATCCCTTCTGCGGGGACCTGTGCTGACAGCGCCGGCCCTGGCCGTTCTGGGCAGCCCGCGTGCCGGCGGCACATCCGACACGCTGGCCCGCCTCTTTGCCGAAGGCGCTGCCCGCGAGGGGCTGCCCGTGCAGCTGCTGGCCCTGCGCCAGAAGCGCATCCGGCCCTGCTGCCACTGCGGCGCCTGCGACCGGCCGCCCCATGCCTGCCGCCTCGCCCCGGACGACGAGGCGGAGGGCATTCTGGAGGCGCTGGAACGTGCGCCGCTGGTGCTTTTTTGCGGGCCTGTCTATTTCTATGGCCTGCCTGCCCTGGCCAAGGCGCTGGTGGATCGCGCCCAGAGCCGCTGGCAGCGCCCCCGTGCCGCGGATGACCGGTCCCGGCCGCCGGCCCTTTCGGCCATGGTCGCCGGGCGCCCCCGTGGCGAGCAGCTCTTTTCGGGCAGTGAACTGGGCCTCAGATACTTCTTTGCCGCCCTAGGCCGCCGTCTTGTGGAATCCCGCCACTGGCGCGGCATGGACCGGCCGGAAGACCTGCTGCGCAGCCCCGCTGCCGAAGAGCTGCGCCAGTGGGGCGCCCTGTGGGCCGCGCGCCTGCTCCAGCCGCAGCCGCTCCCTGTGCACGCCTGACATGCCCAGTCCTTTCACCCCGCTGCTCCCTGCTCATCCGGCACCAGCCCGGACCAGCCGTGCGGTAACGCCCGCACGTGCTCCGCTGCGCCGTCTCCTGCGTCAGGTCGTCGGCCTGCTGGGTCTGGACGAGCAGCGCTGCGCCCATTGCCTGCGTCCCTTCCGCCCTGACCCGGGGCAGGAGAATGCCTTCTTCTGTCCAGACTGCGCCCCCCTGCTGGCCCCGCCGCACAGTCCCTTCTGCCCGCGCTGCGGCCTGCCCTCTGCCCTGCCGCCGGACGAGGCGCTCAGTGCCGTGCCCTGCGGACAGTGCCTGACCAGTCCGCCCCCGTGGCAGCACCTTGTGTTCTGCGGTCCCTATGCGGGAGCGCTACGCGATCTGGTGCTGCGCTTCAAGTTCGGCGGCGAGCTGGCCCTGGCCGGAGTGCTGGCCGGCCTGCTGCGAGAGCAGCTCCGCCGCCAGCCTTCCCCCCTGCCTGTCCCGGACCTGGTGCTGCCCATGCCACAGCATGCTGCCCATCTGCGCCGGCGCGGCTACAATCAGGCCCACGAGCTGGCCGCGGCCCTGTGCCGCATGTGCGCTCTGCCCCTGGAAGGTTTTCTGCTTTACCGAACCCGGCCCACACCCTCGCAGGCCGGCCTGAATGCCCGGCAGCGTCAGGCCAATGTGCACAAGTCCTTTGCGCTGCGCCCCTGCCGCCTGGAAGGCCGGCGCTGCTGGCTGGTGGACGATGTCATGACCACGGGCAGCACGGCCCGGGAAGCCTGCACCGCCCTGCTGGACGCCGGCGCTGCCGCCGTGGACCTGCTGGTGGCGGCCAGAACGCCGCCCCATGTCGCCGCGGATGCGGCAACGCCGGGAAGCGGCACCACATCAAGATGACAATATCCCGCTTTTATACTACCTTGGCTGCGCTTCAGGAGGAAATCATGTCGCGCTGTACGTCTCTGCTGGCCCTTGCCGCCCTTGGCGCCACGCTGTTTGCGGCCACGCCCGCCCTGGCCGATGTCACCCTGCTGGTCCCGGAAAAAATCAGCATCGAAGCCCCGGCCACGCCACAGGCCGATGCCGGCAAGGCCCCGGCGGCCCCGAAGAACGCATCGGACACGGCGGCCGGCACAGCAAAAAAGGACGCCCCCCAGCCGGCGGAAACGCCCGCCGCTCCGGCCATTGACGAGGAAGTGGACCTGCTCATCACCCGCATGGATCCCTTTCATCAGCAGGGACAGGCCATGAGCATGCCGCAGCTGTTTGCCGTACTGCGCTTTGACGCCCAGACGCCGCGCAAGAACGATGTGCCGCAGCCCGAACGCATGGATCTGCTTGGCGATGTGGAGGAGATCACCTATCTGGACAAGCAGGCCTGGGCCGCCAATGTGGCCCTGAACAAGCCCGGCCTGTATCAGTTCATCATCGAAACGCGCCCGTGGTGGGATGCTGCGGCGCAGCGCTACGAACAGCACTATATCAAGAGTTTTCTGCCCGTCTATGATGTGGAGGACGGCTGGTATGAAGCCGCCGGGCTGCCGGTGGAAATCCTGCCCCTGAGCCGTCCCTTCGGCCTGACGGCGCCCTGCTACTTCAGCGGGCGGGTGGTGGAGCACGGGCAGCCCCGCCCCGGCGTGATAGTACGGGCCAGCCGCATCAATACGGACGGCCAGAAGGTGCCCACCCGCTGGCACGAGGAACTGGTGGTGCGCACCGATGAGCGGGGACAGTTCGGACTGGTGCTGCCGCGCCCCGGCTGGTGGTGCTGCATGGCCGAAATGCCGGGCACGCCCCTCAAGGGGCCTGACGGCACGGCCTGCCCCCTGCGCCTGGGCAGCGGCCTGTGGTTCTATGTGGATGCCGCCGACCAGCCCCGCCCCGACAAAAAGGTCAGGAAGGCCGGCAAATAAGCCCGCAAAGCCGCGCCCCCTTTCCCAGGCCACGGGACTTCTGTGGCGCATGGCCTCAGCAGGGCGGCAGGGCCGACAGCGGCAGCCAGACCAACGCGGCATAGGGCACGGACAGACGCAGCACCTGTTCCAGCGGCAGCGCCATGGCCCCGGCCAGCAGCGCGCGGATAACGCCCGCATGACACAGCAGCAGGGGGACGTCAGCGGTCGTTGTCCCCGCCTGCACCAGATGCCGCACCACCGCCAGCGCTCGCTGCTGCACTGCGGCAAAACTTTCGCCCCCCGGCGGGGCCTGCCGGGCAGGGTCCCGGCCCCGGGCAGCCCACTGCCGGGGATACCGCTGCCGTATCTCGGCGGCAGGCAGACCATCCCACGCCCCCAGGGCAATTTCCGTCAATCCCTCTTCCACGCGCACAGGCAGCATCCGTGCCGCCAGCGGCTCCAGCATCTCCCGCAGCACCTCGGCACTGCGCCGGCAGCGCCACAGGGGAGACACCACCAGCAGCGAAGGCTGCCGTGCGCACGGCGCGTCCTGCCACAGGGCACGGGCCGCCCGGCGCACCTGCCGTTCCCCCGCCGCACTCAGGGGCACATCCAGGCGTCCCAGCAGGCGACGCTGCCAATGATCGTCCACGGCCCCGTGCCGCATGAGCCAGATGCCCGCGTCTTCCGGCATCAGGCATCTCCCCCTGCCCGGCCGTCACCGCAGGCCGCCCATCCTCCGGCCGCCGCCAGGGCAGCCGCTTCTGCCACAGCCTGCCGGGCCAGCTCCGCCGGGGGAGTCATTTCCCCGCCTTCTGCCAGACCGGCCGCCAGCAGGGCTTCCATGCGCAAAGCTCTGCTCTTGCGCCCTACAATGGCCGCACAGGTCACCGCATCCGCCGCATAGGCCTCCAGCTTGTCCTCAAAACGCTGCGCCACACTGACCCACATGCTGCCCCGGCAGTACTTGTCCGCCAGAAACACCAGTTCCCGCTCCGTCATGCAGCGGGCCGGCACGGGCGCCATATCCCGATGCGTGGCAATGATCCTTCCCATGCGCGGCAAAAAAAGCTCCCGCAGCAGGCGTCCGCCGGCCCTTTCGTGCTCCGGCTGGCTCTTGCAGATGTCATGCACCATGCCGCACACCAGGGCCAGTTCCTCGTCCAGCACCGGCAGATCTGCCCCCGGCAGGCGGGACCGCGCCCGGTTCAGCGCCGCGCACAAGGCCCGGGCCACGCAGCCCACAGCCAAGCCATGGCGCATCCCCCGGTCCGGAACGGCATGCAGACGCAGCAGCTCCTGCGCCTCCCCGGGCAGCAGGCAGTCGGCCCGCCGGGCCAGCGCGCTCAGTCGCTCATGGTCCTGCGGCGTATCCATGTCATGCAGCATAAGGGCATCCGCCACCGGCACATGCCGCAGCGGAAAGGGCCGCAGTGCGGCACGCAGCCCCCCATCGCCCGCAAAGGTCAGCACCTGACGGGCCACGCTGGCGGGCAGAAAAACGGGGTGCCCCTCCCGGCCCGCAAAAACAGGCACCAGCACGGCCTCGTCCTGCGCCTGCGCAGCCTCCAGCACGGCCCGCACCGTCAGCGGGCGCACCAGCGGCACGTCCACGGGATGCACCAGAATGCCCACCACCCGGGGCGCCTGGCGCAGGATGGCCTCCAGCCCGGTCCGCACAGAGGAAAACATGCCCTGTTCCGGCGCGGCATTGCGCACCGTTCCCAGTCCGCTGGCGGCACAGGCCGCCTCCACCAGCGGCGCATGAAAGCCCGTGACCACCAGCCTGTACGGTCCCCCGGCCCAGAGGCGGGCCAGGCGGTCCAGCGCTGACCCGGCATTCTGCCCGCTGCCCAGCGGCAGGACAGCCTTGCAGCGCCCCATGCGCCGGGCTTCGCCCGCAGCCGGGATGAGCACGGCCAGGTCCGTTCTGCCGGCGGCAGGACAGAGCATGCCGGCATCAGGTCCTAGGCCTGCCACGGTCCCTCCTGCCGCGCCAGGGCGTGCAGGGCCTCTTCCAGCACCTGGCGGGAAGAGGCGGAAAAGGCCACCAGGCGAACCTCCTGCGGGAAGCCGTCGTCGGGCTGTTCGGCCAGAAAGGTAGCAATGGTCTTGACGGCAATCTGGGCCGCCATGTCCGCCGGATAGCCGTAGACCCCCGTGGAAATGGCCGGAAAGGCCACCGTGCGGCAGGCATTGTCCCCGGCCGTCAGCAGCGAGGAGCGATAGGCGGAAGCCAGCAGGCCGGGTTCTCCCTGAAAACCGCCATGCCAGACAGGCCCCACCGTATGGATGACATAGCGGGCCGGCAGCCGGAAGCCCGGCGTGATGCAGGCGCCGCCCGTGGGGCAGCCGCCCAGCAGACGGCAGGCTGCCAGCAGCTCAGGCCCCGCAGCCCGGTGGATGGCGCCGTCCACGCCGCCGCCTCCCAGCAGGCCTTCATTGGCAGCATTGACAATGGCGTCCACCTGCTCCCTGGTAATATCCCCTTCCACCACGTGGATACGTTGCAGCACGTTGCGCATGGCTTCCTCCTTGGCTGCGCGCCCTCTCCCGGCGCTGCCCAGAGCATAGTCCACGCCCATGGTCCCTTCAAGCCCTGCCCGCGCCGGCCGCCTTGACGCCCCCGCCCCCGCCATTTTATATAAGCGCTATCGTCTCTCCCCCTGCGCACGCAAAGGAGTCTGCATGATTTCGCCCAAAACCATCTTCGCCAATTCCAACGGCATGCACGAAGGCACCGTGGTTCTTGACAACGAATATTTCGAGCTGGACGGCATGATTCACGGTGATGTGCATCTGCGCAACGACACCACCTTCATCGTCAAGGGCATGGTGGCGGGCAACGTCTATGTGGATGCCACCTCGCGCATGTATGTGGCAGGCACCGTCATGGGCACCATCTACAACAAGGCCAGCAAGGAAGATGTGGAAATCGCCGGCGTGCTGGACGGAGAAATCCAGCAGCAGGGCTGATTCTCCTTCCGATACCCTGCGGCGGGCCGCCTTTCTTGCCGCCGGAGACTGCCATGGGATTTTTGGGACTGTTTGAAAAAGCGGGCAGCGGCCCGGAACTGGTCACCACCGAAGGCATCAACTTTCGCCTGGAAACCATGTTCAAGCAGGCGCGGCAATGGATCTGCATCATCTCGCCCTACATCCGGCTGGGCATGCGCCTGCGTGACCTGCTGGAAGAAAAGAAGGCCGCGGGCGTCACCATTACGGTGGTGCACCGCGAGTACTTTGCGGAATACCGCCTGCCCACGGCCGTCTTCCGGCGGCAGAACCTGCACGCCAAGTGCTTTCTGACCGAACAGGCCGCCCTGCTGGGCAGCATGAATCTCTACGACTACAGCCAGACCAATAACGACGAACTGGGCCTCTATTTTACGCAGCAGGACTGTCCCGATCTCTATGAGCAGCTGACCACCGAGGCCCGGCGCCTGTGCCGGGACCTGCCCGAACGCCGGCCGGAGCGGCATTTCAGCCTTTTTGGCCGGAGTACGGCAGAAACGGACATTCCCCTGCAAAAGGGGCAGGTCTGCAACGACCGGCAGAAACGGGCCGTCTTTCCCTTCGTGAATGAGCGCATCTACGGCATCAACGAGCTGCGGGACGGCAACGTGGTGCTCTGCCTGCGCAGTTCCGGTCCCTATCACAACGAGGAGCGGCGCGGCATCCTGTACTATCAGGGGCAGAATACCGGTGAAGGCCCCCAGCGGCTCATCTATGGCAACAGGACCCTGTACACCTGCTACGAAAACCGGAAACGGCGCATCTTTCTCTTCCGGGACAATGCCTACGACGGCGAATACGTCTTTGCCGCCCAGCCCTTTCAGAAGGACGGCCGCTGGTTCTTCCCGCTGCGGCCCAAAGGCTAGGCAGCAGGCCGTCCCCGCCCCCCGCACCACCGGCAGCCGGGAATCTTCCCGCCCTGTCCCCATCTTCAGCCATGCCACAACAAAGGGGACAGAAGGCCATCGGCCCCCTGTCCCCTGACGGCGTGCTGCCGCTCCTCTACCCCATGAAGAAGCCGGCCGCAAAGTAGCCGCCCACCCCAAGCCAGACGGCCAGAATGCCGGCCAGCAGGAAGGGCCGGGGACCCACCTTGCGCACTTTTTCCAGACTGGTTTCCATGCCCAGGGCACACATGGCCATGGTCAGCAGAAAGACATCAAAGGCGTTGATGGCATTGACCACTGCCGCAGGAATGATGCCCAGGGAATTGATGCCGATGGTCACCACAAAGAGCACGGCAAACCAGGGAAAGCTCTTCATGGGAGTGCTGCTGTCGCCGGTGCGGGCAGCGGCACCGGCAGCCCGGCGCAGCCAGAAGCCCAGCACCACCAGCAGGGGCGCCAGCATGATGACCCGCATCATCTTCACGATGACGGCCGTATTGCCCGCATCGGCGGAAACGGCCTGCCCGGCGGCCACGGCATGGGCCACTTCATGCAGGGTGGCTCCGGCAAAGGCACCATAGACCTCGGCAGACATGGGCAGCAGCCCGTGGCTGAACAGCAGCGGATACAGCAGCATGGCCAGCGTACCGTAGACCACCACAGTGCCCACGGCGATGCTGCTTTCGTGATTTTCGGCCTTGACCACGGGTTCCACGGCCAGCACGGCGGCCGCCCCGCAGATGGAGCTGCCGGCAGCCGTCAGCAGGGCCAGACGGCGGGGCAGGCGAAACACGCGAATGCCCAGCCAGGACCCCAGCAGAAAGGTGGAACAGAGCATGCAGGCCGCCAGGGCCGCACCCCGCAGGCCCACCTGCGCCAGGTCCTGGAAGGTGAGGCGAAAGCCGTAAAGGATGATGGCCAGCCGCAGCAGCGATTTGGAGGAAAAGAGAATGCCGGGCTTGAGATAGGCCGGCATATGCACATGCAGGGTATTGCCGTAGCACATGCCCACCACAATACCCACGATGAGCGGACTGATGCCCAGGGCAGTCAGAAAGGGAAGCTCCACCAGATGAAAGGCCACACTGGCAAAAAGGGCAACAAAGACAAGGCCGTTGAGCAGCTGCACATTGCGTTCGTTACGAAGGGCCTGAATGGAAAACATGGTGAACTCCCCTTGCTAAAAATGCTGAACTTCGTGATTCTGGGGTAGCACCGTGCGCACAGGCGTACAAACGGAAATCCTTTTTGGCATCAACAACTTTTTCTTATCGGTGAGGGGGCGGCATGACGCTGCGGCATATGGAAGTCTTCCTGGCACTGGCCCGCAATCCCAACATGCGGGAGGTGGCCGAGCTGCTCTGTGTGTCCCAGGCGGCGGTCTCTTCCGCCCTGCGGGGCTTCGAGGACGAGCTGGGCAGCCAGCTCTTCGTGCGGGCCGGGCGCGGCCTGCTGCTCAACGAAAAGGGGCGCCTGCTGGAAAAACGCCTGGCGCCCATCTATGCCGAACTCAGAAACGTGCTGGACCTCACCACCTATGCCACGCTGGCAGGCAGGCTGACCATCGGCGCCTCCACCACCCTGGCAGACTTTGTGCTGCCCGTCATTCTCTACGACTTTCACAGCACGCATCCCAATGTGCGCATACGCTGCGAATCGGGCAATACGCACGACATTCTGCGCGATGTGGAAAACGGCCTGCTGGATGTGGGCTTTGTGGAAGGGCAGGTACGCAGCCTGGCCCTCAATGTGCGCCCCCTGGCCCAGGAGCGCCTGCTGGTGGTTTCCGGCGACAGGGAAAGCGCGGCGGCCGGGCCGGTATCCATCCGCGAACTCATGCAGCGGCGCTGGCTGCTGCGCGAGCAGGGGTCCGGCGCGCGGGAGGCCTTTCTGGCCGCCATTACGCCACTGGGCATCCGGCCCAGGGACTTTCTGGAATTCAATCACTATGATCCCATCAAGATTCTGCTGCACAAGCCGGGCACGCTGGCCTGCGTTTCCCGCTTCATCGTGCAGCGGGAACTGGAAGCCCAGGAGCTGTGGGAAGTGCCCCTGTCGGACATACGCATCGGCAGAACCTTCTATCGCGTGGAGCATCGCGGCCGTCAGCCCTCGCCGCTGGTGGAGGTCATTTCCGATCTTATCCAGAACTATCTGGAGCATGACGCCCCGGACACGCAGAAGCCACAGGACAGCTGAGCGGCCAGGATTGCCCGCAGGGCCGCACCGGCACCACCCGCCGGGCCGGTATCCGGGACTGCCGCCGGGCCTGACGCCGCACCTGTATCCGGGCCTGTATCCGGGACTTTTCCGGCGTGGCGTTCAGTCAAAGTCAGCCAGCAGGGCATCCAGATGCAGGCAGCCCAGGGGACTCTGGCTCAGGTCTGTCCTGAGGCGGGCCTGCGCCTCCTGGAGGTGCGGCGAGGACACCCCGTTGCGGATGGAGCTGTGGGCCTCCATGAAGGCGGCCAGTTTGTCGCATTCCTTGATGAGGCGGCCGTCCTTGGGCTGGAGCGCATCGGCGTTGCAGCGGCTGTGCAGGGCGTCAAAATCTGCGATTCGGCGGGCATGCCCGTTTTCCCGCACGGTCTCATGGAATTCCGAGCCGGTTTCCATGCCCAGATAATAGGACAGCAGCCCCACCAGGTCTTCCAGGCCATCGCTGCGCAGCGGGGCAAAGATGCGGCGCTCCAGCTCCTGTTCCTCGTATTCGCGGAGAATTTCGGGCAGGCATTCCACGGACTGCTTTACCGGCGAGATGATGTCCCGCGTGAGCAGCTCCGGCAGATCGTGCAGCAGCCCGCAGAAAAAGTTGTTGATGGCCCGCGCCCGGCAGGCTCCGATGGTCTGACTGAAGAAATAGGCATAGGTGGCCACGATGAACATATGCCCCAGCACCGAAGTGGCCGGAATGCGCGGGGCCTGCGTCCAGCGGATCTGAAAGCGCAGCTGCCCGCAGATATTGGCCAAACGGGCCAGCGCCGTATGGCCGGCCACGATGTCGCGCATGCCCTTCACATCCTGAAAGCTGTTCAGGCGGTCCCGGAAGGACTGCGCAATGTCCTCCATCTCCTCGTCAAAGCCGTTGAGGGGTCGGATAAGGCGGAATTCCCACTGCGAGGCATACAAATGCGCCGCATTGAGGATACGCCGGGCCAGGCTGTCCGTATCGCTGGCATGCCATGCCCGCATGCGCTGCCAGAAGTCCCCCAGCGGGGCAAGGGCCGGCTCCAGGCGCTTCATGACATGCTCGGTAAGCTGCCGGTAATGCTCGCGGTTTTCCTTGATGCGATAAAAGACCGGCGGCTTGATGTCCGTAATGATCAGGCGGTAGTAATAGTCGAACAGGCCGCCCTCGATGATCTCCTGGCCCAGGGCCAGCCGTTGTTCCTCGGGAAGGCGGCGGCTGTTTTCGTGCCAGAGCACGCAGGCCACCAGCATCTTGTGGGCCTGCTTGTCGATTTCCACCAGTTCGGCGGGCCGCAGCTTGTCGTTCCAGCGCAGCAGATAGGCGCCGGAAAAGGTGAGTTGCAGAAGACTCTTGCGGATGGATGGCATACAGCTCCCACGCTGCGCCGGGCACCCTGCGCAGCAAAGACGCCGCCCCGCCCGGTCGCGCCCCCGCGGCACGCCGCTGCATGAGACGGAATGAACAAAAAAGTGCTGGCATTATATGGCGAGCTGGGGTAAAGCTCAAGGCGCGCGGAGCGCCGGCGTGTTTTCCTCCCGGAAGGCTCGCTTGACATGTTGCGCGCCATAGGCTAGAAAACCTTCTCTTTACAGCGATACTGTCGTCATCCCCGTTAGGCGGCACGTCGCATGACGGATTTTCCGCCGCATTATGGCATCTGATATTTGCAGAGGAGTTCATCCCCATGAAGACGTTCAGCCCTACCCCCAAAGACATCAACCGCCAGTGGTATGTGGTCGATGCTCAGGATCAGGTGCTGGGTCGCCTGGCCAGCCAGATCGCCCATCGCCTGCGCGGCAAACACAAGCCCGAGTTTGCCCCTCACATGGATCTTGGTGACTTTATCGTTGTCGTCAACTGCGACAAGGTGAAGGTTACCGGCAAGAAGATGCATGACAAGAAGTACTACCGGCATTCCGGCTGGGTCGGCGGTCTGAAGACCACCAGCCTTGCCGATGTCCTCGCCGACAAGCCGGAGCGCGTGCTCATGGCCGCCGTGCGCGGCATGCTGCCCAAGAATCGTCTGGGCCGCGCCATGCTGAAGAAGCTCAAGGTCTATGCTGGCGCCGAGCATCCCCATGCCGCCCAGAACCCGCAGCCGCTGACCCTGCCCTACTAAGGAGTGCACGCTATGAGCGAGAAATTTGATTACGGTACCGGCCGCCGCAAGACGGCTACCGCTCGTACCCGCATTTATGCCGGTTCCGGCAACATCACGGTCAACGGTCGCTCCTTTGAGGAGTATTTTCCCCGCAAGACCCTCCAGATGATCATCCGTCAGCCCCTGGTGTTGGCCAAGCTGGCCGAAAAGCTGGACGTGCGCGTCAACGTGGCCGGCGGCGGCGTGAGCGGCCAGGCCGAAGCCGTGCGTCACGGCATTTCCCGTGCCCTGCTGGTGGTGGATCCCGCCCTGCGCCCGGTGCTGAAGAAGGCCGGTTTCCTCACCCGCGATGCCCGCAAGAAGGAACGCAAAAAGTACGGTCTGCGTGCCGCTCGTGCCCGCTACCAGTACTCCAAGCGTTAATATCCTTGGGGATGTCTGTTCAGGGGCAGGCCTTCGGGCCTGCCCCTTTTCGTATCTGCCCCGCCACACCGTTCCCCTGACAGCATGGATCACGCCATGGAGTATACCTATACCCACAGCCAGACACAGGCCACCACCGGCTACTTTTCCTGCGAACCGCCTGCCTCCCTTACGCTGGAAGCGGCCCTGCATCAGCTGGAAGCCTGTCCGCTGGACGATTTTCTGCATCTGCACTGTCTGCGTGCCCTGGGCCGCCTCTCGCCGGCAGCCCTGCGCCAGCTGGCCGATCAGGCCTATGATGCCGCTGCCGACCGTTTTCCCCGCCCTGCCCTGGCTGCCCTGCTGCTGGAAGGCGCCCTGCTCCAGCCCGGTGCAGCGGCAGTCACCGCGGCCTTTCCGCCCGATGCGCCGGCGCGCCTGGATGCGGCCTCGCCCCTGGTCTACCTGCGGGCGGCCATGCTGCCCGATCACGCCCTGGCCCGGCAGTGGAGCGAGATCTTCCGGGAAAACATCACGGAGCATCACATGCTGCCCTGCCCGGAAGACGTGGACCTGCCCCCGCTGTATGATGCGGCGGCCCTGCACCGGGAACAGGAGGCCATGCAGGCCGGGGCCGGCATGCTGCCGCGGCTGCGGGAGGCCGTGGCTGCGGAAAACCTTCCTGCCTGGCAGCGCCCCCCGGCGGAGGAAACCTATGACACGGCCGTGCAGGCCCTTGGCCGGGCCGGCGTGCTGGCCGGACAGGAAATGCGCCACCAGGCATCGCTCTCGCCCATTGCCCTGCTGCGGGCCTGGCATGTGGACATGCACGTGGAAAGCGGCACCGACGACGCCCTGCTGCGCTATACCCTGCGCGGTCAGGCCACGGCCTACGGACGCGGCCTGTCCCTGCCCCAGGCCAGAGCCTCCTACAGCATGGAAATCGTGGAGCGTTGCAGCGCCTATGTGAGCATCAGCCGGCAGGGGGGCGCCTTTGGTCAGGGCGAGGTCAGCAACCGCCTGCGTCCCCTGCCCCTGCTGCGGCGCTCCTGTCAGGAACTTCAGGCCGAAGGCCGGCCCTTTCTTGCGCCGGAACGCCTGCCCCTGGAGGCCCCCCTGTGCCCCGGCACACCCCTGCACTGGGTTCCGGCCCGCGATGCCCAGGGGAACGAAGTGCTGGTACCTGCCCAGGCGGTCTTTCTGTTCTGCAATCTGGCGGAACCCTCCCTCTTTCTGGCGGCCGGCTCCACGGGCCTGGCATCAGGCAATACCCTGGACGAGGCCAAGCTGGCCGCCCTCACCGAAATTCTGGAACGTGACGCCGAAGCCACCACACCTTTCCGGCGGCAGGGCTGCTTTACCCTGTATTCCCGCGACGCCCGCCTGCAGGCCCTGCTGGACGATTACGCGGCACGCGGCATCCGCCTGCAATTCCAGGACATGACCACCGAAGCCGGCCTGCCGGTGTATCAGGCCTTTGTCATGAGCCGCCGCGGCGCCGTGGTGCGGGCCACCGGGGCCGGTCTGTGCGGTGCCCGGGCGGCGCTGGCCGCCCTGACGGAAACCCCCTGGCCCTATCCCTACGGCGAGCCGACCGGTCCGGCGCTGGCCGCTCTGCCCCAGCGCTGCCTGGAAGAGCTGCCGGACTACAGCCTGCCCTCGCCGGCAGCCAATGTGCGCCTGCTGGAATCCCTGCTCCAGGCCCAGGGGCACGCGCCCCTCTACGTGGAACTGACCCGTGCCGATCTGGGCATTCCCGTGGTGCGGGCCATCATTCCCGATCTGGAACTGACTGCCGAACTGGACGCCTTTTCGCGGCCATCGCGCCGCCTCATGGCCCGCTATCTGGGGGGCTAAGAGGCCCACCCCACGGCGCACCCGCCGCCCGCCCCATGCCCCTGCGGCAGAATGCCCCGCCGCCAGGGGAAGAACGCATGCAAAAACGGCACGTTCCGCAGAACGTGCCGTTTTCTGTTCCTGTGGCGCATGGCGCCTTATCGACGGGCAGGGCCTAATGGGCCGTTCCCCAGTCATGCCCCACGCCGGCATCCACCACCAGCGGGATGGACAGGGGCGTGCCGCCGGGCGCCACCGAGGCCATGAGTCGGGTCACCTGCCGGGCAGCATCCTGCGCAGCCTCCTGCGGCACTTCCAGCAGCAGTTCGTCATGCACCTGCAACAACAGGCGGGCATCCATGCGCGCCAGCTCCGGGTCCGCATCCACGGCAAGCATGGCCAGCTTGATGATGTCCGCGGCGGACCCCTGAATCACCGTATTGATGGCCTGACGGCGGGCCAGTGCCGCGGCCTGGCCGTTGGCGGAATGAATGTCCGGCAGCAGGCGGCGGCGTCCGCCCAGAGTTGTCACAAAGCCCTGGCGACGGGCTGCGGCCTCCACAGCCTCGTAAAAGGCCTTGAGGCCGGTGAGGTGCTCAAAGTAGCGGGCAATGAAGTCCTTGGCCTCAGCAAGGCTGATCTTCAGTTCCTGGGCCAGTTTCTGCGCCCCCATGCCGTAGATGAGGCCGAAATTGATGGTCTTGGCGTTGCGCCGCTGGTCCGGGCTGACCGCTTCGGGCGCGCAGTCATAGATCAGGGCCGCCGTGCGGGCATGAATGTCCGCGCCGTGGCGAAAGGCCTCCAGCAGGACGGCATCCTGCGACATGTGGGCCAGCACGCGCAGCTCCACCTGCGAATAGTCGGCAGAGACCAGGGCATTGCCCGGTCCGGCGATGAAGCAGGCCCGCATGCGCTTGCCCAGCGGACCGCGCACCGGAATGTTCTGGAGGTTGGGATTGCTGGACGAAAGGCGCCCCGTGGCCGTGGCCTTCTGATTGAAGGTGGTGTGCAGGCGCCCGTTGGCGTCCACCAGCCGCGGCAGCGGGTCCAGATAGGTGGAGCGCATCTTTTCCAGCTTGCGGTACTGCAGAATGCTGTCCACCACGGGATGCCGGCCGGCCAGCTTTTCCAGCGTGGCCTGGCTGGTGGAGGCCTGACCGCCGCGCGTCTTGCGGGGGGACGGCAGCGCCAGCGTACCGAACAGCACCTCGCCCAGCTGCTGCGCCGAACGGATATTGAACTGCCGGCCGGCCGCGGCATATACCGTGGCCGTCAGCGCATCCAGCTCCTTCTGCACATCTGCCAGAAAACTCTGAAAGGCTGCCGCATCAATGGCAATGCCCCGGGCTTCCATGCGGGCCAACACCGGAACCAGCGGCATTTCCAGATGCCGGTACAGGTCCAGCAGGCCGTCACGGGCCAGCCGGTTTTCCAGCAGGCCGGCCATGCCCAGCGCCAGACCAGCCGCCCCCTGCTCCTGCCCGCCGGGCAGCGCCGCGCCCCAGCGCACGACCAGCTTGGGCCAGCCGTGGTCATTCTCTTCCGGGTCCAGCAAGTAGGAGGCCAGGCTCAGATCAAAGAGACGCGGCAGCACCTCGGGCGGCAGGGCATGGCTCCGTCCCAGCAGGGGCTTGGCATCTTCGGTCACAATGGCGTCCGCGGCCTGCAACCAGCGCAGCAGCACGGCCTGGCTGCCGCTCCAGCGGGCAGACCAGCACGTGCCCCCGCCGCTGTCCAGGGCCAGATGAGGCGGCATGTCCGGCCCCTGCGCCCAGATGATGGCCACGCGCGCGCCGCGGCTGTCCGGCAGGTCCTCTGCCTGGCAGCGGATGGGCGGCAGCACCGGTTCCAGAGACGGGGCAGCCATGTCCAGCAGGCTGAGCTGGGTACCGGCACTGCGCACGGGGGCAGGATCGCCCTGCTCGCCCGTCTGCGTGCCGCCGGCTGCCGGTACGGGCACAGGCGCCGCCGTCGCCGCACTGCGGCGCTTCAGGTAGGCTTCCAGATCACGGCGCAGGGCAAACAGCTCGAATTCCGCTGCCAGCTCACGGCAGGCCGCCACATCGGGCGGCCGCACGGCCAGGTCATCCAGGGTCAGCTCCGTGCAGAAGTCCCGGCGCAGGGTGGTCAGGTCTCTCCAGACAAACATGGCCTCCAGATGCTCCCGCAACTTGTCCTGCAACTTGGCCGGCACCTTGTCAAAATGATCGCGGATATCCTCCAGCGAGGAACAGTGCTCGAAAATCTGCTGCGCCTTCTTGGGACCGATGCCCGGCACGCCGGGGATATTGTCACTGCTGTCGCCGATGAGCGCCTGCACATCGGGCCACTGCTCGGGCCTGACGCCGCTCTCGTTCACAAAATCATCCAGCGTCAGCAGCTTTTCCTCGCGGGATCCGGGGTCCCACAAGCTCACACGGGGGCTGAGGCACTGCTTGAGGTCCTTGTCGCCGCTGACAATGACCACGGGGCGCTGCGGCGAAAGGCGCGCCGCCAGCGAAGCAATGCAGTCGTCGGCCTCGCAACCCTGCGAAACCACCAGCGGCAGCCCCAGTGCCCGCACCATGCGCTGAATGGGATCAATCTGCCGCACCAGGTCTTCGGGGGTGGCATCCCGGTTGGCCTTGTAGAGGGGGTAGCGCTCATGCCGGAAGTTCTTGCCCCGGCCGTCCTGCACAAAAACAAAATGGCTGGGCGCCTCGTCGCGCAAAATGCGCAGCAGCACCCGGCTGACCACCACCAGGGCATTGGTGGGAAAGCCGTCGGAACGCTGCATGTTGCGATTGGCAAAAAAGCCCCGGAAGATGAAGGCTGAACCGTCCATCAGCAAAAGGGGCGCCGTATCAAGACCAAGACGTTCTTGCAGTGACATGGCATGACGGGGTTGAGGTGCACGAAAAACGGCCGGCCGATGCTTGCAGGGCAGGCCGGCAAGCGGTATGATAAAAGGATGGAAGCAAGTCCGCAAGTCAGCTTTGCCAGGACGCAGGACCGCCTGACCATCAGCGTGGGCGGCTGCTGGAAGATGGGCGCCCCATGGCCCCCGTCGGCTGACGCTTCCCTGCGGGCCATGGCCCAGCCGCATACGACCGGCCTGACCCTGCGCTGCGAGGACCTGAAACACTGGGATTCCAGTCTGCTGGTTTTTTTGGTGCGGTGCATCCGGGCTGCCCAGGAGCACGGCCTGCCTGTGCAGCGCGACCTGCCCCACGGCCTGGAACGCCTGGTCCATCTGGCCTTTGCCGTGCCGGCCAAGCAGGGCGCCTCCCGCAGCAAGGAGCAGGAAGGCCCAGTGGCCCGCCTGGGCGGGGCAGTGCTGGCCCTGCCCGGCAAGCTCCGCGAATTCACCGCCTTTGTGGGCGATGCCACCCTGGCCATCCTGCGCTTCTGCACCGGACGCTCGCACATGCGCATGCAGGACCTCATGGCCGCCATGTACGAATGCGGCGTGCTGGCCCTGCCCATCATTTCCCTGACCAGTCTGCTGTTCGGCCTTATCCTGGCCTTTGTGGGCGCGGTGCAGCTCACGCAGTTCGGCGCCCAGATCTATGTGGCGGGGCTGGTGGGCATCGGCATGCTGCGCGTCATGGGCGCCATCATGGTGGGTGTGGTCATGGCCGGCCGGGTGGGGGCCTCCTTTGCGGCCCTCATCGGCACCATGCAGGTCAATGAAGAGGTGGATGCCCTGGTCACCCTGGGAATCTCGCCCATGGACTTTCTGGTGCTGCCGCGCATGCTGGCCCTCACGGCCATGATTCCCCTGCTCACCCTCTATGCCGATCTCATGGGCATTCTGGGCGGCTTTGTGGTGGGCGTGGGCATGCTGGACCTCAACCCGCTGGAATACCTCAGCGCCACCGTCACCATGGTATCTTTCCGCCACGGCATCATCGGCCTGGTCTATGCGGCCGTCTTCGGGGTCATCATTGCCCTGACGGGCTGCTATCAGGGCATGCGCTGCGGCCGCAGCGCCCAGGCCGTGGGCCAGGCCACCACCACGGCGGTGGTGCACGGCATTGTGGGCATCATTGTGGCCACCTCTGTCATTACCGTTCTCTGCAACGTGCTGGGGGTCTAGATCATGGACAGCGCACCGGCCGCCTCCCCGCAGACCCCCCCGGCACAGCACAGGCCGCCGCGCCTGCGCGTGCGTGACCTCACCGTGGGCTACGGCTCCTTTGTGCTCATGCAGGACGTGAATTTCGACGTGGCCGAAGACGACGTCTTTCTCATCATGGGCGGATCGGGCTGCGGCAAAAGCTCGCTGCTGCGCGTGCTCATGGGTCTCAAGGCCCCGCAGTCCGGACACGTCTTCTACGGCGAAACGGACCTCTGGGCCTGTACGGAACAGGAGCGCCGCCGCCTGCTGCAACGCACGGGCGTGCTCTTTCAGGGCGGGGCGCTGTGGAGTTCCATGACGCTGGCCGAGAACGTGGGCCTGCCCCTGCAACAGTATACCACGCTCTCTCCCGCTGAAATCCGGGATCAGGCCGCCCTCAAGCTGGCGCTGGCGGGTCTGGCGGGCTTCGAGGATTACTATCCCTCGGAAATCAGCGGCGGCATGCGCAAGCGTGCCGGCCTGGCCCGTGCCCTGGCCCTGGACCCGGAAATCCTTTTTCTGGATGAGCCTTCCGCCGGGCTGGACCCGGTCAGCTCGCGCCTGCTGGATGATCTCATCCTCGAGCTGCGCGACTCGCTGGGCACCACCTTTGTCATCGTTTCCCACGAGCTGGCCAGCATCTTCACCGTGGCCAGCAACAGCATCTTTCTGGATGCGCAGACGCGCCGGGTCACGGCGTCGGGCAATCCAAGCCTGCTGGTACGCGACCCCCACACGGAAGAACAAGCCATGCGCTTTCTTACCCGCGGCGCGTCAGGCCAAGCCCCGTCACCGGACAGAACCGGCGGGACCACAAGGACTACCGCATGAGTCAATCCCGTTCCAAAGTGGCCGTAGGCAGCTTTGTTCTCGGTGCCCTGGCCCTGCTTGTGCTGGGCATTGCCCTTCTGGGGGGCGGCAATCTTCTGAGCGACGATCTGGAATACCGGCTGTATTTCGACGGCTCGGTAAGCGGCCTTTCCGTGGGCGCGCCCGTGGTCTTTCGCGGGGTGCCCCTGGGCAGCGTGACGCATATCAGTCTGGAAGCCAATCCCCGCGATGGCAGCGTCACCATTCCCGTACACATCCGCATCAACGAACGTGCCATCGGCACTTCCCGCCCGCGGGAGCACTTTACGGACGAGGAGCGCATCGCAGTGCTGGGCAAGCTGGTGCAGCGCGGCCTGCGGGCGCGCCTGCAACTCCAGAGCCTCATCACCGGCCAGTATCGCGTGGAGCTGGATTTCTACCCCAATGCCCCGGCCAAGTACCGTTCCAATGACCCGCGGACGGAAATCCCCACCATGACCTCGCCCATCGACCAGCTGCAACGCAGCCTGGCCTCGCTGCCGCTCAAGGAGATGACCCTTTCGCTCCAGGATGTGCTGACGCGCCTGTCCGACATCCTGGCGTCCAGCGATATCGAACGCGGCCTCAAAAACTTTGCCGACACCTTCGGCGAAGCGCACCACCTGCTGCTGGCCAGCCGGGAAACTCAGCAGGCCATCACCATGGCAGCCACCGATCTTTCCCGGCTTTCCGCCCAGGCCGCCGGCAGCCTGCCCGCCAGCCTCACCAGCCTTTCCCAGACCTTGGAAGCCTACCGGCAGGTGGCCCTCTCCACCCAGGCACTGGTGGGACGCA
Source organism: uncultured Desulfovibrio sp. (assembly GCF_944324505.1). Lineage (NCBI taxonomy): Bacteria > Pseudomonadati > Thermodesulfobacteriota > Desulfovibrionia > Desulfovibrionales > Desulfovibrionaceae > Desulfovibrio > uncultured Desulfovibrio sp. The sequence goes on from NZ_CALUWO010000001.1 coordinate 177,226, forward strand.
ATGCGCCGGCCGTCAATGAGCTGCAAAGCCTGCTGCGCGAAGCCAATGCCGCCATGCGCGCCCTGCGCGCCCTGGCCGAAACCCTGCAACGCAATCCCGAATCCCTGCTTCTGGGCCGACACGGAGGCCGCCGATGACCCCTTGCTTCACCCGTCTGATGCCCCTGCTGACCATGTGTGCCCTGCTGGGGCTGCTGCCGCTGTGCACGGCCTGCGGGCCGAGCGCCCCCACCCACTACTACATGCTGGACAGCGGCGAAACGCCCCTTGCCGCCGACAGCCTGCCCCCCACCGTGCTGCGCATCGCCCAGGTGGGCATTCCCGGCTATCTTGACCGCCAGGGCATTGTCAGCCGCCGCCCGGACAGCCCCCGCCTGCGGGTGGACAATTTCGATATCTGGGCCGAACCCCTGGATCAGGGTATCCGCCGTGTCCTGCGCGAAGTGCTCTGGCCGCGCCTGCTGCCCTGCGGCATCACCGTGGACTGCGGCAACGGCAATGACGGCTGGGACAGCGTGCTTGTGCTGAACATTCTGCGGCTGGACGGCGCACCGGGCCAGACCGCCCACCTGGAGGCCCGCTGGAGCGTGCAGGATACTGCCGGCCGCATCCTGGCCGGGGGCAACTACGCGGACAGCCTGGACTGCCCCGCCCAAAGCGGCGGAGACGGCAGCCCGTCCGCCCTGGTAAACACCCAGAGCCAGCTGCTGCAACGCATGGGCCGCGCCCTGGCGCCGCAGATCGCCCGGGCGGCTGCCCCGGCCCGGGGCGTGGCCGCCCGCTGAACCGGTCCCTTTGCACAAAAAGCCCCCGTCACGCTGGTGACGGGGGCTTTTTTCGGATCAGGGCACTGCCCTGTCCGCGAGAGGGGATATTGACAACAACGGGAAAACTACCCCTGGCTGACCATGACCCTGGCCGGCCGCAGCAGACGGTCGCCCAGCTTGTAGCCACGTTGCAGCACCTGGGCCACGGTATTGGCCTCCAGGTCCGGGCGATCGGCAAAGCCGACGGCCTCGTGCAGTTCCGGGGTAAAGGGTTCGCCTTCGGCGCCCACAGAGGTCAGCCCGTGACGGGCCAGGGCCTCCATCATAAGTTTGTGCGTCATGGTCACGCCCGTGAGCATGTCGCGGCAGGCCTCGTCACGGCTGCCGTACTGCATGGCCAGTTCAAGATTGTCCAGCCCGGGCAGAATGTCCCGCAGAATCTTTTCCGCGGCGTAGCGAACCTGCTCCTCGTGCTCACGGGTCAGGCGCTTCTTGAAATTGTCCATTTCCGCAGCGGCACGCAGGCGGGCCTCCTCGGCGGCGGCCTTTTCCGCACACTGCGGACAGATGTGCTCCCGGCAGAGGGTCTCCAGATTTTCCGGCAGGGGCTGCTCTTCGGGAAGCCCCTGTTCTTCCACGGCGCCTTCGTTTCCCGCGCCATCTTCCGGCAGGGTGGTGTCAGCGGCCCGGTTCTGCGCATGTGCGGCGTTCCGCTGATACATATCATTTTCATTGGTGTGTTGCATGGTGTCCTCCCGGCAAGCTGCCGATTTGGCATCGGCTGCCATATTGGGTAAGGTCAGCCCCGGCACCTGTCAAGGGAGGAGAGCGCATTTCCATGCCTCGACATTCGCGGCGACCTTGGCTATATTACCCGTTTCAAAGGGAGGATGAGCATGACCTGCCGTTCCATTTCGCTGCAGAATGCACAGGACTGGCCCAAGGCCGCCAAATGGCTTGAAGAACGCCGCAACCCCGGCAATAACGTGGAAAGCGCCGTGCGCGACATCATCGCCGAGGTGCGCCAGCGCGGCGACGCGGCCCTGCTGGACTATACCCGCCGTTTTGACTGCCCGGACTTTGCCCCGCCGCTGCGTGTGCCCGAGGCGGACATTGCCCGCGGTGCGGCCACCGTTTCTCCCGAAAATCGCGAACACATGGTGGATGCTGCCCACAATATCCGCCTTTTTCACGAAGCCCAGAAGGAAAAATCCTGGTTTGAAACCCGCCCCGACGGCAGCATCCTCGGCCAGCGCGTGCTGCCCGTGGAATGCGTGGGCCTGTACGTGCCCGGCGGCCAGGGCGGCAATACGCCCCTGCTCTCCAGCCTGCTCATGAATGCCATTCCCGCCCAGGTGGCCGGTGTGCAGCGCATCGCCATCTGCACGCCGCCCCGCAAGGACGGCAGCATCGATCCGCACATTCTGGCCGCGGCCCATCTGCTGGACATTGACGAAATCTACCGCGTGGGCAGCGCCTGGGCCATTGCGGCGCTGGCCTACGGCACGCAGAGCATCGCCCCGGTGGATGTCATCGCCGGGCCGGGCAATATCTTTGTGGCCACGGCCAAGCGCCTGGTACAGGGCACGGTGGGCATCGACATGATTGCCGGCCCCAGCGAGGTGCTGGTCATTGCCGACAGCTCGGCCCGTGTGGACTGGCTGGCGGCCGACCTGCTGTCGCAGGCCGAGCACGATGCCCTGGCCTCGGCCATCTGCATCACGGACAATGACGAACTGGCCGAACGCCTGCGCGAAGAGCTGGACAAGCAGTGCGCCGCCCTGCCCAAGGCCCAGACGGCGGGCAAGTCCCTGCTGGACTGGGGGGCGGTGGTCACGGTTCCCAATATGACCGTTGCCACGGCCGTGGCCAATATGGTGGCGCCCGAGCATCTGGAACTGTGCGTCCGGGATCCGTGGGCGCTGCTGCCCGCCATCCGCAACGCCGGCGCCATCTTCATGGGGCATTACTGCCCCGAACCCGTGGGCGACTATTATGCCGGCCCCAACCACGTCCTGCCCACGTTGGGCACGGCGCGCTTTTCTTCCGCCCTTTCGGTGCAGACATTCTGCAAGAAAACCAGTATTGTGGCCACATCGGCCACCTTCCTGCAACAGAGCATCGATGCCATTGCCGCCCTGGCCCGACTGGAGGGCCTGGAGGCACATGCCCGCTCTGTGGAAATCCGCCGTCAGGGCTAGCCCGCTTCAGAGGATTCACACTCATGCGTATCGTTACCCAGACCAATATCACCTGCTGCCCGCTGCATTCCCGCGGCAAGGTCCGCGACATCTACGACCTGGACGAGAACACCCTGCTCATCGTCACCACTGACCGCATGTCGGCCTTTGATGTCATCATGGGCGAACCCATTCCCTACAAGGGGGTCATCCTCAATCAAATCACCCTGTTCTGGATGGACATGTTCCGCGACATCATCCCCAACCATCTGGTGGAAAGCGATGTGAACCGCTTCCCCCAGCAGCTGGCGCCCTGGGCCGATGAGCTGGAAGGCCGCGCCGTCATGGTGCGCAAGGCGGCCGCCCTGCCGGTGGAGTGCATTGTCCGCGGCTATCTCAGCGGTTCCGGCTGGAAGGACTACAAGGCCACAGGCCGCCTCTGCGGCTATGACCTGCCGGCCGGCCTGCGCGAATCGGACAAGCTGGAACCGGCCATCTTCACCCCGTCCACCAAGGCAGCCCTGGGCCAGCATGACGAAAACATCAGCCGGGATGCTGCCGCCAAACTGCTGGGAGCTGACATGGCCCGCCAGCTGGAGGACGTGGCCCTGCGCCTCTACAATGCCGGCAGCCGCCATGCCGCCGGGCGGGGTATCATTGTGGCGGACACCAAGTTTGAATTCGGTCTCATTGACGGCCGCCTGCACCTCATCGACGAGGTGCTGACGCCCGACTCCTCCCGTTTCTGGCCCGCTGACCGCTACGTTCCGGGGCAGAGCCAGCCCAGTTACGACAAGCAGTTCCTGCGTGACTGGCTGGCCCGGCAGTCGTGGAACATGCAGCCCCCGGCTCCGGCCCTGCCGCAGGAAATCATCGATGCCACGGCGGCCCGCTATCGGGAAGCCTACGAAACCCTGACCGGCAAGACCCTTGCCATCTAATTTCATGGGCCGGAATATCTCCGTGCACCGCTCTTCCGGCCACATTCCCGCCGGGCAGCCCCGCGCCGCCCTGATGTAAGGAGAGTTACACATGCTCTTGCAAGGTAAAAAGGCACTTATTCTTGGTCTGGCCAATAACAAAAGCATTGCCTACGGCATTTCCTCCTGTTTCAAGGAACAGGGCGCCCGGCTGGCCTTCAACTATGTCGGCGATGCCATCAAGAAGCGGGTGGAACCGCTCAGCGAAGAACTGGGCGGCGAATTCACCTTTCAGTGCGATGTGACGGACGACGCCCAGATCGCCGCCGCCGCCGAACTGGTCAAGGAAAAGTGGGGCCAGGTGGACGTGCTGGTGCATTCCATTGCCTTTGCCAACCGCGAAGACCTCAGCGGGCGCTTTCTGGACACCAGCCGCGACGGCTTCAAGCTGGCGCTGGACATTTCCGCCTATTCTCTCACGGGCATCTGCCGGGCCTTTGAACCCCTGCTGCATGACGGCTCTTCCATCATCAGCATGACCTATTACGGCTCCACCAAGGTCATTCCCGGTTACAACGTCATGGGCGTGGCCAAGGCCGCCCTGGAAGCCTCGGTACGCTATCTGGCCTATGAACTGGGGGAAAAGGGCGTGCGCATCAATGCCATCAGCGCCGGCCCCATCAAGACCCTGGCCGCTTCGGCCGTTTCGGGCATGAAGAACATCTTTGCCCATGTGGAAGAGCACTCCCCCCTGCGCCGCAATGTGACCACCCTCGATGTGGGCGGCGTAGCCAGCTTCCTGGCTTCCGATCTGGCCCATGGCGTCACCGGTCAGGTGATCTACACCGACAGCGGCTTCAGCCAGATGGGCATCTAAGACAGGCGGGAGGGCCTGCCTCCTGCACCGGAACAGACGGCAAGCACCTGCCATCCGCTGCGCCCGTTGCCCGCAGCCCTGCGGGAAAAACGCCACACCGCGCAATGACAGAGGATTTCCGCCTGCTCTGCATCCCTGCCTTCGTTCCGCCGGTCCGGGGAAGGAACCCTGTTGTTCCTTCCCCGGCAGGCAGTTTTTTCTGACCAGCGGTCCCGCCCGCGGAGCCTCCTGTGGATACCATTGCGCTTCTTAACCTGCTTGGCATGGGCATGGCGGCCCTGGCCTTCCTCTGGTTTCTGCGCCGCAGCGCCCTGCGGCAACAGCAGCGGGACGAGGCGGACGCCCCGCCGGCCTGTTCCCCGCCGCCTGACACCGCCAATCATCCCCCGTCAGACCCTGCGGCCGCCAGCGTGAACACCGCCGACACACCAGCCGCCGCCCCTGCCGCGCCACCGCAGGAAAAATAACGGCCGCTGCGGAAAAATCTGCCCGAACCGGCATTTTTTCCTTGCCAGCGGGCAGAAGAACGGATATAAAAATTTTCGCTTCGACACGGAGAGGTGTCCGAGTTGGTCGAAGGAGCACGATTGGAAATCGTGTGTACGTTAACAGCGTACCAAGAGTTCGAATCTCTTCCTCTCCGCCACAAAAACATGACCCGCCGGTTTCCCGGCGGGTTTTTCTTTTTGTGCAGAAAAAACGCCCCTGGCGCTGCCGGTGCTCTCTGCCGGCCTGCTCTGTCTTGTGACCAGTCCGGCAGTGCCGGCGGCCTTCCCGCCGCCGCCCTGGGCGACGCAACTGACGACTGCCGGCATCGGCCTGCCCGGCACAGCGCCGCGCGGCCTGCCGCCCGTGCCGTGCGGAACGGGCGGCAGGCATTTTCCGCCGGCTAACCGCGATACAGGATGCGCTCGCTGATGTCGCTCAGCGTGGCGCAGCCGGTGAGCAGCATGGCCTGCTCAAGCTGGCTTTTGATTTCCGTAAAGTAAGCCGTCACGCCTTCGCGCCCGCCGCCAATGGCGGCAATGGACACCGGCCGGCCGATGAGCACGGCCTCCGCGCCCAGGGCCAGCATCTTGAGCACATCCACCCCGGTGCGCACGCCGCCGTCCACCAGAATATGAATCTGTCCGCGCACGGCTTCCGCAATGGCCGGCAGCACTTCGGCCGTACCGGGGCAGTGATCCAGCACGCGCCCGCCATGGTTGGAAACCACAATGGCGTCAACGCCGGCATCCACCGCGCGCCGGGCGGCTTCAGGCGTCATGATGCCCTTGATCATGAGCTTGCGCCCGGCATCGTGCACAAAGGCCACCAGATCTTCCAGCGCCTTCTGGGACATGGGCGCCACGGGGCGGCCCATCTTGCGCAGGGTAATCAGGCCGGCGGCATCCACATCCACCCCCAGCACAGGGCAGCCCGGCGCCAGCAGGCGCTCGGCCTTGTCGTACAGTTCCGCGCCTTCCCAGGGTTTCACAAAAGGAATGCCGTAGCCCTTCTCCGCCTTCAGGGCCGCCTCGGCACCGTCAATGATGAACGGCGGCACACCATCGCCCGTGCAGCCCAGCGCACCAGCGGCACGGCTGCCCGAAACAACGGCGTGGATGTAGTCCGCCTCGCTCATGCTTTCGCCCATATTGAAGGAAACCCCGCCAATGGGGGCCGCCAGCACGGGCAGAGCCAGATCAAAGCCCAGCAGCGAACAGGCGGTCCTGGGTTCCCGCGCATCGTGCAGCGCCGTCATGTTCAGGCGCTGGGCAGCCAGGGCCGTTACATTGTTGCGGAAGGACGCCCCGGTCACCAGGCCGCCCATACCGGGCACCTCGCCGGCACAGGCACGGCCGTCACAAACGGGACAAACACGGCAAAAGCCCTTCATGCGCTCACGCGCAAGCGTGCGTACGTCATTCATGCTACTGCTCCTTGCATGGCGGCTGCTGGCCGCCCCCTGAAACTGCAAAAAAAACTGCGGCCCGGCGCTGCACCGGCGCACGGCACATGCCGGGCCATGCCTGTCAGCAAAAAAACGGACGAACCTGTCCCGCAGCCGGCCACGTGCCTGCGGCGTCACCGCTTCGTCTCCGGCTCCCGTTCTGCCACGCCTTGCCATGAGCCGCAAGAGCTGTGCCCGCCCTGCCGGTCGTTCCCGGCAAAAAAACCGGCGCCCCCATGCCCGTGCTGCCGGCCATGCCAGCACGCTGCTGTGCTGTTGCTTCTCCCGCTGACAACGCTGTGGCTTTCTGCTACCGTCAGGGCATGAATGCCGCCTTCTCCTCCTTTTCCCGGATTGTGGAACAGCTTGATCGCCGAGGTTTTTTCCACATGGATCTCAGCCTCGACCGCATGCACCGGGCGCTGACGGCCCTGCACCTGCAACGCGCCCCCTTTGTGGTGGTGCAGGTGCTGGGCACCAACGGCAAAGGATCCACCGCCTCCTTTCTGGACTCCCTGGCCCGTGCCCACGGGCTGCACACGGGGCTGTATACCTCCCCGCATTTTGTCTCGCCCGCCGAGCGCATCCGCATCGACGGACGTCCCCTGCACGCGGACCTCTGGCCGGACCTGGCCTGCCAGGTGGACGCGGCCTGCCCGGACCTGACCTATTTTGAGTTTCTGACCGTGCTGGCCCTGCTGGCCTTTCGCCAGCTGGGCGTGCAGCTGGCCATTCTGGAAGCCGGCCTGGGCGGCCGCCACGACGCCACCACCGCCACGGCGGCGGATGCGCTCTGCTACGCGCCCGTGGCGCTGGACCATGCCGCCATTCTCGGCCCTCGCCTGGAAGACATTGCCCGCGACAAGGCCGATGCCATCCGGGCCGCCGTACCGGTCATCAGCGCCCCGCAATTCCCCGTGGTGCAGCGCATACTGGCCCAGGCAGCCGCCCGGCAGGGCGCTCCCCTGAGCCTGACGACGCCGCTGCCCGCATCCGTACCACTGGGCCTGGCCGGCGAACATCAGCACATCAATGCCGCCGTGGCCCTGCGGGCCTGGCAGAGCGTGGCTCCGCGCTGCGGGGTCAGCGCCCAGGACAGCACGCGGCAGGCCCTGGGTCTGCAAACGGCCTTTATTCCCGGACGCCTGCAATACCTGCCCGCCTGCCCGGACCATCCGGCGCTGCTGCTGGACGGCGCCCACAATCCCCACGGCATGCAGGCCCTGACGCACTACCTGGCGCATCACGACCACAGGCCGCCCTGTGCCATCTTTTCCTGCCTCAAGGACAAGGACTGGCAGCCCGCGGCCATGCTGCTGCGCCGGACCCTTGCCGGTGCGCCCATATTCATTCCCCAGCTGCATAACGAACGGGCCGCCGACGCTGCCGAGGTGGCCGCCGTCCTGAACCGGGGCGCCACGGCCCCCGTGGCCAGCGCCCTGCCCCATGTGCAGGCGGCCCTGCAGGCTGCCGCCAACTGCGCCGGTGCGGGGTCCTCGCCGGTGATCATGAGCGGTTCCTTGTATTTGCTGTCGGAATTCTTTACTCTTTTTCCCCGCTATCTGGACAGGCCCTGCCCTGCCCCCACGCGGACGGAGACCGCATGAAGCATCTTTTTCGCGCCATTCCCTCGGTGGACAACAGCCTGACGGCCCTGCTGCACGAGGCTCCCCAGCTGGCCCGCGAGCCGCGCCCCCTTCTTCGCGAGGCTGTGGTGGCCTACTGGGACGGCTGCCGCGACCGGATACGCTCCGGCCAGATACAGGAGACGTCCCAGCTGGACATGCAGGCCCATCTGCCTCATCTGCTGGCCCATGTGCGGGCAGCCCTGCGGCCCCGCCTGCGGGAAGCCATCAATGCCACGGGCGTGGTGGTGCATACCAATATGGGGCGGTCCGTCCTGGCGCCGGAAGCCTGCGAGGCCGTGCTGCGGGCGGCACGGGGCTACTCCACCCTGGAGCTGGACATGCGCACGGGCGGACGCGGCAGCCGTCACAAGGTGGTGGAAGACCTCATCTGCCGCCTGACGGGCGCCGAAGCGGGCATGGTGGTCAACAACAATGCCGCGGCGGTACTGCTGCTGCTGGACACCTTCTGCCGGGACGGCGAGGTCATTGTCTCCCGCGGGGAACTGGTGGAAATCGGCGGCAGCTTCCGCATCCCCGAAGTCATGCGCCGGAGCGGCGCCATCCTGCGCGAGGTGGGAGCCACCAACCGCACCCACCTGCGTGACTATGAAGCGGCCATTACTGAAAATACGCGCGCGCTCATGCGCGTGCATACCTCCAATTACCGCATTGTGGGCTTTCACAGCGCCGTGGCCCTGCCGGAGCTGGCAGCCCTGGCCAGCCGGCACGGTCTGCCCGTTTTCGAGGACCTGGGCAGCGGCAGCCTCACGGACTTCAGCCCCTGCGGTCTGCCCAACGAGCCCACAGTCCCCTCTGTTCTGGCCGCCGGCGCCGATGTGGTGACATTTTCCGGCGACAAGGTCCTGGGCGGCCCGCAGGCGGGCATCCTGGCCGGAAAGCGGTCCTACATCGAGGCCCTCAAGGCCAATCAGCTCACCCGCGCCCTGCGCTGCGACAAGCTGACGCTGGCCGCGCTGGAAGCCACCCTGCGCCTGTACTGCGACCCGGAAAGCGCCCGCCAGCGCATTCCCACCCTGCGCATGATCCATCTTTCCGCCGCAGAGCTGGAACGCCAGGCACGGCGCCTGGCCACCCGGCTGCGCCGCGCCCTCGGCCCGCTCTGCCGGGTGCATCTGCGCCCTGACGTTTCCCGCGTGGGAGGCGGCGCCTTTCCGCAATATGACCTGCCCACCACGCTTGTTTGTCTGGAGCCTGCCCATGGCAGCGCCACGGCGCTGAAGCAGGCCCTTCTCGAGACTGACCCCCCGCTGCTGGGGCGGCTGGAAGACAGCTGCTTCTGTCTGGATACCCGCACCCTGCAGGAGGCCGATTACAGCCGGATTCCGGCCCTTGTGCGGGCCGCGCTTCCGGAAAGGAATGCTGAATGAAAACCAAAACCTGCGAAATTGCCTATTCGCCGCAAAGCGCCTGGAAGGACTATGCCGCCACGGCCACCCGCCGCAAGGAGCTGGAAAGCCTGGCCAAGCGCTATATCGACTTTCTTTCCGCCTGCAAGACCGAACGCGAAACCATTGCCTACGTGCAGCGCCGCCTTGCGGAAAAGGGCTTTACCGAAAATCCCCGTGACGGCCTGTTCATGCGGCCCCTGCGGGGCAAGGCCCTGTTTGCGGCCAGACGGGGCAAGGCGCCCCTGGCCCAGGGACTGCGCCTCATTGCCGCCCATGCGGACACGCCGCGCCTGGACTTCAAGCAGCGCCCCTTCATCGAACAGCCCGGCGTCACCCAGGCCAAGACCCATTATTACGGGGGCATCCGCAAGTACCAGTGGCTGGCCCGCCCCCTTTCCCTGCGCGGCGTGGTGGCCCTGGAAAACGGCAAGAATCTTGCCATTGCCATTGGCGACCGCCCCGGCGATCCGGTCTTTACCATTGCCGACCTGCTGCCCCATCTGGCGCAGAAGCAGGCCGGCCAGCCCGTCAGTGAAGCCTTTGAAGCCGAAAAGCTCAATATCATCCTTTCCCATGCGCCGGCTCCCGGCAGCGCCCGCAGCCGCCAGGACGAGGAAAAGGAACCCCTGAAAGCCTATCTGCTCCAGCTGCTCAACGAAAAATACGGCGTGCGCGAAGAAGACTTCATTTCGGCGGACATGCAGGCCGTTCCCGCCGGTCCGGCCCGCTTTGTGGGTCTGGACCGTGCCCTCATCGGCGGATACGGGCAGGATGACCGCATCTGCGTCTTCACAGCGCTGGAAGCCTTCCTGACGGCCAAGACCGGCCGCAATGCCCCCAATACGGCCATCATGTTCTGGGACAAGGAAGAAATCGGCTCCGACGGCGCCACCGGTGCGTCTTCCCGCTTCCTGCAATTCTGCGTGGAGGACATTACCCGCGCCTGGGCCGGCACCCTGCCCGTTTCGCAGGTGTTTCTGAACAGCCGTGCCATCTCTGCCGATGTGACCGGCGCCTTTGACCCGGATTTTCCCGAAGTGCACGAAAAGCAGAATGCCGCCCAGCTGGGCTACGGCCCCTGCTTCAGCAAATGCGGCGGCTCCCGCGGCAAATACGGCGCCAGCGAAGCCGATGCCGAATTTGTGGGCGAACTGCGCGGCCTGCTCAATGCCCGCAACATCCCCTGGCAGATTGCCGAACTGGGCAAGGTTGATGTGGGCGGCGGCGGAACCGTGGCCCTCTTCCTGGCTGCCTACGGCATGCAGGTCATCGACTGCGGCCCGGCCCTGCTGTCCATGCACAGCCCCTTTGAACTGTCCAGTAGCGTGGATGTCTTTGCCACTGCCGAGGCTTACCGCGCCTTTCTGGAAGGCTGATGCCGCATGCCGCGGAAACGGGCGATGCTTCCGCGGCATGCTTCCCTGACGAAAAACGGCGCACAACCCATGAATGCACGACGGCGGTGCCTGTCAGGCACCGCCGTCGTTACCGTATTGTCAAAACTATCAGTCCTGCCAGAGAAAACGGACATCCTTCTTCATGTCAGGATGCAGGCTCTGATGCACAGGGCAGGTATGGGCTGCATGCTCCATGGCGGCCTTCTGCTCTTCCGTATAGGACCGGGCAGGCATGGTGAAAAGCAGCTCCACCCGCTCGATGCGCTTTCCCTGCGCCGCCATGTGCTTGGTCACGCTCACGGTCATGCCCTGCACATCAATGTGCCTGTCCCTGGCGTACCGGCCGATGAGATTCATGGCGCAGGCGCCCAGCCCCATGCACACCAGATCGGAAGGGGAAAAGGACTGCCCCCTGCCGCCATTTTCCTCAGGCGCCTCGGCCATGATGACGGTTCCGCTCCGCTCATGCCGGCAGGCTATCCGCAAATCCCCAAGATAGGTTCCTGTTGCCGTGGTCATGTATTCTCTCCCTCTGGCGGCCACAGACAGGCGCTGACCGCTGGCTGGCCACCGGAAATGACGTTTGGAAAACGGCCCGGCATTCCCCGCCGCGGGGAGACGGGCAGCCCCTCCCCGGCTATTCGGGCCAGACAAAGGTAAAGACCTGCTCCACGCTGTCATGCAGACTTCTGTGCACGGCACAGCTGTGCGCAGCCCGTTCAATGCTGATCTTTTCCTTGGCCGAATAGGCCCGCCGGGGCATGGTAAAGACCACCTCCAGCCTGCCGATGCGGTGAGGTGTGGTGCTCATGGTCTCGTTTACCGCCACGGACATGCCACTCACATCCACCCCGTGGTTCTGGGCATAGATGCCGATGACGGTGCTGGCGCAGGCAGCCAGCGCTGCCGCCACCAGGTCCGTGGGCGAAAAGCTCTGTCCTCTGCCGCCACTGTCCGCCGGGCCATCGGTCACCAGCGTGGCGCCGCTCTGCTGGTGGCGACATTCCACGCGCAGACCACCGCGATAGATTCCTGTCAGCGTGGGCATACTTCCTCCTTTACAGGGCAGGGGCAGGCGCTGCCGGCGCCCTTTGCCCGTCCATGGCATTGCCGCACGGTGCCGGCGCCCCCTGCGGGGGCACGGCCGTCCTGTTTCCCTGCGGCCGGCCAGGGCGCGTTAGCGCGAAACGAAATTGTTCTTCTGGGGGGGAAGGAAACCCCCTTGGCTAGCGCGCAAGGGGTGTTTCCTTCCCCCCAGGCCCCCCATCCTTCCCCCAACGCGCTTTTTCAGGAAGGACAAGGGCCATGCGGCACGCACCGTTCAAACGGTATGTGCAGTCTGTATTTTCAATGCGTGTTAGCAGGCCCTAGTCCGGCCAGACAAAGGTAAACACCTGTTCCATGTCCGCCGAAAGGCTCATGTGCACGGGGCAGGTATGAGCGGCCCGTTCTATGCTGGCCCGTTCCTTGTCCGAATAGGCCCGCCGGGGCATGGTAAAGACCACTTCCAGCCTGCCGATGCGGCGAGGATTGGCACTCATGGTCTTGGTCACCTCCATGGTCATGCCGGTCACATCCAGTCCGTGGTTCTGGGCATAAATGCCGATGATGGTCATGGCGCAGGCGCCCAGGGCCGCCCCCACCAGGTCCGTGGGCGAAAAGGCCTGCCCCTTGCCGCAATTGTCCACCGGCGCATCGGTCATCAGCGTGGCGCCGCTCTGCTCGTGACGGCACTCGACACGCAGATCGCCGCAATAGGTTCCTGTCACCGTTGCCATATGTCCTCCTTGGTTAGACCGTGGCGCCCTGCCGTGCCGGATGGCGCCGGCAGGACCTCATGCAGGCCATAGCAGATTCCCGCCACCTTTGCCACAGGCAGGAGCGGTCCCCCGCTCACGGGCAGGCAACGCCCGTTCCCGCAGCACGGGAGAAGAGGAAAATATCCAATAATACGTTCATAGAGCTTCCTAATCATATTTACAAAGCAAACCTATTCTATGATAAATATATATAACAATTGCCAACAATCAAAAAAGTCCAGCTATCGCTATCGTATGCGCACAGCTGGACTCTTATAATGTTGTGAGATAATAGATAATATAAAAAAGAATATTGTTTTATCCTGATTTACCAGTCACAAAGCAAACCTATTTCTGCCTTTCGAGGAGAATGATATACCCAGCTCCAAAAGTCCATATACCAAGCGTAACTACCAAAACCAAGAGGCTTAAAAGCATCATAAAAATATTGCGGGTGGAATGTGGAAGGATCTGATGGACGCGCCAACCGGCCTTGTTATGCTCATCTATCACGTTTTGCAGCGCACGACTGGGATTGGTAAAAAGTAGACCAATAAGACCACCAGACAACGCCACACGTACAATTAAATTTTCTGTCATTTTTCCCTCCATTATCTCATGCCTGAGACCTTACTAAGGCATGCAAACCCAACATATTTCAACTATTTTATATAAATGCATTTATTATATATAAAATTGATTGTCAATATGTGTTTATATATTTTTATCAAAAAATTACATTATATTACAGAGGGATAAACGAATTTCACCAAGCTCAATCCATCCTGGACGCAGAGGCATGCTCTCCTGCCTCTCCGTCACATGAACGGGGCACGAAGAAGAGCAATAGACTAGCATAGCCCATCATCAGCAGCCAAAAAATGCCTTGGATATACCATTTATATTAGCGCACTAGCCGAAAACCCCGTCCTGCCAGAGCACGCGCAGGCCGATGCCCAGCAGCACCAGCCCGCCCAGCAGGCCGGCCCAGCGCTGCAACACGGCCAGGCCGGCAAGCAGCCGGCCCAGATGAAGCCCCACGGCGGAAATGACAAAACAGACGCCGCCAATGACTAGCGACGGCCAGAGCACGGGGGTATCCGTCATGGCAAAGGTCAGGCCCACAGCCAGTGCGTCAATGCTGGTGGCCACGCCCAGCACCAGCAGATTGCGCCATGCCGTGGGATCGCTGCCGTCGCCGTGGCAGTCCTCGGCGTCGGTATCACCATGGCGGAAGTCCTTCCAGGCGCCGTACAGCATATTGCCGCCCACCCAGGCCAGCAGGACAAAGGCCACCCAGTGATCCCAGGCCGCGATGTACTGATGCACGGACTGTCCCAGCATCCAGCCCAGCACCGGCATGGCAAACTGAAAGAAGCCAAAGGCCCCTCCCACGCGCAGGTAGTGCCGCATCTGCACATCCCGCAGGGCACAGCCGGAAGCCACGGCCACGGTGAAGGCATCCAGCGAAAGAGCCACAGCCAGCAGAAAAACCGTAAGAAATGACATGCACACCTCAAAACCGCAGGCGTCAGCGTTGTTGCAGCAGGGCAAAACGGCGCATGGTCAGATGGCAGATGGCCACCCCCAGGGCATCGGAGGTATCCAGCGCCCAGCCTTCGCCGCGCACATTGAGCAGGCGGCGCACCATGAAGGCCACCTGTTCCTTTTCCGCCCGGCCCGTCCCCACCAGCGTCTTCTTGATCAGCGTGGGTTCATAGTCGCTCACGGGAATGCCGCAGGCCGCGCAGGCCGCCACGGCCACGCCACGGGCCTGCCCCAGCTTGAGGGCGCTGGCCGCATTGCGGGCCGTGAACACCTGCTCGATGGCGGCTTCCGCGGGAGAGCAGCGCCGCAGCACCGCCACCAGCTCGCGGTAGATGCAGGCCAGCCGCTGGGAAAAGGCCGTGTCGCCCCCGGCCGTGGTACGGATGATGCCGCAGTCCACCAGGTGCAGCACCCCGGAAACCTCGCGCACAATGCCCCAGCCGGTACGCTGCGAACCGGGATCGATTCCCATGACCGTCACGGGAGCATGACTGACAGAAGCGGGCATGATTCATCCTCCCGGCATGACTGCGGCCCGCAGGCCGGATACCAGAAAACAGCAAGGGGAAGAGGCGATGTTCCAGAGAACACCCGCACTCCTCCCCTGTAAAACCATTCACGGCACGGAGGGAACGCCCTGTGGCATGCCCTTCCCCGCGGCCGTGCCGCAGGCGGACAGACAGACGTCTTGCTCCGGCCGGCGCCCGGCCCTCCTTGCGGAAGGCCGTCGGCAACGACTATTCCACGTCGTCCGGGAAGTCGGCGTTGGCATAGACGTTCTGCACGTCGTCGTTATCGTCCAGGGCGTCCATGAGGCGCAGCACCTTCTGGGCGGCGTCAGCATCCACGGGCACCAGATTCTGGGGCACCATGGCCAGTTCGGCGGACTGCATGGCCACACCGGCGCTTTCCAGCGCATCGCGCACAGCGGCAAAATCGGCCATGGCCGTTTGCAGGGTCCACACGTCTTCATCGTCGATCACGTCATCGGCGCCGGCTTCCATGGCCACTTCCATGATCTGATCTTCGCTGTAGGCGGCCTTGTCCACCGTGATGACGCCCTTGCGGTCAAACATCCAGCTCACGCTGCCGTCGGTGCCCAGGCTGCCGCCGTGCTTGGTGAAGAGGTGGCGCACTTCGGCCACGGTGCGGTTCTTGTTGTCCGTGGCCACTTCCACCATGATGGCAATGCCCGCGGGGCCGTAGCCTTCGTAAAAGCATTCGGTGAGGTCGCCGCCGGCATCCTCGCCAGTCCCCTTGCGGATAGCCGCCTCGATCTTGTCCTTGGGCAGGTTGACGGCCTTGGCCGCCGCAATGGCCGCGCGCAGACGGGGATTGCCCGCCGGATCGCCACCGTTCTTGGCAGCAATGATGATTTCCTTGGCGGCCTTGGTAAAGACCTTGCCGCGCTTGGCGTCCTGACGGCCCTTGCGGTGCTGGATATTGGCCCATTTGCTATGCCCAGACATACAACCTCCGAAACTCGCTACGTTCGGCCGCCCTGCGGCGGCTCATGATAAAAAAACAGGCTCACCGCACAGGCGATGCGCCAAAATACCCGGATCGCATGCCGGCGCCCCGCCGGCATGGTCCGCTTATTCCGTGACGGGATCAGGGGCAGCCGGAACGGCGCCCCCCGCGGCGTCCTGCGGACGCACGGCAGCTTCGGCCCGGAAGTCCATGCCCACAAAGAAGGTTTCCTTGCTTTCGGCACGGGAACTCTTGGGCTTGAAGGACTTGACCGAACGAAAGGCCCTGCGCATGGGCTGCAACAGCTCCTGCACGTCAGGCCCCATGAATATCTTGACCACAAAGCTGCCCCCGGGCCGCAGGTACAGGCAGGCCACGTTGAGCGCCTCGCAGGCCAGTTCCAGCGAGCGGGCCTGATCCGTGAACTTGGTGCCCGTGGTGCGCGGCGCCATGTCGCTCATCACCACATCAAACGGCCCCGTCTGCCGGAGCAGATCTTCGAACGCTGCGGAACGCTGAAAGACATCTTCCTGCAGAAAGGTCACCTGCGGCGGGAAGGCCGTTTCCGTGGTCTGGATGTCACAGCCTAGCACCCGGCCACGCGGGCCGATCTTCTCCGCTGCGCCCAGAGACCATGACCCCGGAGCGGCCCCGAGGTCCAGCACGCGCATCCCCTGGCGAAACAGCCTGAACTTGGCATCCAGCTCCTTGAGCTTGTAGACGGAGCGCGCCGGGTAGTTTTCCCGCTTGGCTTTCAGAAAATAATGATCGCGATATTCTTTCATAGTTTTGCCGGAGGGCAAGCATAGCCTTTTTCCGTGCAAAGGCCAAGCCCCGAAACGCGCCTTTCCGCAGAAGAACGCCACCCCGCCCGCCGGGCACAGGGCGCCGCCGGAAGGATTTCCCGCCCCCGGCAGAAAGCGCTTGACAGCGGCCGGCCACGGGGATAGAAAACGAACCTGCGCAAGCAATTGTGCCCCGTGGGGAAGTAGCTCAGCTGGGAGAGCATCGCCTTCGCAAGGCGGGGGCCGGGAGTTCAAGTCTCCTCTTCTCCACCAAAGAACATAACGGGAGGCATGACAATGGTCATGCCTCCTGCCGTTTACGGCAGGCATGCGGCCCCGTTGCCGCAGCCTGGACGATTCGGGTGTCCGACGCCGGTCGGAAGAATTGGAAAGTTCGGTGAAAAGCCGACGCTGGCCCGCAACCGTGATAGGGGACGACTCCGCATCATGCCACTGCGACATACTGTCGCGGGAAGGCGCGGGGAAGGATGAACCTTAAGCCGGGAAGCCAGCCCGAATCGTTGCTGCCCCCGCAGGGGCATTTCTGCAACATGTTCACGAGGTCTGAACAGGAGGTTGCCATGTATCCTTTCCCGCGCTGCCGGTGGCGGTACGGCAAGACCGTACCCTTTTTCCCGCGCCCTGCCCTGTCTGCCCGCCGCGGGCGTCTGCCCCAGGCGGCGGACGCTTCGCTTCCCGTTTTGCTTCCCCTTCATGCTGCTGCCCTCCTGCGGCTGCTGCGCTTCTGCCCTTACGCCCGGAAGCAGCACCCGCTGCGGGCACGGCCCCTTTCTCCCCTGCCCATGACGTGGCGGTCCCTGCCGCCTGCGTTGTCTCTGTCATCCGTGCTCTGCTGACGGCAGCACGCCGTCTGCCGGCATGATCCCGGTCCGTGCTCCCGGGGGCGGGGGCATACGCCTGCGGCTTGTTCCTGCATGCAGCCTTTGCCGCGGCGACAGTCTTCTGCCTTCCGCGTTCCGCCGGGGTCCTTCCTTTCCGGGCAGTGTGCTGCCCGTTACCCGTACTGCAAAAGGAGAACCTATGCTGCGCAAAACCTCTGGCATCCTTCTCACGGCCCTGCTGCTCTGCTGCCTGTTCCAGGCCCGGGTCGACGCCGCCCCGCGCGAGGGCATTCTGCTTGTGGCCTTTGGCACCACCGTACCGGAAGCTCGTGCGGCCCTGACCGCCCTGGACAGGGATTTTCGGGCAGCCTTTCCCCAGGCGCCGGTGGAATGGGCCTATACCTCCCAGATTATCCGCAAAAAGCTGGCAGAGCAGGGACAGCCCGTGGGCAGCATCGGCCAGGGGCTGGAAGCCCTTGCCCGCAAGGGCGTGCGGGTGGTGCGGGTACAGTCCCTGCACGTGCTGGCAGGGGAAGAATTTTCGGCCCTGGAACGGGCCGTGCTGCTGGATGTCAAGGCGCATGCCGGCCGCTTTGACGCCGTCTACTTCGGGCGCCCCCTGCTGGATTCCCGCCAGGATGCCCATGACGTGATCCGTGCCGTCCTGGACAGCGCGGCCTCGCAACGCAGGCCCGGCGAAGCCCTTGTGCTCATGGGGCACGGCCAGGAGCACGGCCGCGCCGACGTGGCGCTTGAAGGCGTCCGGGCCATGTTTGCCGAGGAAGACCCGCTGGTGGTCATGGGCACGGTGGAAGGCAGCCGGGACTTTGCGGCCGTGTGCGCGGACCTGAAAAAACGTGGCGCCGGCACACTCTGGCTGCAACCCTTCATGGTGGTGGCCGGCGACCACGCCCGCAATGACCTTGCCGGCAGCGAGGAAGACAGCTGGGCGTCCCGCCTGCGGCACGCGGGCTATACCGTGAAGAGCCGCCTGCTGGGCCTGGGCGAGATTGCCGGCGTGCGGGCCGTATTCGTGCGCCACGCCCGTGAAAGCCGGGATGATCTGGTACGGGAACCGGTAAAGCCCTAACGGACCACGGCCCTGCGCCGCCACGGTGCAGGGCCGCTGCGGCATACCGGAAGCCGGACTTTTTTTCAAACGGAAAAAGGATTACCCTGCGCTGGCCTGTGCGTGAAGGCGAAGCGGCGCGTGCGCCCTTTCCCGCCAACCTGCACTGCCACGCATTTTCCGCTGGCCTGCTCACGGCCCGCGTCACCCCAGCTCTTTCTGAAAAGGATGGCAGCATGAAGCTCGGCAACCTGTACGGCGTGGGCATCGGCCCCGGCGATCCCCGGTACCTGACACTCCGTGCGGCGGAAGTTCTGCGCAGTGTGGACGTCATCTTCACCGTCATTTCTGCGCATGCCACGGACAGCGTCTCCCGCAGCGTGGTGGAATCCCTGTCGCCCCGGGGCGAAATACGCCAGCTTGTCTTCAGCATGTCCCGCCGGACGGCCGAACGCCAGGCGCAGGTGGAAGCCAATGCCGCCGCCATCCTGGACGAGCTGCGTGCCGGCCGGAACTGCGCCTTTGCCACCCTGGGCGATGCCATGACCTACAGCACCTTCGGCTATGTGCTGCCCCTGCTCCGTGCCCGGCTGCCCGAACTTGCCGTGGAAATCGTGCCGGGCATCACCTCCTTTGTCACCATTGCCGCCAGAGCCGGAACCGTCCTGGTGGAAAACGGCCAGGAGCTGCGCGTCATCCCCTCGTTCCGTCCAGAAATGGCCGAAGAGATCACCTTTCCCCCCGGCTCCACCACGGTGCTGCTCAAGACCTATCGCAGCCGCAAGGCCCTTCTGGACAGGCTGGCCCGCGAGGAGCAGGTGGATATTCTCTATGGCGAACACCTCGCCATGCCGGACGAGGTCATCCTTCGCGATGCCGCGGCCATTGAGCAGCGCCCCGAAGCCTATCTTTCGCTCATCATGGTCAAAAAACAATGAACAAGCGGCATGGCCCTCCCTGGAAGCGCCCCGGGTGGCTTGTCTGCCTGGTGCTGGCCACAGGGCTTTCCACCTGGCTCATGCTCACCATGCCCGCCGGGCGACCGCATACGGCCAGCCCCCCGGTCACGGGGCAGGCGGCACCTGCCCGGCAGCCCGTTCTTGCGGAGCGCGCTGTTCAGTCCGCCCCTGCCGTGCCCTCCCGGCGGCACCATGCGGGCAGTCGCTCGCCGGTGGCGGCCAGGCTGCTCGGCTTTGCCCGCCTGTTTGCCATTGTGGGAACAGCCGCCTTTCTGGGCGGCCTCATCGAGGCCCGGCGCTGGCACCTGTGCTTTGCCCGCGTCATGCGCCGCCTGAGCCGCATGGCCCGGCTGCCCGAAATCGTGGGACTGGCCATGCCCAGTGCCCTGTGTTCCAATGCGGCTGCCAACAGCATGCTGGTCAGCAGTCATGCCGAGGGCCATATCCAGACCTCGGCCCTCATTGCCGGCGGCATGGCCAACAGCTATCTGGCCTATGTCTCCCATTCCCTGCGGGTCATGTATCCCGTAGTGGGGGCCATCGGCCTGCCGGGGCTGCTCTATTTCGGCATCCAGTTCACGGGCGGCTTTCTGGTGCTGCTGGGGGTGCTGCTCTGGAACCGCTGGTATGTGGCCGGCCATGGTGATGTCTGCTGCCTGGAGGATTCCCTGCCGGAACAGCCGGCCCTGAGCTGGAAACGGGCCGTCAGCAAGGCCCTGGAGCGCATGTTTTCCCTGCTTTTCCGCATGCTCTGCCTGACGGTTCCCCTCATGCTGGGTATGGAATGGCTGCTCAAGAGCGGCGCGCTGGACATCTGGGAACAGCGCCTGCCGGCCAGCGTGACGGCCATCTTTCCCGTGGAGCTGCTTTCCATTGTGGCGGCACAGATGGGGGGCCTTGTCCAGTCCTCGGCCGTGGCGGCCCATCTGCACGCCCAGGGACTCATTGACAATGCCCAGATTCTGCTGGCCATGCTGGCGGGCAGTGCCGTGGGCAATCCCTTTCGCACGCTGCGGCGCAATCTGCCCACGGCCATGGGCATCTTTCCGGTACCCGTGGCCCTCACCATTGTGCTGGGCATGCAGCTTTCCCGTTTTCTGGTGACCCTGGCGGGCATGGCGCTTGTCATCGGCGCCATGCTCTGTACCTCTTAGCCCGCGTCTGTGCGCACATCGGCACACAGCAAGGAAACTGTCATGGAAATTCGCTGGCATCTCAGCGCTGCGGAAATAGAGCAGGAAAGTTTCCGCCGCATCGAGGCGGAAAGCCCGCTCTGTGCCACCCTGCCCGTGGAAGAATGGCGCGTGGCCCGCCGCCTCATCCATACCACCGCCGATCTGACAGTGGCGGACAACCTGGTTTTCCGGCATGATGCCATCCATGCCGGGCTGCGCGCCCTGCGGCGGCATGCCCCCATCTTCACGGATTCGCGCATGCTGCGGTCCGGCCTGTCCCTGGAGCGGCTGCGCCGCCTGCATCCGGACTACAGCGCAGATGACCTGCACTGCCACATCGGCGATCTGGACGTGGCGGCCCGCGCCCGTGCCGAAGGATGCGCCCGTGCCCTGTGCAGCGCCGAAAAGGCCCGCCCCATGCTGCCGGGAAGCATCGTGCTCATCGGCAATGCCCCGCTGGCCCTGGCGCGCATTGCCCGCTATATTCTGGAAGAGGACATCCGCCCGGCCCTGGTGGTGGGCATGCCCGTGGGCTTTGTGAATGTGGTGGAAGCCAAGGAACTGCTGGCCCGCTGTCCCGTGCCGCAGATTGTGCTGGAAGGCCGGCGCGGCGGCAGCGCCCTGGCCGTTGCCACCCTGCATGCCATCATGGAAAGCGCCTGAAACGCCGACGGGCCGCACGGCGTGATGCCGCCCCGGCGGAACAAACCTGTCGCCCCCTTTTTGCCATGAACAACAACGAGCATACCCGCCTGCGCTGGGGCTATTCCACGGGAGCCTGCGCCGCGGCCGTGGCCGTGGCCGCCTGGCTGCGCCTGCGCCACCGGCAGGCCCCCGCCAGCGTGCGCCTGCATTTCCCGGACGGCAAGGTGCGCGAACTGCCCCTGCTGACGCCGCCCCCGCCCTATCTGGCGGCCATCCGCAAGAATGGCGGCGACGATCCGGACTGCACCCACGGGGCCACGGTCTGCGCCTGCCTGCGTGCCGCCACACCGGCAGAAGCCCGCCCGGAGGACTACTGCCTGCCGCTGGCCGAGGGGATGCTCATCCTGCGCGGCGGCACGGGCGTGGGCCTCTGCACCCGCCCCGGTCTGGACTGTCTGCCGGGGCACTGGGCCATCAACAGCGGCCCCCGGCACATGATTGTGGACAATGTGCAGCGGGCAGGGCTGCGCAGCGGCTGCTGGCTGCTGGAAATTGCCATTCCCGAAGGCAGGGCACTGGCCGTGCATACCCTCAATCCCCAGCTGGGCATAAGGGACGGCCTGTCCATCCTGGGTACCACGGGCCTGGTGCGTCCCTACAGCCATGCCGCCTATCTGGCCACCATCCGCCTGTGCGTGGCCGGCCATGCCCGCAGCGGCGGCAGCAGCATGGTCTTCTGCACCGGCGGCCGCACCCTTAGGGGAGCGCGAGGCCACCTGCCGCAGCTTCCCGAAAGCGCCTTTGTCTGCATCGGCGACTTCATTGCCGCCAGCCTGGACGCCGCCTGCCGGCAACGGATGCAGGACGTGACCATTGCCTGCATGGCCGGCAAGCTCTGCAAGTACGCCGCGGGCTTCCGCAATACCCACGCCCGCGAAGGCCGGCAGGACATGGCCCTGCTGTGCGACGAGGCATGCCGCCTGCTGTCTGGAGACACGGCCGAGGACACGGCCCTGAAACGCCGCCTGGCGCACTGCGCATCCGTGCGCGAGGCCCTGCTTCTCCTGCCGGACACCACGCAAAAGGCCCTGCTGCGCCGCCTGGCGCATCTGGCGCTGGAACAGCTGGCGGCCCACTGTGCCTCCCCCATGCTCCTGCGTCTGCTGGTTTTTGCTGCGGACGGCCGCCTGCTTCTTGAGGACATGCGGCCGGCCGGCCCGTCCACGCTGCCGGCAGCCACGCCGCCCGCCACGGAAGCCCTGCCCCCGGACGAAAAGCCGCAGCCTGCCGTCCGCCTGGCCGATGCTCTGGAACAGGTGGGAGAGACCTATTTCATGCAGGCGGAACACCAGTGCAACGGACAGGTGGATGTCATTTCCTGCGGCATCTCCTTTCCGGAAGACCGCCCCACGCGGGACCTGCTGGTCCAGGCCCATGCCGTCTACGGAGCGCGCCACCTGCTGGACGCCTGCCCCCTGCCCCTGCGGGAACGGCAGATTCTTGCAGGGCATGCCCGCCAGCAGGCCGAAGACCTGCTGCAACGCAGCCGCACCGGCCAGCACATCGCGGTGCTGGCATCGGGTGATGCCCTGTATCACGGCATCGGCGGCACGCTGGCCTCGCTGGCCCGGCCCGGTGACCACATCATCTACCATGCCGGCATCACGGCCTTTCAGGCCCTGTTCCACCGCCTGGGACGCCCGTGGCAGGAGGCCAGACTGTTCTGCGTCCATGCCGGCGAGGCCATCCCGGCCCGGCAAATCGTCCAGTGGCCCCTTAGCGTGACCTATGCCGGTAGCCGCCATACGGCCGATGCCATTGCCCGCGCCGTGCTGGCGGTACACCCCGCCGCCGGCAGCCGTGCCGCCGTCATGGCCGAACGCCTGGGCAGCGCGGACGAGCGCCTGCTGTGTGCGCCCCTGCGGGACATTGCCGCCACGCCCTGCGGCCCCACCTCGATGCTGGTGCTGCTGGAGCATGAGGCCGACGCCCCCCAGCGCCCGGCAGCACCGCCCCTGCTGGCCCTGGGCCTGCCTGTCGATACCTACGAGCACGAGGCCCGGCTCATCACCGCCCCGGATGTGCGGGCCGTCATCCTGTCCCGCCTGCGCCTGCCGCACTGGGGCACCCTCTGGGACCTGGGGGCGGGCAGCGGCTCCGTGGGGCTGGAGGCCGCGGCCCTCTGCCCCGGGCTGCGTGTCATCGGGGTGGAACGTCAGGCCGCGCGGGCGGCCATGATGGTCCGCAATGCCTCCCGGCTCGGGGTGGGCAACTACCACGTCCGCACGGGCGAGGCCCTGCCACTCGTCCGCCTGCCGGCCGGTGCGGCGGAGGCGCTGCCCGATCCCGACCGCATCTTTCTTGGCGGCGGCGGCCAGGAACTGCCGCAACTGCTCACGGCCTGCATGGCCCGCCTGCGGCCGGGGGGACTGCTGGCGGCCAGTTCCGTCACCCTGCAAAGCCTGAATGCCCTGCTGACCTGGCAGCCGGAACATCGCACGGGGATTTGCCGCCTTGACGTGGCCGAAGAAGACAGCATTGCCCGCATGCATCGTTATCTGAAGCCGCACAATACCATTCACATCGTCATCTTCCAGAAAGAGGCACGGGATGTATCCTCACGTTAGCTTTGTGGGCGCCGGACCTGGCGCGGAAGACCTCATCACCCTGCGCGGCAGGCGCCTTCTTGAAGAGGCGGACCTTGTTCTCTATGCCGGTTCGCTGGTCAATACCGCCCTGCTGACCTGCTGCAAGGCCGGCTGCCAGTGCCGCGACAGCGCCTCCATGACCCTGGAGGAACAGGTACGCTGCCTGCGCGAAGCCGCCGAAGCCGGCCAGAAGGTGGTGCGCCTGCATACCGGCGACCCCAGCCTGTACGGCGCCATTCAGGAACAGATGCGCGCCCTGGAAGCGCACGGCATCGCCTGCCGCATGGTGCCCGGCGTAAGCAGCGTCTTTGCCGCAGCCGCCGCGCTGGGCTGCGAGCTGACCAGCCCTGGCGGCAGCCAGAGCGTGGTGCTGACCCGCACGCCCGGGCGCACGCCCATGCCCGCGTCCGAAGATGCCGCCGCCTTTGCCCGTACCGGCGCCACCCTGGTCTTCTTTCTCAGCACGGGCAAGGTGGCGTCACTCATGGACCGGCTCATGCAGGAAGGGGGCCTGCCCCCCCATACGCCGGCGGCTGTGGTCTATCGGGCCTCCTGGCCGGACCAGCGCATCCTGCGCGGCCGTGTGGACACCCTTGCCCGCCAGGTGCAGGAGGCCGGCCTGGGCCGGCAGGCCCTCATTCTGGTGGGGCAGGCGCTCCAGGCCGGCGACGGACAGTCCTGCCTGTATGCCGCGCCCTTTTCCCACGGTTACCGCAACCAGCTGCCTGACGAATTCTTTGACGGACGCTGCGCCCTGTACGCCTTCACTCCCGGCGGCCTTGCCCGCGCCAGGGACATTGTCGCGGGCCTCGGCCTGCCGGCGGTGATCCACAGCACCTGTGCGCCGGACGGCAATGGCGCCCCGGCGGACAATGTGGTGCTGCTGCGCAGCCAGGAACTGGACGCGACCCTGCGCGCCAGCTGGCACCAGTTTGCTGCCCATATCTTCATCAGCGCCACGGGCATTGCCGTGCGCAAGATAGCGCCACTGCTGGAAGACAAGACCACGGACCCCGCCGTGCTGGCCTGCCCGGAAAACGGCAGCCATGTCATCAGCCTCACTTCCGGGCATCTGGGCGGCGCCAACCGGCTGGCCCGCCGCGTGGCCCGCATCACCGGCGGACAGGCCGTGGTGAGCACGGCCACGGATGTGAACGGCCTGCCGGCCTTTGACGACGTGGCGGCCCTGCACCGGGCGCGGGTGCTCACCACCAATGCCCTTCGCTCTTTCAACGCGGCCCTGCTGCGCGGCGAGCGCATGACCTTCTGCGGGCCGCGCGCCATCTATGACCAGCATTTCGCCAATACGGACCAGCTTGTCTTTGCCCGGCGGGCCGACGAGGTCCACACGCCGCGTGCCGTTCTCTGGGATGCGGAGGGCAGCCTGCCCCCCGGCGTGGAACATCTGGACATTACCAGCCGGGCCTATGTGCTGGGTCTGGGCTGCCGCCGCGGCCTGTCTCCGGCAAGTCTGCACCGGCAGGCCGAGGACTTTCTGGCCGGTCTGGGGCTGACGCCCCGCCAGATTGCCCGCCTGGCCACCTGC
The DNA here is from genome assembly GCF_944324505.1 of uncultured Desulfovibrio sp. Taxonomy (NCBI): domain Bacteria; kingdom Pseudomonadati; phylum Thermodesulfobacteriota; class Desulfovibrionia; order Desulfovibrionales; family Desulfovibrionaceae; genus Desulfovibrio; species uncultured Desulfovibrio sp. The sequence continues at coordinate 202,822 of NZ_CALUWO010000001.1, forward strand.
GACATCAAGGCCCATGACGAGGCCATAGGCCAGCTTGCCGCCCGCTGGCAGGTTCCCCTGGACCTGCACACGGCCGCCGCCCTGGATGCCGTGCCCGTGCCCACGCCTTCGGAAACCGTGCGAGCACGGGTGGGCACGGCCTCGGTATGTGAAGCGGCCTGCCTGCTCTCTGCCGGCAAGGGGGGCCGCCTTGTCCGGCCCAAGCATGTGGGACAGGACGTGACGCTGGCCCTGGCCCGCCTGCCCCATACGGCAGCCCCCGCACAGCAATGCGGCCGGGTCTGGGTGGTGGGACTCGGCTCCGGCGCGCCGGAGCACATCACCCCGCAGGTCCTGGCCGCCCTGGAACAAAGCGATGTCATTGCCGGTTACGGCCCCTACCTGGATTTCATCCGGCAGCGCATCGGCAACCGGGACGTGATCCAGAACGGCATGCGGGGCGAGGTGGAACGCTGCCGCCGCACCCTGGAATGTGCCGCCGCCGGGCATACGGTCTGCATGGTCTGTTCCGGCGACCCCGGCATTCTGGCCATGGCGGGCCTGCTGTACGAGCTGCGTTCCCGCGAAGAGGCCTTCCGCACGGTACCCATCACGGTACTGCCGGGCATCACGGCGGCCAGCATCGCCGCGGCATCGCTGGGCGCCCCCCTGCAGAACGGCTTTTCGCTGATCAGCCTTTCGGACCTGCTGGTGCCCGCCGACGAGGTGCGCCGCAACCTCCGTGCCGCGGCCCGTTCCGCCCTGCCCGCTGTCCTGTACAATCCGGCAGGCCGCAAGCGCCGCCAGCTGCTCGGGGAAGCGCTGGACATTTTCCGGGAGGAACGCGGCAAGGATCTGCTCTGTGCCTGGGTCAAGCATGCGGGACGTCCGCAGGAACAGCGCTGGATCGGCCGGCTGGCCGACTTTCCCGTCCAGGAGGTGGACATGTCCACCCTGGTTATCCTGGGCAGTGCGCGCACCATTCGTGAAGGAGACGTGCTCTATGAGGCTCGCGGCTATGCGGAAAAATACCTGTCCCGCGATTGCTGAGGGCATGCGGCGGCTCTGGGCGGCGGTCTGCGTCCCTCCGGGCAGATATCGTTTCCGCAGCCGTGGGACCGCCCCGGCAGGAAGGTCGTTGTCATGACGGATTTTCATGCGTTCTGTCTGGCGGCTCCCCGCTCCGGCGAGGGCAAGACCACGCTCTGCACGGCCATCATGCGGGCACTGGTGCTGCGCGGCCTGCGCGTGCAGGGCTTCAAGTGCGGCCCGGACTATGTGGATCCCACCTTCCACACCCAGGCCACAGGCCGCCCTTCCTGGAATGTGGATACCTGGATGATGGGACAGCAGGGCGTGCGTCAGCTCTGGGACAGGCATGTCCAGGATGCGGATGTGGCCATCTGTGAAGGCGTCATGGGACTTCTGGACGGCCGCGACCCCGGAGACCTGGCGGGCAGCAGCGTGGACTGCGCCCGCGCGCTGGGCCTGCCGGTCGTTCTGGTCTGCAATGTCCGGGGCATGGCCCAGTCCCTGGCTGCGCTGGTGCAAGGCTTTGCCTGGCATGCCGCCCATCTGGGCGTGCGCATGGCCGGCGTCATCGCCAATAATGTGGGCAGCCCCCGCCATGCGGACCTGCTGCGCCGCGCGCTGGAACAGGCCCATCTGCCGCCCCTGCTGGGCGCCCTGCCGCGTCATGCGGACTGGGTGCTGCCGCAGCGCCAGCTGGGTCTGCTGCCGGCCCCCGAAGCGGCCCGCTCCCCGCAGTGGCTGGACAGCCTGGGCCAGGCCGCCGCACGTCATCTGGAGCTGGATGCGCTGCTGGACCGCACCCGGATGCCCCGGCCCGCCCCGCCGGCGGCAACGCCGCTGCCGGCCCCTGTCCGGCGCATGGCCGTGGCCAGGGATCATGCCTTCTGCTTTTATTACGAGGCCAACCAGCGTGCCCTCCAGGCGCACGGCTGGGAACTGCTGCCCTTTTCTCCGCTGGCAGATACGGCCCTGCCGCCGGCCCTTGACGCCATCTATCTGGGCGGGGGCTATCCCGAAGTCTTTGCGGACCGCCTGTCCGCCAATACGGCCATGCGCCGGGCCATCCGGGACTTTGCCGCACAGGGCGGCGAAATCTATGCCGAATGCGGCGGCTTCATCTACCTGTGCCAGGAGCTGTGGACCGCCCCCACCGCGCACGGCGCCCCCGGCGACGGGCAAACAGCGCTGCGGCGCTGGCCCATGTGCGGCGTTCTTGAGGCCACGGCCCACATGGAAGGCCGGCTGCGTTCCCTGGGCTACCGCGAGGTGGACCTGCTGGCCGAGGCGCCCTTTGGCCTGCCCTGCCGCCGGTTGCGGGGGCACGAGTTCCACTGGTCGCGCATCGAGCTGCACCGGCCCTACGCCCCCCTGTACACGGTGCACAGCCGGCAGGGCCAGCAGCCCCGGGGCGTAGTGCACGGCAATGTCCGTGCCGGCTACATTCATCTGTACTGGGGAACGGACACGCCGGCGGCAGATGCCGTCCCCGCCGCACCAGACCGTGCCGCCCCGTGCCACGCCGCACCGGCCAGCCCCTGCACCAGCCCCGCCGGGGCAGGGGGGCAGGTCATCCTGCTCAACGGCCCATCCAGCGCCGGCAAGAGCAGCCTTTCCCGTGCCCTGCAAGCCCTGCTTCTGGAAGAGCACGGGCAGCACAGCCTGGTGCTGTCCATGGATCAGCTGTTGCGGGCGGCCACGGGCGGCCAGGAATCGGTGCTGGCCGCTCTGGACAAAACGGGCCTGCCGCTCATCGAAACCTTTCACGCGGCCATTGCCGCCGCGGCCCGGGCCGGGGCCTGGGTCATCGCGGACCATGTCATCGGCGAAAGTCCCCGCTGGGTGGACGACCTTTTTCACCGCCTTCACGGCCTGCCCGTGCTTGCGGTACAGGTGGAATGTGCCCCTCAGGAACTGCGCCGCCGGGAACTGCACCGCCGCGACCGCAGCCCGGACTGGCCCCACGCCGCCCGGCAGGCCCGACAGATTCATGCCGCCCTGCGGGCGGATGTCCGGGTGGATACCACGCGAACCACGCCCCGACAGTGCGCCGCCTGCGTGCTGGCGGTTCTCCTTGCCCGCCACACACCCCCCTTTCCCCTTGCAGACAAACGAGGTACGCCATGAAGGCCGATGCCCACGGCGGCGACCGCCACGCCATGAGCCGCACCGCAGGCAGGGACGCTTCCAGCCTGCTGGATTTCAGCGTCAACGTGCGCCCGGAAGGCATGCCGGCCTTTCTGCAGGGCGCCCTGCTGCGCCATGCCGAGGACCTGGGAGCCTATCCTTCCCCCCATGCCGAAGAAGCCCGCGATGCCGCCGCCAGGCGTCATGGCCTGCCCGCAGACCGCTTTGTCTTCGGCAACGGCAGCAATGAACTCATTCACGCCCTGGCCCGCGCGCTCAAACGGCGCGGCCTGACGCAGGCCTGCGTGGTGGAACCGGCCTTCAGCGAATATGCCCTGGCCTGCCGGCGGGCGGGCATTGCCCTGACGCGCATACAGGACCATGCTGCCCTGTGCCTGCCGGGCCGCCCCTGTGACGGGCCGGCGCTGGATGCGGCCCTTGCAAGCGTGCCCCGCGGCAGCGCCCTTTTTCTGGCCAATCCAGGCAATCCCTCCGGCCTGTTCCGCCCGCGGGAAGTCATGTGCCGCCTGCTGGAACAGCGGCCCGACCTGCTCTGGATCATTGACGAGGCCTTCATCGAATACGCGGGGCCGGATGAGGAGGTTTCCCTGCTGGCCCGGCTGCCGGAGCATGTGGTGGTGCTGCGTTCCCTCACCAAATTTCATGCCCTGCCCGGTCTGCGCCTGGGCTATCTGGCTGCGCCGCGCGAGCTGGCGGCCGCCGTGCAGGAAGAGCTGCCGGCCTGGAATGTCAATGCCCTGGCCCTGGCCGCCGCCGTGGCCGCGCTGGATGACACCTCTTCCTTTGCGGCAGAAACCCGTGCCCGGAATGCCGCCCGCCGCCAGGACCTGGTGACGGCGCTTTCCGCCCTGCCCGGGGTGGAGGTGCTGCCCTCGGCAGCCAATTACGTGCTTTTTCGCTGTGCACAGGCCCCCGCTGACCTCAACGACCAGTTGCTGCGCCGCTACGGTATGGCCGTGCGGGACTGCGCCAACTATCACGGCATGGAAAAGGGCGGCTGGTTTCGCGCTGCCGTGCGCTTTCCGCAGGAGCATGCCCGGCTGGCCAGGGCACTGGCAGCCATCCTGCCCGGCGGCCGACCGGCCCCTGCGGCTCTCGCCCCTTCCCGCCGGCAGACACCGGCCCTCATGGTGCAGGGCACATCCTCCAGTGCGGGCAAGAGCCTGCTGGCCGCGGCCTTCTGCCGCATTCTCCGGCAGGACGGCTATGACGTGGCGCCCTTCAAGGCGCAGAACATGTCGCTCAATTCCGGCGTCACGGCCCGGGGGGAGGAAATGGGCCGCGCCCAGATCGTCCAGGCCCAGGCTGCCGGCGTGGACCCCGATGCCCGCATGAATCCCCTGCTGCTCAAGCCCCACTCCCAGACCGGATCACAGGTGATTCTGCTGGGCAAACCCCTGGGGCACATGGGCGTGCGGGACTATTTCTGCCGCAGGAATGCGCTGTGGCAGCATGTCGCCAGCGCCTATGACAGCCTGGCCGCCGAACATCAGGTCATGGTGCTGGAAGGCGCAGGCAGCCCCGGCGAAATCAACCTCAAGCAGCACGATATGGTGAACATGCGCATGGCCCGCCATGCCGGCGCTTCTGTGCTGCTGGTGGGCGACATTGACCGGGGTGGCGTCTATGCCGCCTTCCTGGGCACCTGGCTCACCTTCACGGCAGAGGAACGCCGCCTGCTGCACGGCTATGTGGTCAACCGCTTCCGGGGCGATGCCAGTCTGCTGGCCCCGGCGCATGACTTCATGCTCCAGCAGACCGGGGTTCCCGTCCTGGGCGTCATTCCCTACATTCCCCGGCTGCGCATTCCCGAAGAGGACATGGCGGGCTTCTCCTGGGAAAAGGCGGACCCCGGACCGGCTCCGCAGGGCGTGCTGGACATTGCCGTGATCATGCTGCCGCATGTATCCAACTTTACGGACTTTGCGCCGCTGGCCATGGAGCCGGACGTGCGCCTGCGCCCCGTGCGCCAGGTGGAGGACTGGGGCCATCCGCATGTGGTCATGCTGCCCGGCTCCAAAAGCGTGGTGAACGACCTGCTGCACCTGCGGCAGCTGGGGCTGGACCAGAAAATCCTGGACCATGCCGCACAGGGAAAATGGCTGTTCGGCATCTGCGGCGGCTTGCAAATCATGGGCCGGACCCTGAGCGACCCGGACGGCGTGGAATCCGCCGCAGCAGAGACCCGCGGTCTGGGCATTCTGGACCTGCACACCACCTTTGCCGCCCGCAAGACGCTGAAGCGCGTTTTGCGGGTGCACAGCCCGCTGGGCGTTCCCACCGGCGGCTACGAGATTCACCACGGCCGCACCATTCCCGGTCCTGAGGTCCGGCCGCTCTTTGTGCGCTGCGACGCCGGCAACCCGGAGGATCACGTCTGCGGCTATGGTTGCCGGCAGAGCTGGGCCACCTATCTGCACGGCGTCTTTGACGATGACGCCTTTCGCCGGGCCTGGCTGGACCATGTGCGTGCCCAGGTGGGCCTTGCGCCCCAGGGACGGCAGCTTGCCAGCTATGATCTGGAAAAGGAGCTGGACCGCCTGGCGGACGTGGTACGGGAACAGTGCGACATGGCAGCCATCTACCGTACCATGGGGCTGAAATGAGTACGGCAGCCCTGCTCTTTCTGCCCGCAAGCCTGCTGCTGGACAGGCTGCTGGGGGAAGCTCCCTCCCGCTGGCACCCTGTCTGCGGCATGGGCTGGCTGGCCCTGCGCATGGAAGAAGGCCTCCGGCGGGGCGACAGCGGGCCGGGCATGACCCTGCGCGGCCTGCTGGCCTGTCTGCTGGTTCTCGCGGCCTGCCTGCTGCCGGCCTGTCTGGCGGTGCGGCTGGCCTCCCTGGCCGGGACATGGCCGGCCTGGGCCGCCGGCGTGCTGCTGGTCTATTTTTGTCTGGCGCCACGCAGCCTGGCGGAACACGCCCTGCGCGTGGCTGCCCCCCTGCGCCGCCAGGACCTGCCACAGGCCCGCCGGGCCGTTTCCCTGCTGGTGGGACGACGGACGGAAACCCTGGATACCGCTGGTGTGGGGCGGGCCTGCGTGGAAAGTGTGGCCGAAAATCTTACCGACGGCGTGCTGGGCACGCTGTTCTGGGCCGGGCTTGGCCTGTTGCTCTGGGGGGAAACCGGCGCTGCGGCCTGTGCCGTCATGCACCGGGCCGCCAATGTGCTGGACGCCATGTGGGGCAAGCGCAATGCTGTCTACCGGAATTTCGGTACCGCCGCGGCCCGGCTGGATGATGTGCTCAACTGGCTGCCCGCCCGCCTGGCCCTGCCCTGCGTGGTGCTGGCCGCCCTGCTGGTGCCCGGCGCCAGCGCCTGCCAGGCTCTTGTTCAGGGGTGGCGCCACCGGCATGCCCATGAAAGTCCCAATTCGGCCTGGAGCGAAGCCGCCTTTGCCGGCGCGCTGGGCCTGCGGCTGGGCGGTCCGGCCACCTACGGCAGCCTGTATGTGCCCCATCCGTGGCTGGGGCAGGGCACAACGCAGGTCACGCCCCGCCATATCCACCGGGCCGTGCGGCTCATGTGGACGGCCACGGTCCTTTTTGCCCTGGCGGGCGGTATCTGCCTGGGGCTGACGGCCTAGGCTGTCGGCCACAGGCTGCGGCAGACCCTGCTGTGCGGGGGCCGCCATCCGTCAGATGCCCGTTTTTCCCGGTGGCCGGAAGACTTCCTGCCCCTGTAGTCTGCCCATGGAGATGCCATGCTATCCTGTTTTCGTGCCGCTCTGGCCTTCTTTACCCGGTTGCCCGTAGGCTCTGCGCCGCTGCCGCCCACGCTGAACGGCCTTCTTGCCTGCTTTCCCGCTGTGGGTCTGGTGCTGGGTACGCTGCTGGCCTGCGTGCTCTGGGTCACCATGCAGCTGCTGCCCCCCCTGCCCTGCGGGGTGCTGACCTGTCTGGCCTGGGTGGCCCTCACCGGCGGTCTGCATCTTGACGGCGTGGCGGACTGTGGCGACGGTCTGCTGGTGGAGGCGCCCCCGGCCCGACGCCTGGAAATCATGAAGGATTCCCGCCTGGGAACCTTCGGCGGCACGGCCCTGTTTCTGGTCCTGGCCCTGAAGATTGCCGCCCTTGCGTCCCTGGCCCGGCAGGCTGACGGCCCCGGCGGCTTCTGGTCCCTGCTGGCTGTCTGCTGCATGGCAAGCACCGTGGCCCGCAGCCTCACCTTTCTGGGGCTGCGCCTGCCCTGTGCCCGTCCCGGCGGACTGGGCAGCGCCATGTATCACGGCATCCGTGGCCGGCACTATCTGCTGGCCCTGCTGCTGACGCTGGCGCTCAGCCTGAGCAATGGCTGGCAGGGGCTGCTGGCCCTGCTGCTGGCCCTGCTGACGGCAGTTCTGCTGCTGCGCACGGCCAGACGGCGCATCGGCGGCATGACAGGGGATGTTTTCGGCTGTCTGGTGGAAGTGTGCGAAGCCGTCATACTGCTGGTCTGCTGCGCCTGAGGGCGCAGACCGCTGCACAGGAGCCGTTCATGAAGCGCCTTGCCCTGCCCGGAATGACTCTGGGCGCCACCTCCTTTCTGCTGCCGGCGGACTATGTGCCGGCCCTGCGCTTTGCCGCCCCCCTCTGCGAGGATATTGCCCTGCTCCTGCTGGAATGCGGCGCCCAGGGCGAATATCTTCCCGCTGCACAGGATGTGGACCAGATGGCGGCCGTTCTTGAGGCCACGGGCAGCCGCCTGCATGTGCATCTGCCCACGGCAAGCGATTGCAGCAGCGCCGAAAGTACCCGGCGTCTGGTGCGCGCGGTCCGCATGGCCGTTGCGCGCTCCGCTCCCTTGCAGCCGCACAGCTTTGTGCTGCACGTGGACTTTGCCTGCCTGCGGCAGCATCGCACGGGAAAGCGGCGTAACAGGCGGATGGAACCTGCCATGCTCACGGCGGAACAGCGTCTCCGGACCCGCGATGCCCTGGACCAGATTGCGGACCTGCTGCCGGACCCGCGACAGCTGGCCATCGAAAATTTGGAAGGCTTCTGCCCGGACTTCTGGGATCAGTGGCTGGAGGACCGGCCGTTTTCCCGCTGTGCCGACATCGGCCACCTCTGGAAGGACCATGAAAATCCCGTTCCCTGGCTGGAACGCTGGCTGCCGCGCCTGCGGGTCATCCATCTGCATGGCCTGCGGCCCCGGCACACGACGCCGCCCTTTGCCGTCCCGGTCCGCAGCCTGAGCGACTTCGGTCCGCAGCCGCGGGACCACGGGGCGCTGGATGCCATGCCGACAGCCTGCATCGATGCCGTCATGCACCGGCTGTGGCGCAGCGCGTACCGGGGCGTGCTGACCCTTGAGGTCTTTTCCCTGACGGAATTTCTCCGTTCCCGCGCTGTGCTGCTGCGCTCCTGGAAACGCTATTGCCATACGGAGACCTGCCATGCTCCTGCCTGATCTGACCCTTTACCTCGGCGGCACGCGCAGCGGCAAGAGCGCGCTGGCCGAAGCACAGGCCCTGCGCACCGGCGGGCCGGTGCTCTATGTGGCCACAGCCGAGGCCCGGCCGGAAGACCCGGCCATGTGTGAACGCATCCGCCGGCATCGTGAGCGCCGCCCGGCACACTGGCACACGCTGGAATGCCCTCTGCATCCGGCGCCGGCCATTGAACGCGCCCTTGCGGCGCTGCATACCAGCCTGCCGTCCCGGACGGCGCGCCCCACGGTTTTGCTGGACTGCGTGACCCTGTGGGTATGCAATCTGCTGTTTTCCCTGCCCAATCCGCCGGATCAGACCGCCTTTGAGCAGGCCGTGACAGCGGATGTCCGGGACCTGCTGCACCTCATGCAGCGCCTGCCCTGCCAGTGGATTGTGGTATCCGGCGAAGTGGGCCTGGGCGGCGTGGCCGCCGATGCCCTGAGCCGGCAGTATGCCGATGGCCTGGGGCTGGCCAATCAGCTGCTGGGCACCCATGCCGGCACGGCCTGGCTGGTGCTGGCCGGACGCCTGCTGCCTCTGGAACCGGGCCTGCCGCCGGCATGAGCACCTGGGGGCATACGGGACACTACAGGATACTGACGAGGCGGCCGGACACTGCCGCCCCAAAGGAGTTGTCATGATTCTTGTCTATACCGGCACGGGCAAGGGCAAGACCTCGGCCTGCGTGGGGCAGGCCCTGCGCGCCCTGGGGCAGAACATGCGCGTGGCCTTTGGCCAGTTCATGAAAAAGGACGTGGGCGCAGGGGAACAGGTCATGCTTGCCCGTCTGCTGGGGGCCGACTTTCTTGCCGGCGGCAAAGGCTTTCTGCGCAGGGAAGAAGACGTCCCTGCCCATCGCCGCGCGGCCGAGCAGGTGCTGGTCTGGGCCATGGACAGGCTGGACCGCCTGGATATGCTGATTTTGGACGAAAGCCTCTATGCCCTGCGTGCCGGCCTGCTGCGCCGGGACGAGCTGGAAGCGCTCATGGACGCCGCCGGCCGCGCCGCCTGCCATCTTGTGCTTTCCGGGCGCGATGCCCCGGACTGGCTGGTGCAGCGCGCCGATCTGGTGACGGACATGGGCGAGGTAAAGCACCCCTGGCAAAAGGGCATCACGGCCCAGCGCGGCATCGAATTCTAGCACAGGCAGCGCCACAGGCTCCCGCCATGCGTCCCCGCGCCGGCCCGGCGCGGGAAAGGCCGGTGCGGCCGGATGCTCTGTCCCCGGCGGCACGTACAGCCCGCAGCGGACCCTGCCCCGGACGCCACAGCGCACACGCACGGCCACGGAGGTCATGCCTAGACCGCAGCGGCAGCCCCGGGCCGCGTTGACAGCGCTTCAGGGGAAGACTAGGCTTGCGCCGCGCCTTTTCCCGTGGCGCACCCCGCAGCAAAACCGCTTGTCGGGTACGCCGGGCATTGCCGCAAACCATCTGCCACCGCAGGGAGAAAACCATGACGACTGCCTTTCACCATGTCTACGGACCGGTGCCCTCCCGCCGCCTCGGGCGCTCGCTGGGTGTGGACGGCCTGACCTTCAAGACCTGTTCCTTTGACTGTGTGTACTGCCAGCTCGGGCATACCACCACCCACACCATCCAGCGCCGGGAATACGTGCCCACCGCGGCCATTCTTGACGAAATCCGCCGCAAGCTGGCCACGGGAGACCGGCCGGACTATATCAGCTTTGCCGGTTCCGGCGAACCCACCCTGCATGCCGGCCTGGGCGACATCATCCGGGGCATCAAGGCCATGAGCGATGTGCCCGTGGCGGTCTTCACCAATGGTTCGCTGCTCTGGATGCCCGAGGTCTGCGAGGACCTGGCCCAGGCCGATGTGGTCATCCCCTCGCTGGATGGCGGCGATGCCGCCCTGCTGAACCGGGTGAACCGCTACGTGGCCCCCCTGACCTTTGAACAGATCCTGGACGGACTCTATGCCTTCCGTGATCACTACGCCGGGCAGATATGGCTGGAAGTCATGCTGCTGGGCGGCATCAGCGATGGAAACGATGCCGTGGACGCCATTGCGGCCCATGCCGTGCGCATCCGTCCGCACAAGGTGCAGGTCAACAGTGTCTGCCGCCCCCCGGCGGAAAGCTGGGCCAGACCCGTGCCCGCCCCGCGGCTGCTGGAAATCCGGCAGCGCCTTGCCGCCGCCCTGCCCTGCCCGGTGGAAATCATTGCCGAACATCTTGATGACATGGCGCACACCACCTTCCGCACCCAGATTCGGGACGAGGACATTCTGGCCCTCATCGAACGCCGCCCCTGTACGGCGGCGGGCGTGGCGGCCGGCCTCAATATCCATGTGACCGAAGCCATCAAGCATCTGGAACTGCTGGTGGCTGACGGCAAGGCCGTCACCCTGCCCCAGGACGGCGAGGTCTTCTATTCCGCCTGTGAGCTGCGCACGGTCTAGCCGGCAGGGACAGGCCGCCCTCTGACACAGCGGGCGCGCCTTCCAGGGCGCCATCCAGACGCAGGGCATCCTGCCCTTGTCGTCCCCGTGCCAAGGCGCCGGGAACGGCCCGGAAGTCCCGAACGCTTCCCGGGCGCCATCCGGGCGCCATTCTGACCCGCGCCATACCCGGAGTCTGCACCAAAACGACAGCTCCTTTTCTTCGACCCCGGCGCGCAAAAAGCCCCTTGCCCCATGCTGCCGGGACTGATTGCCGCAAAAAAAAAGACCGCCTGCACGCACATGCAGGCGGTCTTTACACAGGCGGAATCAGGAAAAAGGAACTAGTCCTTCTTGTCCTTCTTGAGCCAGCTCATCATGCCGCGCAGTTCCTTGCCCACCTTTTCGATCTGGTGGTTGGCTTCGTTGCGGCGGGTGGCGAGGAACATGGGATACTTGGCACGGGCTTCCAGAATGAAGTCACGGGCAAACTTGCCGCTCTGGATGTCCTTGAGCACGTTCTTCATTTCCTTCTTCACCTCATCGGTGATCAGGCGGGGGCCGGTCACATAGTCGCCATATTCAGCGGTATTGCTGATGGAGTAGCGCATGCGGGAGAGGCCGCCTTCATACATGAGGTCCACAATGAGCTTCATTTCGTGCATGCACTCAAAGTAGGCCATTTCGGGCTGGTAGCCGGCTTCCACCAGGGTTTCAAAGCCGGCCTTGATGAGGGCGGAAATACCGCCGCACAGCACGGCCTGTTCGCCAAAGAGGTCCGTTTCCGTTTCTTCGCGGAACGAGGTTTCGATGACGCCGGAACGGGTGCCGCCGATACCCTTGGCATAGGCCAGGGCGTTCTTCAGGGCATTGCCGGAAGCGTCCTGTTCAATGGCCACCAGGCAGGGCACGCCGCCGCCTTCGGTGAAGGTACGGCGCACCAGATGGCCGGGACCCTTGGGCGCGATGAGGTAAACATCCACATCCTTGGGCGGGATGATCTGATTGAAGTGGATGTTGAAACCATGGGCGAAGAGCAGAGCCTTGCCGGCCTTGAGATGCGGCTTGATGTCGCTTTCATAGACAGCAGCCTGCACTTCGTCGGGCAGCAGAATCATGATCAGGTCGGCCTGGGCAGCCGCTTCGGAGGCAGAAACAGGGCTGAAGCCATGTTCCTTGGCCAGTTCGTAGTTGGGACCGCCGGGGCGCTGGCCCACGACCACATTCACACCGGAGTCGCGCAGGTTCTGCGCATGGGCATGGCCCTGGCTCCCGTAGCCGATGACAGCAACGGTCTTGCCCTTGAGGACATTGAGGTCCGCATCCTGATCATAGTAGACTTTCATAGTGGTTTCCTTCTGTCGTTGTGAAACTCCGCATGAAGCGGGAAAAAAATTGTTGTGCCGGTTCCGCCAAAAAGTCAAGTCTCGTGCTCGGAATAACTTGCGGCAGATCTGCCCGCCCGCCGTGCCGGGGGCCATTTTCCGGCAAAAGCAAAACGGGGGAGAGCCTCCTTTCCCAAAAGGATGTGCTCCCCCGCCGCAATGCCGCTGTGGTATCCGGCGGCGTCTCAGTCCATCTGCCGCTTGGCCCGGCGCATGGCCACGGAGCCGGTACGGGCCAGCTCCTTGATGCCGAAGCGGTGCAGCATGCTGATGATGGCTTCCAGCTTGTCATGATCGCCGGTGGCCTCAATGGTCATTTCCGTGGCGCTCACGTCAATGACCTTGCAGCGGAAAATCTCCACCGTGCGCAGGATTTCTCCGCGCATGGCGCCTTCGGCCTGCACCTTCACAAACATCATCTCGCGTTCCACGGCCGGAATGCCGGCATAATCCATGACCTTGATGACAGAAACGATCTTGTGGAGCTGCTTCATGATCTGCTCCAGAATCTGACTGTCACCGTAGGTGGTGATGGTCATGTGCGAAACGCCTTCCTCCAGCGTGGGCGCCACGTTGAGGGAATCAATGTTGAAGCCGCGTCCGCTGAACAGGCCGGCCACCCGCGAAAGCACACCGGGTTCATTTTCCACCAGCACAGAAAGCACATGTCGTTCCATGGCGCTCCTCCCAGAGCAGATTGGCATTGAAACAGGGTTTCAATGGCTGCGCCACCCCGCGCGGGAAAGGCTGGACCTTTCCGCCACGGGGGACGTGCGGCGGCTTCCGCCCCCGCAAAAACAGCATGTTTTCACAGCAGATACCCTAGACCAGGAGCATCTCATCCAGGGCTGCCCCGGCGGGCACCATGGGATAGACGTTTTCTTCACGCTCCACGGATATGTCCACAAAGGCCGGATTGGGCGAATTGAGGGCCGTTTCCAGCACGGCATGCAGCTGCGCCGGATCGGTGATGCGGTAGCCTTCGGCCCCGTAGGCCTCGGCCAGCCTGACGAAATCGGGCTGGGCCTCCATATTGGTGAAGCTGTAGTTATGGTTGTAGAACAGTTCCTGCCACTGGCGCACCATGCCAAGGTAGCGATTGTTGAGAATGATGACCTTGATGGGCAGTCTGTACTGCACCACGGTGGCCAGTTCCTGAATATTCATCTGAATGGAACCGTCACCGGCCACGGCAATGACCTTTTTGTCGGGGAAGGCACACTGTGCCCCGATGGCGGCCGGAAAGCCGTAGCCCATGGTGCCCAGGCCGCCGCTGGTCAGCAGGGTACGCGGCCGGGTAAAGGAATAGAACTGCGCCGCCCACATCTGATTCTGGCCCACCTCGGTGGTAACAATGGCTTCACCCTTGGTGAGCTGGTACAGTTCCTCGATGACGTGCTGCGGCTTGATATGGTCGTTGGGATGATAGCAGAGGGGCTTGCTTTCCTTCCACTGCTCGGCCGTCTGCAACCAGACGGCATGCTCCCCGGCCCAGTCCACATTGGCCATCTTGCTGCGGGCGATTTCCAGCATGCCGGACAGGGCCTGACGGCAGTCCCCCACCACGGGAACATGCACTTCCACATTCTTGCGGATGGAGGTGGGGTCAATGTCGATGTGGATAATGCGCGCATGCGAGGCAAAGGCCGAAATCTTGCCTGTGACGCGGTCATCGAAGCGCGCCCCCACGCAGAGCAGCACATCGGCATTATTGATGGCCATATTGGCGGCATAGGAACCGTGCATGCCCACCATCCCCAGCCACAGGGCATCTGTGGCCGGAAAGCCGCCCAGCCCCATGAGTGTGCAGGCCACGGGCACATGCATCTCGTGGGCCAGCTCGCCCAGCACCGTGGCGGCATCGGCCATGATGACCCCGCCGCCGGCCAGAATGAGGGGACGACGGGCCTGGGCCAGAACCTCCATGGCCCGGCGCAGCTGATTCAGATTGGGCTTGTAGGTGGGATTGTAGCTGCGCATGTAGATGTCTTCGGGCCAGACAAATTCGGCATGGGCCTGCATGACATCCTTGGGCAGGTCCACCAGCACGGGGCCGGGCCGCCCGGAACGGGCCAGATAAAAGGCCTGGCGGATGGTCTTGGCCAGCTTGCGGATGTCCTTGACCAAAAAATTGTGTTTGGTGCACGGCCGGGTGATGCCCACGATGTCCACTTCCTGAAAGGCATCATTGCCGATGAGTTTGGTGGGCACCTGCCCGGTGAGCACCACCAGCGGAATGGAATCACAGTAGGCCGTGGCTATGCCCGTCACGGTATTGGTGGCGCCGGGTCCGGACGTTACCAGACAGACGCCGACCTTGCCGGACGCACGGGCATAGCCATCGGCCGCATGCACAGCCCCTTGCTCATGCCGTACCAGAATGTGCTTTAGCTCAGGGTGGCGTGGCAGCTCGTCATAGATGTCAAGAACAGCACCGCCCGGATAGCCGAACAGCACATCCACGCCTTCCTTTTTCAAGGATTCAAGGAGAATCTGTGCACCTGTGAGTTCCATATCAATAAGGCTCCTGCGCGCTAGTTGTTTGCCGCGCGATATTTATCAAGCAATTCCATGAGTTTGGTCTTGCCTTCCAGCTTCTGCTTCTTCAGCTGCTTGAGGGTCTGATCTTCGGTGGGCGTACGATAGGCCTTGGCTTCCAGCTTTTCCACCTGCTTTTCGTACAGCACGTGGTCTTCCCAGAGGGATTTCAGCTCCGGATCAGTGGGGGCCATCTTCTCGAGCAGTTCAATTTCATGCTGATCCATAAGAAATCTCCAGTGTTACAGGGTTCTGCGCCCGTGGGCGCCATAGTGCTCATGCCAGAGTGGCGGCGTACTGCACAAGCGAACGCACCACAATCTGATTAAAGAGCTGGATGGCCAGAAGCACCACCACCGGGGAAAAGTCCAGCCCCCGGCAGTAGGTAAAGGGCATCCATTTGCGGACACGGTAAAAAACAGGTTCCGTCATGACACGCAGGGCGCGCACCACGGGGTTATACGGATCGGGACGCACCCACGTCACCACAGTGGCCACAATCACGACCCAGAAATACAGATTGAGCAGCGTTCCCAGCAGGCTGGCAACGGCAACAATGATATTTTGCAACAAAAACATGCTTACTCCACGCTCGGTCCGAGAATCTCGCGCAGGGCGGCATAGTCTGCCGCCACCACATCACCGGACAGGCTCCTGTTTCCAAAAGCGGCAAAGGGAATGCCCGCCCCCACGGCGGCATCGCGATCATGCTGGCTGTCGCCCACAAAAAGCACGGCTTCCGGCGCCAGCCCCCACTGCTTGAGGATATACTTTGCCCCGTCCGGGCAGGGCTTGGGAGGCATTCCCCTATCTGCCCCGACTACAGGATTAAAATAGGGAGACATACCAAAAATGTCCAGAACCCTTTCTATGCCTTTCTGTGTGCGGTTGGTATCCACCGCCATGCGCACACCATGGCCGTGCAGCCACAGGGCCATGTCGCGAAAGCCCGGATACAGCACCAGCAGCGGCATGATGTCCCGCTGATAGTTGACCACGTGGCGTGTCACATAGTCAATCTGGCTGTGCAGCTCCGGCGGCAGCAGATAGCGCAGCGACTCCAGCGCCGTGGCCATGAAGCAATACTGCTCCTGTTCCGGCGTCATGGGCGGCAGGCCGAAATAGGCCAGAATGCGATTGTAGAAAATGCCGTTGGTGGCGCAGGAATCGATGATGACCCCGTCACAGTCGAAAATGACCCCCCGGAGTCTTCCGGGAAAGGCGTTCATGCCTCCCGCCCCCATGTGACCAGCAGAAATTCCCGCTGCCAGTGGACACGGCAGCGCAGCGCACGCGGCCGCCGCAACAGCTGCCACAACGGGGCGCGTACCCCGCACAGCGCCGGCCCGTCTGCGGGAAAAAGCGCCTGCTCCGCAGCCGTCAGGGGGCGCAGGTCCTCCCGTTCCAGCAGCGCCTGCCGCATGGCCCCTTCGGCCAGCAGCACGGCCCCTTCCGGCAGAAAGACGGCCGCCGCATCCAGCACACGCTCCCACGGCGGCAACAGGGACATGTCCGCCGCATCCAGCGCAGCGGCTTCCGCGCCGGGGCCATGCCCCGGCAGGCGGGCGGCCATAGCCGGCACTTCGGCGTCCTCTGCCGCTTCGCCCAGCATGGCGGCCAGCGCGTCCTGCCCGGCGCGCATGTGACGGTCCAGCGCCGCCATCTCCGCCAGGCGTTCCTCCTGCAACCAGCTCCAGAGCAGCATGCGCTGGGCTGCGCGGGTCAGTTCCTCCTGCTCTGCCTGCTCCGCCGCCCGGGCAGCGTGTGCTGCCCCGTCCTCCCCGCCGCCGCATGCGGCAAAGGCCTGTCGCGCCGCGGCCTCGCTCTGCCGGCGCAGCGCGTCCTCGCGCCCGGCCAGCTGGCCCAGCGTTTCCAGCGGTACGCCGGAAAGCGCGGCCTGGCCCAGGCGGCGCATGTCTTCCAGGCAGGCAGCCGCCTCTTCAGGAGTATAGGGCAGGTGGGGCGGCGTGAACCACGGCCCCTGCGGGGCAGGCGTTTCCAGCCAGCGGTTCCGCCCCAGGGCAAGACGAGAAGGCGCCCGCATGCTCAGGGGCAGTCCAGGCCAGAGGCGGGGCACGGCGGCCAGCGCCGCCGGCGACGTGGCATCAAGCGGCCCGCGCACGGCAGGCAGGCGAAGAAGAAAAGAAGGCATTGCGGTCAGTTCCTTTGCTGCTCACAAAGATAGCCATGACCATCGCCAAAAGCAAGCCGGCAAATGTTTTCCCCTTTTTTTCAAAAAATCTTGTCAAAAAGTGTGCAGCCGTGTATACGGCAGTCTGTAGCCTCCGGCATTGCCGTTGTCTGCCCGGGCAGCAGGCTTCTGGACATGGCCGGCCGGGCGCCATCACCGATGGCGTCCGGCCCCCTTGAATCATACTATTATACTAAGGAATTGGAGCAATGCACATGGAACAGGGAACCCTTCGCCTCAAGACCGGTCTGGCCGAAATGCTCAAGGGCGGCGTGATCATGGACGTTACCACCCCCGAACAGGCCGTCATTGCCCAGGAGGCCGGCGCCTGCGCCGTCATGGCCCTGGAACGGGTGCCGGCGGACATCCGCGCCGCCGGCGGCGTGGCCCGCATGGCGGATCCCACCGTGGTAGAGCGCATCATGCAGGCGGTCACCATTCCGGTCATGGCCAAGGCGCGCATCGGGCATTTTGTGGAAGCCCGCATTCTGGAAGCCCTGGGCGTGGACTACATTGACGAAAGCGAGGTGCTTACCCCGGCCGATGACCGCTACCACATCAACAAGCGGGACTTCACCGTGCCCTTTGTGTGCGGCTGCCGCAACCTGGGCGAGGCCCTGCGCCGCATTGCCGAAGGCGCAGCCATGATCCGCACCAAGGGCGAACCGGGCACCGGCAACGTCATCGAGGCCGTGCGCCACTGCCGCCAGGTACTGGACGACATCCGCCGCCTGTGCGTGCTGCCCGAGGACGAGGTGCCCAACTACGCCAAGGAAATGGGAGCGCCCCTGGAAATCTGCCAGCTGGTGCGCAGCCAGGGCCGTCTGCCCGTGGTGAACTTTGCCGCCGGGGGCATTGCCACCCCGGCCGATGCGGCGCTCATGATGCAGCTGGGCTGCGACGGCGTTTTTGTGGGCTCCGGCATCTTCAAGTCCGGCGATCCGGCCCGGCGGGCCAGAGCCATTGTCCAGGCCGTGACCAATTACCAGGACTATGCCCTGCTGGCCGAGATTTCCAAGGACCTCGGCGAACCCATGGTCGGCATTGACATCAGTGCCATTCCGGCGGAACAGCGCATGCAGGAACGGGGCTGGTAATGGCCTGCATAGGCGTACTGGCCCTGCAGGGGGCCTTCCGCGAGCATGTCCGGGTACTGCGGCAGCTGGGCGCCGATGTCCGCGAGCTGCGCCAGCGCCGTCATCTGGACGGCGTGGATGCCCTGGTTATCCCCGGTGGCGAAAGTACCACCATGGGCCGGCTTCTGCTGGCCCTGGACATGATGGAACCGCTGCGGCAGCGCATTGCCGGCGGCATGCCGGTTTACGGCAGCTGCGCCGGCCTGATCCTGCTCTGCCGGAACATCGAGGCATCGGACCAGCCGCGCATCGGTCTGCTGGACGCCACGGTGCGCCGCAATGCCTTCGGCCGGCAGGTGGACAGCTTTGAAACCCTGCTGCACGTCAAGGGCCTGGATGCCCCGTTGCAGGCGGTCTTCATCCGGGCGCCCCTCATCACGGCCGTAGGCCCGCAGGTGGAGGTGCTGGCCCGCGAGGACATGTGCCGCCATGGCGGTACAGGGCACAGCATCGTGGCCGTGCGGCAGGGGAACATTCTGGCCACGTCCTTTCACCCTGAACTGACGCCGGACACGCGCCTGCACGCCAGCTTCCTGCAAATGGTGGCCGCCTAGCCGCCGCCGGGGAGCGGTCCAGGCCCCCGCAGGGCCGCGCATCCGCTGCGGCCCGGACGGAAGACGGTCCGGCCGCTCCCCGGCCGTTCGCGGCGCATGCGGCGGCACGCTGGCCCCCTGCCCGTGCCGGTTCATGCCGGTCCGTGCCAGTCCACCTGTCCGCATCAGTCCGGCCGGTCCGTATCAATTCATCACCACAATAAAAAAAAACGGGCGCCGTTCCCTGCGGAACGGCGCCCGATGCTTCCTGCCTGCGTGCCGGTACCCTACTTGGCAAAGCCGGAAGCCCGGCGCTCCCGGATGACCGTCACCCGAATCTGTCCCGGATAGGTCAGGTTCTTCTCGATCTTGTCCGCAATGTCCTTGCAGAGCAAATAGGTGGCATCGTCGTCCACGCTTTCGGGATTGACCATGACGCGGATTTCGCGACCGGCCTGAATGGCATAGGCCTTGGAGACGCCTTCAAAGGAATTGGCAATATTTTCCAGGTCTTCCAGGCGCTTGACGTAATTTTCCAGCAGTTCCTTGCGGGCGCCTGGCCGTGCCCCGGAAATGGAGTCCGCCGCCTGCACCAGCACGGCCAGCGCCGTGGACGGCCGCTGATCCTCGTGATGTGCGGCAATGGCGTGCACGATTTCCTTGCTTTCATTGTACTTCTTGGCAATGTCCGCACCGATGATGGCGT
The DNA here is from genome assembly GCF_944324505.1 of uncultured Desulfovibrio sp. Taxonomy (NCBI): domain Bacteria; kingdom Pseudomonadati; phylum Thermodesulfobacteriota; class Desulfovibrionia; order Desulfovibrionales; family Desulfovibrionaceae; genus Desulfovibrio; species uncultured Desulfovibrio sp. The sequence goes on from NZ_CALUWO010000001.1 coordinate 222,280, forward strand.
GGGGGCCTTCCACCTCATGGTCCACGGCCTTGCCGATATCATGCAGCAGGCCGGCGCGTTTGGCCTTTTTCACGTCCATGCCCAGTTCGGCGGCCATCATGCCGCACAGGGCAGACACTTCCAGCGAATGCTGCAGGACGTTCTGCGTAAAGGATGTCCGGTAACGCAGCTGCCCCAGCAGGCGCACGATTTCGGGATGGATACCGTGCACGCCGGCATCAAAGGTGGCCTGTTCGCCCACCTCGCGCACCTGGGCGTCCAGTTCCTGCTCGCATTTCTGCACCACATCCTCAATACGGGCGGGATGGATGCGGCCGTCCTGGATGAGGCGCTCCAGGGCCATCTTGGCCACCTGGCGCCGCAGCGGGCTGTAAGCGGAAAGAATGACCGTTTCCGGCGTGTCGTCAATGATGAGGTCAACGCCGGTGGCCGCCTCCAGGGCACGGATATTGCGCCCTTCCCGGCCGATGATGCGGCCCTTCATGTCTTCGCTGGGCAGGCTGACGGCTGTGACGGTCTGTTCGTTCACATAGTCGCCGGCATAGCGCTGGATCACATTGCACAGGATTTCCTTGGCCTTGCGGTCCGCCGTTTCCCTGGCTTCCGTCTCGATCTGGCGGATCATGCGGGCGGATTCGTGGCGGGTGCGGGCCTCCACTTCGGCCAGCAGGCGTTCGCGGGCCTCCTCGGCCGTGAGGCCGGCAATTTCGGCCAGGCGATTTTCCTGTTCCTCGATGCGCGTCTGGAGATATTCCTCGTTTTCCGCCAGCTGGCGTTCCTTGCGGGCCAGGTCCTTTTCGCTGGCCAGCAGCTCGTGTTCCCTGGCGGTGGCCTTTTCCAGCTTTTCTTCCAAGCGGGTGCCCATTTCCTCCAGCTTGCGCTCGCGCAGCTTGGCTTCGCGCTCCCGCTCCTTGAATTCGTTTTCCAGTTCGCGCTTCTGATTATAGAGATCGTCCTGCCCCTGCAGGAGAATTTCCTTTTTCTGCGCCTGGGCTTCCTTGCGGGCCTCTTCCACAATGCGCCTGGCCAGGTCTTCGGCATCGCCGATGCGTCTGGTCGTGGCACGCTGCTGGAAAAAAATCCCGATGGCTCCACCAGCCGCCAGCGCCAGAACAATCATTACCACAGCCATACTATCCATAACCCCCCCGATATGTGACGGCCCTGCCGTCAAAACGTCGCGTTCCTGCGCGGCGGTCAGCTGGAACCATTCGTTCTTCGCGCCACGGCGGCAAACGAAACGATACCCGCAACAGTACAGGGCGCTCGGCAGAGCGCCTGCACGGCGGGCAATCGTGAGCTGGCCGGAGCATTTTTCTCGGAACATGCTCCCGACCACGGCGAAAAAGGGGGCAGGCAAAAATGCGCCCGAAAGGGCGCACGACAAGGCACACCCGGCACTGCCGGGACAAATTTCCCCAAGGAGCCGTGTCATGACTTCGGTGCAGAACCTGGTCTCCCAGGGTGGGTGCCGCGTCGTTTCCTTCAGGCTTCCCTTTGCAGGCTTGCACACCGGAAACGGGTAGACTCCCTTTTTTTATGCTTGTAAGGTCAGCACCGAGACATAAATCACGCACACCCCAGGGAATTAAAGAGGTTGCGACTCTTCTATTTGCGTAAGCAGGTTCTGGATGCGATTCTGCACATCCTCCTGCTTTTTCTGCGCTTGCAGTAAATCATCCGCCAGCCCAAGGGCAAGGAACGTCAGCAAAATATCCTTGCTCTGCGCGCCGTGGGACCTCAGTTTCAAGTCGGCGTACCGTTCTTCCAGCAGATCGATGGTCGCCTGGATGCGTTCCATGTCCGCTCCCGGGCGAAAGGCGATCTCCCGCCCCAGAATGGTCAGCCTGTGCACATTTCCCTGGCTCATTCTACGCTGGTGCTGTCATGCTCTTCCACGGCCCGCAGCAGGGCGTCCAGACGTTGCAGGACTTCAGCCCGCAGGGCCTTTTCCTGGGCAAGAGCCTCCAGCAGCGCATGATTCTCCACTTCCAGAGCTTCCTTGTCCCGTACAGCCTGTTCCCGTTCTTCCTGCAGGCGCTTCCGTTCTGCCACCAGGGCATCCAGTTTGCGCAGCATTTCCGAAACCCGGACTTCAAGCTGTTCGAGAACTTCCATGGTTTTTTGTATAGCATTGTGGCGGAATGAAGGCAAGACACCGGCAGAGCCTTCTGCCGAAAAGCGCTTCCCCGGACAAACAAAAAGGGGAAGGGCCTGCGCCCTTCCCCCTGTATGCCGGAATGCTGCCTGCCTAGCCGCGGCGGGGCAGATTTTTCTGCCGGCCACGGGCTATGCCCATGGTCTTGTCGGGGACATCCTTGGTGATGACCGAACCGGCCCCCACCAGGGCGCCGTCCCCCACCCGCACGGGGGCCACCAGGGCCGTATTGCTGCCGATGAAGGCCCGCTCGCCGATGTGCGTCTGGTACTTGTGCTGCCCGTCGTAATTACAGGTAATGGTGCCTGCCCCGATATTGGCATGGGCGCCGATGACGCTGTCGCCCAGATAGGAAAGATGATTGGCCTTGGCGCCCTTTCCCAGGCGGGTTTTCTTCAGCTCCACGAAATTGCCCACATGGGAGCCTTCTTCCAGTTCCGCGCCGGGGCGCAGGCGGGCATAGGGGCCTACCAGGGCCTGCGGCCCCACATGGGCCTTTTCCAGATGGCAGAAGGGACGCAGCTGCGCGCCCCCTTCCACCCGGCTGTTGTCAAGGACGCAGTGGGAGGCAATGCGGGCATTGCTGCCCACAAAGGAGGCGCCGTAAATTTCGCAGGGACCGGTGATTTCCGCCCCGGGTTCCACCTGGGCCAGCGGGCTGATGCGCACGCTTTCCGGCGCGTGCAGCATGACCCCGGACGCCATGAGCCGCTGGTTCACCATGTCCTGCATGAGGCGCTCGCAGGCGGCCAGCTCCAGGGGAGAATTGATGCCCAGCAGGCTGGTGTCGTTGCCGCACTGCACCCCCACGACCTGCATGCCCTCGCTGACGGCCAGCCCCACCAGATCGGTGATGTAGTATTCCCCGCTGCGGTTGGCATTGGTGATGCGGGGCAGCAGGGCACGGGCACAGGCCATATCCAGAAGATACATGCCCGCATTCACTTCGCCCGTGGCAGCGCCATAGCGCTCCAGATCATAATCCTTGGCCTCCACAATGGCCTGCACGCTGCCGTCGTCATGGCGCACCACGCGGCCGTAGGCGGCCGGATCATCCAGGGAAATGGTGGCAAAGGCCAGCGGGGCATGCCCCGCCCCCTGCAGGAAGTGGCGCACCACCTCCGCCGTCAGCAGCGGCGTATCCCCATTGACCACCAGCAGGCGGTCCACCCCGGCGGCCTCCAGGGACGGCATGGCCGTTTGCAGGGCATGGCCGGTACCGAGCTGCTCTTCCTGCTGCACAAAATGCTCCTGGGGAAAGGCTTCCCGCACCATGTCCGCCCCGTGGCCCACCACGATCCACACGTCATCGCCAAAGACCGGGCGCAGGGCCTCGCGCACATGGCACAGCATGGTTTCCCCCAGCAGGGTCTGCAAAACCTTGGGACGCAGCGAATGCATGCGGGTTCCCTTGCCCGCCGCCAGTATGAGAGCTGCCTCTTTGGGCATGATCATTCTCCTTCTTCTCGGAATATGTGGGCGATACGATAGTCACCTCCCCCGGCCAAGGCAAGCGACAAACAGGTGAAGAATGCGCGAAAACTCCGCCACAGACAGGACGCTGCCAGGGGCACACAGGCAGCCTCCGAAGCGGCAGGCGCAGCGCGGCAGCGCTGCCGGCGGGCCGCCCCGCCCGAAAAACACTTGACCAGCCCGGACAAGGGGGCCGCTCCTTCCCTGAAGCGGGCGGACAATACGTCAGCCCTGCGGAAAAGGGCCTGGGAGAGCGGAGGAGACCCGCTGACACCGGCAGCGCGGTCTCCTCCCGGAACGTATCTGCTGTGCCGGCAGAGGCTAGTCGGGAACAACGCCGCTGCCGTGACACACGGGGCAGGGCACATTGTTCCCGCAGCGGAAGCAGCTGCCGGGCAGAATGGTGGTCCGTCCGCCGCAGCGGGGACAGGTTTCCTCGCCTGTTTCGGTTTTCACCGTACCGGCACCAAGACATTCGGGACAACGGACGCGCAGCTGATGGTTCCAGCATACGCCGCAGGTCACGCGACCCACACCTTCACACTGGGGACAGGTACTCATCTGTTTTCTCCTGAGAAAGAGCCATACGGCCATGGCCGTCTGCCGGATGGGGAAAGATGACGGCCGTATCACGGTAGACTGGCCCCCCTTCCGCCGTCAACCGGGCATCTGCCTGTCCGCGCGGCAGTGTCCCTCGCCTGACGTTGTCAGCGCACCACACAAAACACGGATAGAGTGCCCGCGATGCAAACAAAAAACTTGCTATCTAAATTTTTTGTTGATAAACGGAGGGTGACAAAGGAGGTACCATGTCTGCTTCACCGGCTTTTACCGACATGATTGCACGCCTCATGCGTGCCCTCAATGCCCACAGCGACGCTGAACTGGCCCGCGCACTGGACATCAGCCCCCAGTCCGTCCACGGGGCGCGGCGGCGGGGCGAGGTACCGCCCTCCTGGGTTCAGCTCTGTGCCGAAAAAACGGGCTGCAATGCCCACTGGCTCTTTTTTGGCAAAGGCCCCATGTTTCTGCCCGCCGGCCGGGACGGTCTGCCGCCGGAGGCCACGGCCCCGGCGGACAGCGTGGACATGATCACGGTGCCGCTGGTGGAGGCCCGCCTTTCTGCCGGAACCGGCAGCATGGAGGTGAGCAGCGAGCGCGGCGGCGGCCATGCCTTCCGCAGCGACTTTCTGCACCGCAAGGGCAATCCCAAGCGCATGGTGCTCATGCGCGTTTCCGGAGACAGCATGGAGCCGGAAATCTTTGACAATGACCTGGTGCTGCTGGATCAGGGCCAGAAGGAGATCACCCCGGGGCGCCTCTATGCCGTCGGCTTTGAGGATGCCATCTATATCAAGCGGATCGACAAGCTGCCGGGCCAGGTCATCCTGCGCAGCGTCAATCCGGCCTACCCGCCCGTAACCCTGGACCTGCGCGGCGACTGTGCCGACCAGTTCCGGGTCATCGGCCGGGTGCTCTGGTCCGGCCGCGAATACAAATAGGCCCGCTGACCAGGCCCGCCGGCCGTCTGGCCGCCCTTTCCTGCCCCCGCACGGACCGTGCCGGACGTCCCTCTCCTGCCCGGTGCGGTCCATTTTTTTGCTGTCGGCACCGGTGCAGCGGCCATGCGGGATTTCCTGCCCCCCTGCCGGCAGCGGGCACCCCGCGCTACGGTGCTTCCCGCACACGGGGGGTAGCGGTCCGGGCATGCGGCATGCGTTGTGGAAGCGCCCCCGGAGCGCTTCCACAGGAAACAGGCCCGGACCGACCGGGGGACCACGGGGCTAGAGCTGCTGCTGCACCGCCTCGGCAAAGGCCTTCACATCATCCGGGGCTGACGAAACATCGCCATCCACCTTGAGACCTTCGGTCATGATGATGGCGCCCAGCTCGCGCCCGCGGGCCTCGATGGCATCCACGGCGCCGCAAAAGTGCTCGTAGCTGCTGTCGCCGGAGGCAAAGGCCGCCAGCTTTCGCCCTGCCAGGCCCATGCTGTCCATTTCGGCAAAGAGCGGCGCAAAATCGTCCTGCAGTTCCAGCTCTTCCATACCCCAGGCGGAGCAACCCAGCAGCACGGCATCAAAGCCGTCTGCCAGACCGGGAGCGGAAACCTCCGCCGCGTTGCGCAGGTCCACCTCGTGGCCGGCTGCCGTCAGATAGTCCCGCAGCTTCTGCGCGATGCCTTCCGTATTGCCGGTGCTTGACCCGTAGACGATGAGAATCCTGCTCATGCTGAACTCCTTTGGCGCAAGGCCGGTTGTGTGTCTATGTAGAAAATGAATTTCACTTTCAAAGCATATCTACACGGCCTGCGCCCCGGCGTCAAGAAAAAGCGCACTGCCCCGCGGCGCGCCAGGCGGTCGCCCACGGCAGGCCCCGGCAGCCGCCCTGCGGGGGCCAAGATACCGCCAGCATACGGCAGCCTGCCCCGGCAGAACGAAAACGCGCCGCCCGGCGCGCTCAGGCGTCTGTTCCGTCCCCGGCCGGGTCCGGCAGGTCCTGGCAGTGAACCTGCGGCACCTGGGCCTCGCCGGGCAACGGGGCGGTGAGCTGCGCCCTGTCACCCACGTAGGGATTGAAATAGCCGAAGCGCAGCCACGGACAGGCCCGGTGCAGGCGCTTCATGAAGGCGCCCAGCCCCATGCTGGGCGAGTCGTCCAGCCCTGCCATGAGCCGCAGGTACCATTCGGGGTCAATGTTCAGATTGCGCCACTGGATCATGCTCACCCCGCAGTGCGTCACCAGCTCCACCAGGGAGGCCAGCTCCGCCTCGCTGTCCGTGATGCCGGGGAAGAACAGCAGATTGAGGGAAACCCACAGACCGTCGCGCCGGGCAATTTCCATGGAGCGGCGCACGTCCGCAAAGTCATAGCCGTGGGGGCGGTAATAGCGCTGGTAGAGGTCCGGCCGGCTGCTGTTGAGACTCACGCGGATGCTGCTGAAGCCGGCCTCGGCCAGACGCGCCACGGCCTCCGGGCGCGAGGCATTGGTATTGCAGTTCACCGTGCCGTGTCCGCCCTCGGCGCGAAAGCGCCTGACGCTTTCCACCAGCAGGTCGGGATTCATGAGGGGGTCGCCCTCGCAGCCCTGGCCGAAGGAATAGACCGGGCAGACGGTCTCGCGGCTCTGGTGAAAGCGCATGACCTCCACCAGTTCGTCCGGTGTGGGCACAAAGGCCAGCCGGCACTGCGGGGTCACTGCCACGGGAGAGTCCTTGTCCTGCTCGGAAATGCAGCCCACGCAGCGGGCATTGCAGGAACGGGAGGACGGCAGCGGGGCCTCGAAGCGCCCCAGGGCAAAATTGCGCGCCGCCGGGCAGTCATAGCGCATGACGCAGTTTTGCAGGATATGCCGCACCAGGCGGTTCTTGGGAAAGCGCCGCAGCAGCTCGCGCACATTCTTTTCGATGCGGGCACGCGGCACCTTGCGGAACTGCTGCCGCTGGTCATCATCCACCCGGCGGGCACAGATATAGAAGCGCCCGCGGGCAAAACCCACGGCACCGTAGGCAAACAGGGGCAGCAGAGGTGCATCGTCGGCGGAAACATAAGCCGGATGTGCCGACAGGGTATGCGCAGGCGCGGCAAAAGCCGCCACCGCCACATCCGGGCTGGTCACAATCTCGCCGGATTCCGGGTCCAGCCCCACGGCCTGACGTCCCGGCAGCAGAAAAAGCTCGCTTTCCTCGGGCAGGGGCATGAGTTCGTCGGGTCTGGGCACGCCCCACTGCGCCCCACGCCGGCAAACCATGAGCAGATCGGGATCATCATAAATATTGCCCTGACTGTCGGCCATGACCATATGCGGCTGGATATGCTGTGCCATAAATCATCCTTGCCCCGCTGGGACTGAAAGTATATAGATGTGACAGCAACGCTCCCGCCGCTGCCTGCGCATTGCCGGACAGCGGCGGAATCCTGCGCCACAGAGGCCGCCATGCTTTCCTTGATGCTTTTCATGTTTCTCTGTTTTCTGGGCATGCTGGGCATGTTTTTCTACATGCTGCGCAACCAGGAAAAAATGTGCCAGACCCTGCGCGAAGAACATGCGCAGACGCGCCTGCTGCTGCGCGCCCTGGAATCGCGGCTGGAACGCAGCGTGGGCTGCCCGGACGAGCAGCCCACGGCCTCGTCCCGGGACGGGGCGGATGCCTCCCGGCAGGACCCGCTGCTGCGCCTGAGCTTTGATGCACCGGCGCCTGCCCCCCGCACGCCGGCCGTGGACCCCGGCCTTGATCTGCACTTTGATCCTGACGAAAATCTTTCTCGTGGGGCCGTGGCGCGCTGACACGCCGCCGCGTCCCGCCTTTCTGCCTGCCGAACTCCTTCGCGCAGGCTTTTTTTGACAAGAGGAAAGCCCGCTCCGTGCCTGCCTTCCGCACTATGCGGGACAGGCCCGCCCTTCCACGAACATGCAGCAAGATCGCGCCACCCTAGCGTCTGACGCCTGCCAGCGTCAAGCAAGCCCCCGCCGCACCCGCCTGCTGTCAGGCCTGCGCATGGCGGCACGACTCTGCATTCTCGGCCTTCTGCTGGCAGCCGTCCTGCTGGTGGCGCTCTTTCTGCTGCTGCAACGCCACCAGCAGGACTTCACCGACAAGGTCCTGGCGAGCATTGCCAGCGCCACGGGCATGCAGGTTGCCGCCTCCTCCGTGGACGTGATCCTGCTGCCCGTTCCCTCGGCAACAGTGAGCCATCTGCGCCTTAGCGGCAGGACCGGTTCCGTCCAGGTGGCCTATGCCACCCTGCGCCCGGACTTTTCCGCCCTGCTTACGGGCGATCTGGCCCCCGGCCATGTGGAGCTGCTGCGGCCCCAGGTAGAGGGCAGCCTGCCCCTGGAAAGTCTGCTTGCGCTGCCGCCGGCCCCGGCAGCCGCCGCCTCCCCGCTGCCTGCCCTGCCCTGGTCCTGTACCCTGGACATCCGGCAGGGCCATGCCGATCTCCGGGCCGGGGACGGCAGCCGCCTGGTGCTGGACAACCTGGACTGCTCCCTGCGCCTGCACAGGGACGGCAGCCTGAAGGGGCAGCTGTCCTGGGGCAATCTGACCCTGCACGACCGGGAAGGCCTTCCCCAGCTTGCGGCGCGCGCCGTGCGCATGCACGGCCAGGGCAACCTCCAGGCCCCCCTGCAACAGCCTGCGGACATCTCGCTGCTGGGCAGCCTGTCCTGCGGCCACTGGCTGCGCCAGCTGAACAGCGAACTGCGCTGGCAGCAGCATGACGGGCAGCGCAGCCTGCACGCCCGCCTCCACGGCAGCCTTATACAAAACGGGCAGGCCATCCCCCTGTCCCTGGCAGGGCGCATGCTTCGGCCTCCGGCCAAGGATGCCCCCCTCACGCTGCACGATCTCCAGCTGGCCCTGGACCAGGACAGCGGCGTCTTCAACGGCACGCTGCATCTCCAGACGGAAAACGGTCCCCGCCTGGACGGTACCCTGCGCATGCAGCACCTGAGCCTGACCCGCTGGCTGGGCTTTGCGCGAGACCTGGCGCCGGGCCTGCAATGGGCACTGGATGATCTCACCGGAGTCAGCGTGCGTTTTCAGCTGGACGCTCAAGGCCTGCGGGCGCCCCATGTGGCGGCCACGGCGGCGGGCAGCGCCTTTTCCGGCACCGGCGGCGTGGCCAGCTGGAAACAGCCGGTGGTGGCCCTGGACCTGCATGCCCCGCAGGTGTCGCTGGGCCGGGCCATCCCGGAATCCGTGGGCCAGCTGCCGGACGCCCCCCGCTATGCTTATGCCCCGCTGACCTCCTTTGATCCCCGCCCCGAGGCCTGGGACCCTGCCCGGCAGCACAGTCTGCCGCCGTCTCCGCCGCCGGATGCCGCGGCCACAACGGCAGGAGGCACGGACAATCTGGGCTACGACATCCGCCTGGGCGCCGATGCCGTGCAGTACGGCCCGCTGGACCTGCACCAGGCACAGGTGGTCATCACACCGGGCAAACCGGCCTCCACAGGACGCGGAAGGGCCAATATCGACGTGCAGACCACCACTTGCGCCGGCAGCATCCGCGGCCAGGCAGTCATCGGCGGCGGCCCCGACAAGACCGAATTCGACATTGCTCTGCAAGCCAGGGACATACAGGCGGCAGCGCTGGGCAAGCGTCTTCCTCTGCTGCCCCTGCGCGACGGCCGCCTTGCCGCCACGGTGGATGTGCACAGCCGCGGCAGCAGCATTCCCGCCTTCATGACCAACCTGTCGGGGAAGGCGGGCCTGCGCGCCACCGGCGGCAGCCTGCGTGCCGCCCCCTCTGCCCTGCAACGCTTCAGCAGCCTGACCCTGGACCTGGACCTGCACAACGGACGCTGGAAACAGGGCCGGGCAGGACTTGACGGTGCCTGGACCCTTGCCCAGACCGGACAGGGCTATGCGGGCAGCGCGCGCCTTGACGGCATACTCTGGCTGGGGGGGCGCCCCCTCCTGGCGCTGGACGATGCCCGGACCCGGCTGCGTCTGACGGCGGACGCAGGGCTGTTTTCGCTGCCGCATGGTCTGGAACTGACGGCGGACGGCCAGCTGAGCGCCCAGGCCAGCCCCCCCGGCCTGCGCCTGGAACAGGCCCGGCTGCGGGCGCTGGATGCCGCCTATGCCGGCTCCCTGCGGCTGACCGCGGACAAGGCCCTCAGCCTGCAAGGCACGGGCAGCCTGCGCTGCCCTGACCTGGCCCGCACGATGGAGCTGGTCACGGGCAAACGTCCGCCGCTGCCCGCGGCCCTGAAATCCGTGGAGCTTGCTGCCGATATGGACATCAGCCCGCAGACCCTGCAACTGCGCAATGTGTCCACCCGGCTGCTGGATACGGCCCTCAGCGGACAGTGCCGTGTGGCATGGCGCAATCCGCCGCATCTGCAACTCCAGCTGCACACCCCCCGCCTTGATCTGGACCGTGTGCGCCGCCTGCTGGACCCGCAGGGCGCCGCCGCTGCGGAACGGGCCGAGGCAGCACAACGCGAGGCCATCCGGCGGGGCGGCACGATTCCCCCTGCCGCGCCCACGCCCCAGGGACCGCCGTGGGACCTGCGCTTCATGCAGACCTTCTCGGCCGAAGGCTCCCTGACGGTAGCGCAGCTCGCCTCGTGGCGCGTGCGTCTGGATGACATAACCCTGCCCTTCCGTCTGGCCGGGGGCCGGCTGGATTACGGCCCTGTGACGGCCCGCTTCTACGGTGCGCCCCTGCACAGCACAGGTCATGTGCAGTTTGACCGGGGCCTGCGCTTTGAAAACAGCCTTTCGGTGGACAATTTCAATCTGGGGGCGGCCAGCGCCGCCCGCGGAGGCAAGACCGCCCTGTTCGGCCTGGCCACGGTTCGGGCCACCCTCAGTGCGGCGCTGACGGCCTCGAGCCAGATGCCGCGGCAGCTCAACGGGCACTGGCAGTTTACCGTGCGGGACGGCGCCTACCAGAATCGCCGGGAGGATGGCAGCCCCAAGGGCAGCCCCACCCGCTTTTCCCTGGTGAGCGGATCGGGCACCCTGCAACACGGCGTGGCCCGCAGCAGCAATCTGACCCTGCGCAGCCAGGAAATGGATGTGACAGGCGGCGGCTGGATAGACCTGAACAGCGAAATGCTGGACTGCACGCTGCACGTGAACACCCCCAGACTGAGCGACATTCCCGTGCGCGTGCATGGCAGTCTGCATCAGCCCCAGACCAGCATCGGCGCCGGCACGGTTCTGCTCTATGCCCTTTCCGGCATTACACAGGGACTCATCGACATCATCGGCGGCCTGCTGGAAGGCACCTGGCGCATCCTGCGCTGAGGCAGTGCCCCTTCCCCGCCGGGCGTTGACAGCGTAGGCCTGTCGGGGTACTCCGTGAGGCATATCTTCAACATCCGTGCGCAACGGCGCCGCCAGAGCACACCACGTCCGAAAGGCGCGTTCCGCTCAAGGAGTACATGATGAACATTCTTATTTTCGGCCCCAACGGCAGCGGCAAGGGCACGCAGGGCGATCTGGTCAAGCAGAAGTACCATCTGGCCCACATTGAATCCGGCGCCATCTTCCGCGAACACATCGGCGGAGGAACGGAACTGGGCAAGAAGGCCAAGGCCTACATTGACCGCGGCGACCTTGTGCCTGACGACATCACCATCCCCATGGTGCTGGAAACCCTCAAGACCCGGGGCAAGGACGGCTGGCTGCTGGACGGTTTTCCCCGCAATATGGTGCAGGCCGAAAAGCTGTGGGAAGCCCTGCAGCAGGAAGGTCTGAAGCTGGACTACGTCATTGAAATCCAGCTTGCCCGCGAAACGGCCAAAAACCGCATCATGGGCCGCCGCCTCTGCAAGAACAACAACAACCATCCCAACAATATCTATATCGATGCCATCAAGCCCGCTGGCAATGTCTGCCGCGTCTGTGGCGGGGAACTCACGGTGCGCAGCGACGACCAGGACGAGGCCGCCATCAACAAGCGCCATGACATTTACTACAATGACGTGGACGGCACCCTGGCCGCGGCCCACTTCTTCAAGAAACTGGCCGACGAGGGCAAGACCACCTATATCGAGCTGGACGGTTCGGGCAGCATCGACGCCATCAAGGAAACGCTGCTTTCCCGCCTGCACTAGGCTGCGCCCCGCAGGCAGCCCGTGGGGAGGTCTGTCCTGTGCCAGCGCGCACGGCGTTCCTTCCCCGCACCCCTGCGTGCGCGTGAACGAGGCGCGGTATTACGGGCAAACGCATCATCGATGCCGCACCACTCCCACAATGACAAAAGGGCGGAACCGCTGGGTTCCGCCCTTTTTTCTGGTATGGGTTCCGTTCCGTGGCATGGGCTGTCCCTGCCATGTCGCAGCCGGAACACGTTGCCGGGGAGAGAGGGGACAAGCCCCGGCAAATACGGGCGCGGGAAGCATCGTGCTGAAAAGATGCCTCACCGCCGGAGAGCTGCCGGATTAGAAGCTGTAATGCAGCTCTTCAAAGTAGGCCTTGGGATGGGCACAGGCCGGGCACACATCCGGCGCGGAGGTGCCTTCCACCAGGCAGCCGCAGTTGCGGCAGCGCCAGATCACCGGCTTTTCGCGCAGGAACATGCGACCTTCCTTGATGTCGCGGGCCAGGGCCAGGAAGCGGCGCTCGTGGTAGGCTTCGGCCACGGCAATATTGCGCATGACGGCAGCCACCTCGCTGAAGCCTTCCTTTTCGGCCGTGGCGGCAAAGGAAGGATACATTTCCGTGTGTTCATGATTTTCACCTGCCGCAGAGGCCAGCAGATTGGCATGGCTGTCGCCAATGATGCCGGCCGGGAAAGCGGCCGCGATTTCCACTTCGCCCCCTTCCAGGAATTTGAACAGGCGCTTGGCATGCTCCTTTTCCTGCAGGGCCGTTTCCGTGAAAATGTCGCTCACCAGGGCAAAGCCGTCCTTCTTGGCCGCGCCGGCAAAGAAGTCATAACGGTTACGGGCCTGTGATTCCCCGGCAAAAGCGGTGAGGATATTCTTTTCGGTCTGAGTTCCCTTAAGAGACTTCATGGTTCCTCCTGCGGCTGGGCCGTCTTGTTGTCGTTAGCAAAATAGCAGTAAATATTCCTGATAAAAAGGTCAAGCCTTTTTTTACTCGTTTACCGGACTGCCGTCTGCCCGCTGCGCAAAGCGCGGTACTGGCACATGGCAGCCACCGCGACCGGTACGGGCCGTGAAGTTCTGGTGCCAGTCCTCGGCCTCGTAGAAGGGAGCCGCCTTTTCCAGACGGGTCTGCACCGCATAGCCCAGCTCCTTCAGTCGCGCTATCAGCCCTTCGGCCACGGCCTTCTCCTGGGCATTGGCATAGAAAATGGCCGAACGGTACTGGGTGCCCACGTCGGGTCCCTGGCGATTCAGCTGCGTGGGATCATGGATTTCAAAAAAACGCCGCAATATCTGCGCATAGCTGATCTTTGACGGATCGTACCGGATGAGCACCGCCTCGGCATGGCCGGTCCGGCCGGTGCAGACATCCTCATATGTGGGGGAAGGCACCGTGCCGCCGGTATAGCCGGAAACCGCCGAGCAGACGCCGGGCAGGTGTTCAAAGGCATCCTCGACGCCCCAGAAGCAGCCCCCGGCCACAATGGCCGTGGCCGTGCAGGCCGCTGCTTCCCGCCGGGCAAAGGCCGCCTTTTCCTCCGGGCTGCCGGCATCCACAAAGGCCATGGACAGCGAATTGACGCAGTGGCGCGTATTCTTTTCCGTAAATCCTTCTCCCTCGAACACGTGCCCCAGGTGACCGCCGCAGTGGGCGCAGACAATTTCCGTCCGCTGCCCGTCGGCATCAGGCAGACGGCGCACGGCGCCAGGCAGCTCTGCATCAAAACTGGGCCAGCCGCAGCCGGAGGCAAACTTGTCCCGGCTGCTGTAGAGGGGCATGCCGCACTGACGGCAAAGATAGGTGCCCGGTTTGTCATGATGATAGTATTTGCCGCTGAAGGGCGCTTCCGTTGCCTTGCGCAACAGAACGTCCGCTTCCTGGGACGACAGGGGCGGCATGGGAGAGGGTTCGGTCATGCGGGCCTCCACGGAAAAAGCACTGCACAGGATTCCGGCCAGCAGAGCCAGCGACAGAAGTCCTTTCTGCCACATACGGGGAGAACTGGTCAATTTCATAGTATTCTCCTATGTTTTCAGGGGAAAAACTCCCCATCTCTCACATAAGCACGGTCCCGCCCGCAGGCAAGGCCCGGCGAGACGCCCTACCCCCTGCGCGGGCCGGAAAAGCCCTGCGGGTGCCCGCTGTGCCAGCGCCAGGCCGAAGCAATGATGGCTTCCACATCCTGCCGCGGCTGCCAGCCCAGCACCTCGCGCGCCCTGCCGGCAGAGGCCACCAGCCGGGCCGGATCGCCGGGACGCCGGGGACCGGTCACCTCGGGAATGTCTCGTCCGGTGACGCGCCGGGCCGTGTCGATAATCTGCCGCACCGAAAAGCCCTGCCCGTTGCCCAGATTGAAGACGCTGCTCTCCCCGCCGGACAGCAGATGATCCAGGGCACGCAGATGGGCATCGGCCAGATCGTCCACCCCGATATAATCCCGGATGCAGGTGCCGTCCGGGGTATCGTAATCCTGTCCGAACACCGTAATCTGCGGCCGGCGGCCCAGCGCCACCTGAAGCACCAGGGGAATGAGATGGGTTTCCGGCGCATGGTCCTCGCCGATGCTGCCATCGGCATGGGCGCCGGCCACATTGAAATAGCGCAGGGAAACATAGCGCAGGTCATGCGCCGCGGCCGCCCAGCGCATCATGGCTTCCATCATGCGCTTGCTTTCGCCGTAGGGATTGCCGGGACGCAGGGGGGCATCCTCGGGAATGGGCAGCGCATCCGGTTCACCATAGACAGCCGCAGACGAGGAAAAGACAATGTGGCGCACCCCGTTGCGCAGCATGGCCTCCAGCAGCACCTGCATGCCCTGCACATTGTTGCTGAAGTACGGCAGCGGCTGCTGCATGCTTTCTCCCACCAGGGAAAGGGCCGCAAAATGCAGCACGGCCTGCACGGCATGTTCCTGCATGACCCGGTCCATGAGGGCGGCATCGCGCATGTCGCCCTGCACAAAGGGCACCGCCGGGGGCAGGGATTCCCTGTGCCCGGTACGCAGATTGTCCAGTACCACGGGCTGGTCCCCGCGGGCCAGCAGCGCCCGCACCGCGTGCGAGCCGATATAGCCCGCACCGCCACATACCAGAATGCGCATGCCTGTCCTCCCTATCTGGCCACCAGCACCCAGGCCGGCCCGCTAGCGTCCAGGTGGCTGGCCACGTAATTGCCCCGATAGCCGCCACCGCAGAAAATATCGATGCGATTGCGCTTGATGGCGCCGCCCACATCCTGCGCCAGCCCTATGCCGCGCAGGGGAATGACGCCGAAATCCGGGTCAGGCGCGTTGACGCCGTAGGCCACGATGGACCCCAGCGGCAGAAAGGCACGGTCCGTGGCCAGGGACATCCAGTCATCCACCACATAGCCCATGGCGCCCGTAGGCCCCCGGTTGCCGAAGCGGAAAAAGACATAGCTGGGATTTTCGTTGAGGATCTCGCGCACCCGGTCGGGGTGGTCCTTGAACCACTGGCGCTGCTCAAAGATATGCCCCTCGCTGAGCAGGCCCTTTTCCCGCATGATGCGGCCGGAACTCTTGTACTTGTGCCCGTTCTGGCCGGCATAGTTGATGAAGGCCTGCGTGCCGTCGTCAAAGATAAGGCGCCCCGACCCCTGAATTTCCAGAAAGAACACGTCCACCGGGTCCGCCGCCCAGGCCAGTTCCAGATTGCGCCCGGCCAGCACCTGCTTTTCCTCGATGGTGCGGCGGTCATAGTAGCGGCCGCGGTTGCGGCGCTTGACGACGGCCATATCCGGCGGCAGGCTGTAGATGGCCTGCGTATAGCCGGGCTTGCGCTGGCGGCTGGCCCGGACCTGCGGCTCGTAATAGCCGGAATACTTGATGCCGTCGTCCACGGGCACCCAGGTGAAGTTGGCCAGAAACAGTTCCGGCTCGGCATCCAGACGAGGCAGCAGCGCTTCCAGACGTTCCAGAGTCCGGCGCATGTCCCCCCAGGTAAGCCGCAGGCCGGGCCGGCTCACGGCCAGTGCCTTCTGGGGCTTGCCCTTGACATAGCGCAGGGACTTCCGCACCGTAGGAGCCATGTCCGACCAGGACTCCAGGTCCTGATTGCGGGGATGCAGCCAGCGGACAAACTCTTCCTGCGACTCCTGCAGGACCACGGGCGGCCCCTGGGGGCGCTGCCGCGCGGCCTCGGACCGGGGCGCCTGCCTGGCGCAGGCGGCACACAGGCACAGCACAAGAATCAGACCGGCGCACAGCCACCGGGCCATGCCGGCGGCCGGTGCCCTGCGCCGTGTCCGGCACAGAAAAGGAGCAGAATGGTGCATACGAATTTTCCCACTTCCGACGTCTGGCTTGCCCACAGGGTCTCGTACGGCGAAACCGATACCATGGGGGTGCTCTACTACGCGGAATATCTGCATGTGTTTGAACGCGCCCGCAGTGAGTACATCCGCTGTCGCGGCATGAGCTACCGGGATGTGGAAGAGCGCGGCATCCTGCTGCCCGTGCGCGAGGCGCAGTGCCGCTACCGCGCTCCCGCCCGCTATGACGACCTGGTGCAGGTGCACGCAGGCATCAGCGAGATGGGAAGAGCGTCACTCCGCTTTGTATATGAGTTGTGGAATGAGGACAAGTCGCACCTGCTGGCCACCGGCAGTACGCAGCACGCGCTGGTCAACCGCGAGGGCCGCCCCGTGGCCATGCCCGACTGGTTCCGCGCCCTCTTCAGCGTGCTGCCGTCCTGAGGACGCGGCGGAGCAGGCGGCATGAAATGCATCGTTTTATAGTCCCTCTTGCCCGTCCGTCTGTCAAGAGGGCATTCTTGGCAGGGGGACTTCCCTTTTGGGCAGTGACGCGCTATGGTTAAAATACGGGCATAAGGCCAAGGCACGGCCTCGCCATGCCCCTTTTTTCTGGCAGAGGCCACCACGGCACATGTCACACCGATTACTAAGGGAGTATCCTATGTCCAACCCGGTAGATGCTCAACGCACGTTCGCGCTCGTCGGCACCGGCGGCTGCGGCAAAACGTCCCTGGCGGAAATGCTGCTCTTCACCGCTGGCGCCATCACCCGTATGGGCGCCATTGAAGAAGGCACAACCAGCCTCGACTACGAACCAGAAGAAGTTCGTCGGCGCGGTTCCATCCAGCCGGCCGTTGCCACGTGGCTCTGGAACAAGAATCGCCATTTTCTGCTTGATATTCCCGGTGACGGCAATTTTACCGGGGACATGGGCTACCTGCTGCAGAGTGTGGACAGCGTGCTTTTTGTGCTGGATGCCGTAGACGGTGTGCGCCCGCTGACCAAGAAACTCTGGAATGCCGTGAAGGGAGCGGGCCTGCCCGCCATCTTTGTCATCAACAAGCTGGATCGCGACCGCGCCGACTTTCAGATGGCCTTTGACGGCCTGAGCAGCCTGGGTACCCGCCCCGTGGCCCTGCATTTCCCCCTCCGCAGCGGAGATGCCTTCACCGGCTATGTGGACATTCTCTCCGGCAAGGCCTATGCCTTCGGCCCGGACGGCGCCGTGGCCGAAGTGCCCCTGCCGCCGGAAGCGGCCGATGACGTGGCGCTGCTGCACGATGTGACGGTGGAAAATATCGCCGAAAGCGACGAAGCCCTCATGGAAAAATACCTTGAGGAAGGCAGCCTGCCCGCCGAAGAGCTGGCCGTCGGCCTGCGCAATGGTGTTCTGCGCGGCGATCTGGCCCCGGTGGTGGTCTGCTCCGCCCTGGAAAACAAGGGCGGCGCCGCCGTGCTCAATGCCGTCCAGACCCTGCTGCCCTCGCCGCTGGAACGCCCGGCCTTCCTGGACAATGAAGCCAATGAACTGGTGCCTGACCCCGACGGCCCGCTGGCGGCCTTTGTCTTCAAGACCCTGGCCGACCCCTTCACCGGGCAGTTGTCCTTCCTGCGCATTCTTTCGGGCAGCATCAACGGGGATACCGTGGCCAGAAACAGCCGCACCGGGGAAAATGAACGCCTGGGCAATCTCCAGTACATGGTGGGCAAGAATCAGACGCCCTGCAAGGACGTTCTCGGCCCCGGCGCCATCGTGGCCGTGGCCAAGCTGAAGAACACCCGCACGGGCGACACGCTGTGCGATGAAAAGGCCCCCTTCTCCCTGGCGCTGCCCGAGCTGCCCCCGCAGCTCATCACCTATGCCCTGGCCCCCAAGGAAAAGGGCGATGAAGACAAGGTCTATGCCGCCATCCAGCGCCTGCTGGATGAAGACATCACCCTCCGCCTGGGCCGGGACGAGGAAACGGGCGACATTCTGCTTTCCGGCATGGGACAGCTGCATATCGAACTCTCGGTGGAAAAGGCCCGCCGCCGCTACAAGGTGGATATGGTGCTGAAAACCCCCAAGGTCCCCTATCGGGAAACGGTGCGTGGCAAGTGCCAGGTGCAGGGCCGCCACAAGAAGCAGTCCGGCGGACGCGGGCAGTTCGGCGACTGCTGGATCGAGATGGAGGGCCTGCCCCGCGGCTCCGGCTATGTCTTTGAAGATGCCATCGTGGGCGGCGTCATCCCCCGCCAGTACATTCCGGCCATTGACAAGGGCATTCAGGAAGCCGCCGCCCGCGGCTATCTGGCCGGCTGCCAGGTGGTGGACTTCCGCGTCAAGGTCTATGACGGCAGCTACCACACCGTGGACTCGTCGGAAATGGCCTTCAAGGTGGCCGGCTCCCTGGCGTTCAAGAAGGCCATGGAAAGCCTCAAGCCTGTTCTGCTGGAACCCATTGTGCTGCTGACGGTTTCTGTGCCTGATGAAAATATGGGCGATGTCATCGGCGACCTGTCCTCCCGCCGCGGCAAGGTGCTCGGCTCCGACTCCCGCGCCGGCGTCACCGAAATCAAGGCGCATGTTCCCATGAGCGAAGTGCTGCGCTATGCCCCGGACCTGCGCTCCATGACCGGCGGTCAGGGCTTCTTCACCATGGAATTTGCCCATTATGAGGAAGCGCCCCAGCCCATTGTGGAACGTGTCATTGCCGAATACAAGGAACACAGCGGTCAGGAATAGCCCGGCCGTTTCATGAACAAACAAAACGGCCCGCTTCGGCGGGCCTTTTGTTTGTCTGTCCGGCAGAGACAGGGCAGCTACTGCCCCTATCTGCGGGAAAGTCGTGCGCGCCTTCCCGCTGCTTGCTCATCGCTGCCCGGCAGACAACGCGCTCAGACATGTCCCCCCGCGCCGCATGGCCTGCCGCTCCGCTGTGCAGACCGGCATATCAGCATACCACTCTACGGCCTGCCCTGCTGCCGTTCCCGAGGCTGAGGCTGCCCGTCCCTCTGTACCGGCGTTACCGCTCAGGCACAGACGAACCAGTCGGCCAGCACTGTCATCTCTGGCATGCCCTGATCCCGGACCGCATGCGCCCGCCGGACAAGGAAACAAGGTTTTTTTCCCCTTCAGCAATAGACGCCTTCGCGTACCACCGGCAAGACAGTGCCGTTTTTCACAGCACACGAGCCGGGGAAGTCTTGGGCAATGCTGTTGCCCGGCCGCGGGGCAACACCTTTCCGAACCATGTAGAAAAAGATGATGCTGCCACAGGCAGCAGACAACACTTTTCCCTCCCTCCAAGGGAGATACCGCGGATACAACACAGACAAAAAGGGGAGCGTCTTGCGACGCTCCCCCATGAGTATCCTAGGCGGTTTTCCCGCAGCGGACTAGAAGCTGTAGGCGAAGGTCACCTGAGCCTTCCACATGTCCTGCTTGGAGAATTCCTTGTTGTTCCAGGTGGAATGACGCCAGGTGTCCTGATCCATCATGTTCACGATGTAGCTCAGTTCCAGGTTGGCTTCCAGGTTTTCGTAGATCTGGTAGTTGTTCACCAGGTTGAATTCCAGCAGACCGTCGTTGGTGGTCAGATAAGGACCGGTGGGGTAAACATCGCCACCATAGTTCCAAGCAATGGAAGAACCGCTGTACTTAACCATGGACGTGCTGTTAGTGCCGCCCCAGTAGGCCACGCGGAAGGTGTGCTTCAGGTCTTCGATGAAGCTCATGTCGCGGATCTGCAGACCGATGCCCCAGGTGCCGGCGTAGCTCAGGTTGTAGTCCTGCATGGTCCAGCCGTAGTTGCCATCGCCCATGAAGGAGGTGAAGTTGCCGCAGGGGACAACGGAGGGCATGCGTTCGGAACCGTTCTTCACATCGCCGTCGTCACCGGAGGCATACCAGCCGAAGATGCCGGGAACGCCCCAGTCCATCTTGTATTCCACCAGGGCCTTGGCCAGCCAGCCCTGACGCTGGGTGTTGCCGCGCTTCCAGGCGTTGTTCTTGGCATTTTCGAAACTAGCACGGCCGTAGCTTTCCACGTAACCGTAGTTGATGTCGAACTCGATGTTCAGCGGATCCCACAGGGTGATGGCCACAGGCAGGCCGGCCCAGAACATGGAGCCGTAGGCGTTAGAGGAATAATTGAAGTCATACTGGGGACCAAAAACACCCATGGTGGTGTAGGGGTTACCATCATTAGCAGGCATATTCTCCCACACGTTCTTGCCGGCCATGCCGTACATGATCCAGGGGGTGGCCTGCACGCCGTCGAACTTCAGGTCGACCATCAGGGCAAACAGGTCCATGTTGTCCAGATAGTTGGCACGATAGGTGTCGGACACACCATTCTTATTGTAGCCAGCATAGTTGTCATTGAAGGGACGCGCCCACAGAGCGGTGAGGGCCACGTTTTCATTGAAGGCATAGGAAGCGGTGATGCCGGCCACATCGGTATCCATCACAGCGGAGCCGCCGGCCTTGTTGGGCAGCTGCACGCCCTGCAGACCCATGCGGAACTTGAGGTCGGTATTGGGCACCAGCCAGTCGATGTAGGCGCGCTTCACCTTGATGATGTCGTTGGCGTCAGCACCCAGGGCGCCGCCGTTGTCAGCCTTGCCCCAGTCGGTGGTGCCGATTTCGAAGTACACGGTACCGGACAGGGCTTCGGAGGCCACGGCATCCAACTGCAGGCGGATACGCTGACGGGCGTAGAACATGTCGTCGGTGTCGGCATCGTGATCGCCTTCATCCTGCACCAGGCTGTCTTCACCCACGCCAAAGCCCATCAACCACTGACCCTTGGCCTTGAAATCGATAGCGCTGGCACCGGTAGCAATGCCAAAGAGCATGCCGGCAGCCAGAGCGAGCGTCATAAGCTTCTTCATGATAGTCCTTCCTTCTTTGTTTTCTGCCATGCGACCTTGCGGTCAAACTCCCCGAAGGGACCCCTGTTTTTCATTCCCTGCAGAACCGGGATCAAAAACCACCCACCGCAGTGGGGGAAAACGCCATGAGGGGCAGCGGCAGCACGGACAGGTTCCGACTTCTCCCGCCTTGTGTAAAAATTTTTATACTCTCCTCTCGCGCATGTCAAAGCAAAAAATGCCCTTTTGATAAAAAAATTTTTACCATGGTGGCATTCCGATGGAAAAACAGCCCGTTGCCCGCGCGGAGCAACGGCTGCGCCCAAACGGTCATTTGACAGAAAAAGGCTTATGGCCTATCATACTCTATTCAAATTTTATCATGTAATCCCAGCATATTGCGAGGCATTCCATGTTTACGAACCGCGGCAAGGCTCTGACCTTTGATGATATCCTGCTCGTTCCCAGCTATTCGGAAGTAACGCCCGACGCGGTGGACCTTTCCACCTGGCTTACTCCCACCATTCCCCTGCGCATTCCGATCATGTCCGCCGCCATGGATACGGTAACCGAATCCGCCATGGCCATCAGCATGGCCCGCATGGGCGGCATCGGCATCATCCACAAGAACATGCCGCCGGAGCGGCAGCGCCTGGAAGTGGAGCGTGTCAAGAAAAGCGAAAGCGGCATGATTCTGGACCCGGTGACCGTTTCTTCCCGCAATACGGTGCAGGAAGCGCTGGACCTCATGGCGGACTTCCGGGTTTCCGGCCTGCCCGTGGTGGACGATGACAGGCTTGTGGGCATCCTCACCAACCGCGACGTGCGTTTTGTGGAAAATGCCGACACGGCCCTTGTGGCCGACTACATGACCAAGGAAAACCTGGTCACTGTTCCCATGGGCACCTCGCTGGAAGAATCCAAGCGGCATCTGCATGAGCACCGCATCGAAAAGCTGCTGGTGGTGGATGACAACAACCGCCTGCGTGGCCTCATCACCATGAAGGACATCGACAAGGTGCAGAAGTACCCCAATGCCTGCAAGGACGACAAGGGCCGCCTGCGCGTGGGCGCGGCCATCGGCATCGGCAAGGACTGTGACGCCAGGGCCGAGATGCTGCTTGCCGCCGGCGCCGACGTGCTGGTGCTGGACTCTGCCCACGGGCATTCGGTGAACGTGCTCAATGCCATCCGCAAGGTCAAGTCCGCCTTCCCCAACTGCCAGCTCATTGCGGGCAATGTGGCCACCTATGAAGGGGCGCGGGCCGTTCTCGAGGCCGGGGCAGATACGGTCAAGGTGGGCATCGGCCCCGGCTCCATCTGCACCACGCGCATCGTGGCCGGTGTGGGTGTGCCGCAGGTGACGGCCATCATGGACGGCAGCCGTGCCGCCCGCGAAATGGACCGCTGCTGCATTGCCGACGGCGGCATCAAGTTCTCCGGCGACATTGTGAAGGCCCTGGTGGTGGGTGCCCATTCGGTGATGATCGGTTCCCTCTTTGCCGGGACCGAAGAAAGCCCGGGCGAGACCATCCTCTATCAGGGCCGTACCTATAAGGTCTATCGCGGCATGGGATCCATCGACGCCATGAAGGAAGGCAGCTCCGACCGCTATTTCCAGGAACGCAGCAAGAAGCTGGTGCCCGAAGGCATCGTGGGGCGCGTGCCCTACCGCGGGCCGGTCATGGAAGCCATCTATCAGCTCATGGGCGGTCTGCGTTCCGGCATGGGGTATGTGGGCGCGCATACGCTTGCCGATCTGCACGCAAATACCACCTTCTGCGAAATTTCGCCGGCAGGTCTGCGTGAAAGCCATGTGCATGATGTGGTCATCATCAAGGAAGCGCCCAACTATCGCATTGACAACTAGGCGTGCGGACGCCATGGCAGCGCCGTGGCGGCCGATGCACTGACTGCGCAGCGGGCGGGACCGCAGGCGGCCCCGCGGCCCCGGCCCTGTCCGCTGCGGCGCCGTTCCGGCACGGCTGCGGGTTTTCCCGCAGCATGCCGGCGGCAGCACGGGAGTTTCCCTCACCATCACCAGCCTTCAACCAGCCGAGGTTCCAGCATGGCCCACAGCAAGGTTATCATCATTGACTACGGCTCACAGGTAACGCAGCTCATCGCCCGCCGCGTGCGCGAAGCCGGCGTCTATTCCGAAATTCATGCCTGCAATGTCACGGCTGCCCAGGTGGCGGCCATGCAGCCGCAGGCCGTCATTCTGTCCGGCGGCCCGGCCAGTGTGGGCGAAGCGGACGCCCCCACCCTGGACAGGGGGCTGCTGGAACTGGGCGTGCCGGTGCTGGGCATCTGCTACGGCATGCAGCTGCTGGCCCAGAATCTTGGCGGCTGTCTGGCCCAGTCCGAAACCCGGGAATACGGCCCGGCCGATCTGACCCTCACGGCGCCCTGCGCCCTCTGGGACGGTCTGAATCCCGCAGTCCCCAGCCGGGTCTGGATGAGCCACGGGGACAAGGTCATGGCGCCGCCCCCCGGCTTTACGGTCACCGGGCGCACGCCCACCCTCGATGTGGCAGCCATGGCGGATGAAAAGCGCCGCATCTACGCCGTGCAGTTCCATCCCGAAGTGCACCACAGTGTGGACGGCGAACGCATGCTGCGCAATTTCCTCTTCAAGATCTGCCGCATCACGCCGGACTGGAGCATGTCCTCCTTTGTGGAGCGCGTGGTCAAGGAAATGGCCGAAAAAATCGGCAACAAGCATGTGGTCTGCGCCCTTTCCGGCGGCATCGACTCCACCGTGGTGGCCGTGCTGCTGCACAAGGCCATCGGCCACCGTCTGCACTGCATCTTTGTGGATAACGGCCTGCTGCGCCTCAATGAGGGCGAACAGGTGGTGAGCTACCTGCGCGAACATTTCGACCTGAACCTGACCTTTGTGCAGGCCCAGAAGCGCTTCCTTGATCTGCTCAAGGGCGTGGAAGACCCGGAAAAGAAGCGCAAGATCATCGGCCACACCTTCATTGACATCTTTGATGAAGAGGCCAAAAAACTGCCCGAAGTGGAATTTCTGGCCCAGGGCACCCTCTATCCCGATGTCATCGAATCCGTTTCGCACAAGGGTCCCAGCGCGGTCATCAAGAGCCACCACAACGTGGGCGGCCTGCCCGAAACCATGAATCTCAAACTGGTGGAACCCCTGCGCGAACTCTTCAAGGACGAGGTGCGCAAAGTGGCCGCCGAGCTGGGCATGCCCGACTCCATTGTCTGGCGCCATCCCTTCCCTGGCCCCGGTCTGGCCATCCGTGTGCTGGGCGAGATCACCGAAGACCGCCTGAACATCCTACGCCAGGCCGACAAGATCGTGCAGGAAGAACTGCGCGAATCGGGCTGGTACCGCAAGGTCTGGCAGGGCTTTGCCGTGCTGCTGCCCCTCAAGACCGTGGGCGTCATGGGCGATGGCCGCACCTACGAACACGTCATCGCCCTGCGCGTGGTGGACAGCGTGGATGCCATGACCGCCGACTGGGCACGCCTGCCAGCGGACCTCATTGCCCGCATGTCCGGCCGCATCATCAATGAAGTCAAGGGCGTCAACCGCGTGGTCTACGACGTGTCCTCCAAACCGCCGAGCACCATCGAGTGGGAATAAAACCGCATGACACGGCCCTCCGTTTCCGGGGGGCCGTTTTGCGTGCTGCGCCCTGCCCTGCCGCAAGGAGACCTGTCCGCCGGACAGCCGGCTTTACAACATGCCCCGGCTGGGCTAACCTGTTAGCCCTGTATGGTCTCCGCCGGCTGGTATGACAGCGCACGGGCGGCCCGTTTCTGACAGATATTCATTCTGATTGCATACATCATAAGGGGGTTACATGTTCGGCATCGGCAGCACGGAACTTCTGGTGATCCTGCTGGTGGCACTGGTGGTGCTTGGTCCCAAAAGCCTCAGCGGGGTCAGTCGCTCGCTGGGCAAGGCGCTTGGCGAGTTCCGCCGCGTCTCCACCGATTTTCAGCGCACCCTCAATGCGGAAGTAGCCCGCGAGGAAGAAGAGGAAAAGCAGCGCTCGAGCGCTGACAATACCACGCCCTCCCAGGCCGCTGCCGGCACAGGGCCCCAGGCCGGAAGCACTTCCGCCACGACCACCGCCAGCAGGCCCGCAACGGAAACCCTGGAAACCACGGCCACGCCGGCCGGCCAGGGCCAGGAGGCACCGGCTGACAGTCCGCTGGCGCAGAGCGTGGCCCGCACCAAGGCCGCCGCCGAAGGCAACAGCACGCAGACGGCGGCCCCTGCCGGCAAGGAGCAGGCATGAGCACCAAGGATTCCCTGCTGACGCCTCCGGCCCGGGAGGACGAAACGGCGTCTCCGACGGCTTCGGCGCCGTCCCGGGACACGGAAGGCCCGGATATTGACTATGCGGCCATCCGCTCGGCCACGGAAGCCATGAGTGCCCTGGGGCGGAGCGATGCACAACAGGACGAACACCAGCCCGAGGCGGAATCCCCGGCCGAGGCCACAGCCGAAACCCCGGATGAATCCCCGGCCGACGCACCCGCGGCCGGCGATGATGCCCTGGAAGCGCCTGGGCATGACGCGGCTGCCACGCCTGACCCCCACGCTGTACAGGACAGCACGACAGAGACCGCCCCGGAGGACAGCAAGCCCCCGACCTCCTCTGATGCCGTGACCACGGAGACAGAAGAGGCCATCGATCCTTCCCTGTCCGACGACACAGCGGCCGCGGACGAAGCGGAGCACGACGCCGATCATGCCGACCATCCTGACCGGGCCGACCGGGCCGACCACGACGACAGCGACGACCGGACCGCTCCCGCGGCAGAAGATACCGCCGGGACTGATGTGCCGGCCGCTGCGGCCGCGTCAGCCGCTGTGCCCGCTGACGGTAATGGCGGCAGCGAGCCGCCCGTGCCGCCTGCGGACGAAACGGCGCAGGAAGATGATGCGGAAAAGCCCATGGGCCTCCTGGATCATCTCAATGAAATGCGCTGGCGCCTGGTGCGCTGCTTCATTGCCGCGGCTCTGGGCTTCTGCGTCTGCTGGGCCTTTGTGGAACCCATCTTCGGCGTTCTGGTCAAACCGCTCCTGGCTGCCCTGCCCGCCGGCGGCAACGCCATCTACACCAGCATGCCCGAAGCCTTCTTCATCCGCATGTTCGTGGCCTTTGTGGCCGGCCTCTTTGTGGCAAGCCCCTTTATTTTCTATCAAGTATGGGCCTTCATCTCACCGGGTCTCTATGAGGAGGAAAAACTCTTCATTGTGCCTGTGGCTGTCATTTCGGCGGTCTTCTTTGTGGGTGGGGCGCTGTTCTGCTATTACATCGTCTTCCCCTTTGCCTTCCAGTTCTTCATGAGCTATTCCACAGACATGATACAGGTCACCCCTCGTATCAGCGATTACGTGGACTTTGTGCTCAAGCTGCTTGTGGCCTTTGGCGTCATTTTCGAGATGCCGCTGTTCTCCTTCTTTCTTGCCCGCATGGGTGTGCTCACCGCAGCCCGCATGCGGCAGGCCCGCCGCTACGCCATTCTGGGCATCTTCATTGTGGCGGCCATTCTCACGCCGCCGGACGTGGTGTCGCAGCTGCTCATGGCCATTCCCATGCTGATTCTCTATGAGTTCAGCGTGCTGGTGGCAGCTACCTTCGGCAAAAAGCCGAAGCCCGCCGCCGAAGCGGAAGACACTCCCGAACCCGCCGCCAGCAGCGAGCCGGAACCCTGGCCCAGCGTGTTCACCCCCAGCAATCCCAAGAAGGTTTCCCGCATGCCCGACGGCACGTGGAATGACGTGCCCGCTGCCGCGGAAACACCGGATACGCCGGCGGATGACAGCCCTGACACCGCCCCGGCGGACAAGCGCACCCCGGACGGGGATGCCGGAACGCCAGACACCAGCCGCAGCGAGAAGCCCCATGACTAATCCGCCTCTGCCGCCGCGCACGGCTGCCCGCAGCCGTCAGAGCGCCGAAACCGACATCCGGCTGGAACTCTGCCTGGACGGCACCGGCCAGACCGACATTGCCACCGGCTTCGGCCTGCTGGATCACATGCTGACGCTGACCTTCTTCTGGGCCGGCATGGACCTGACCCTGCGCTGCAAGGGAGACCTGCACATTGATGCCCACCACAGCGCCGAGGATGTGGGCATCGTGCTGGGGCAGGCCGTTCTGGAAGCCCTGGGGGACCGCAAAGGCATCGAGCGTGTGGGCTTTGGCCGGGTTCCCATGGACGAGGCCCTCACGGAAGTGACCCTGGACCTTTCCGGGCGCGCCTGGCTGGAATGGCGTGGCGACGAACTGCTGCCCCCTGTGCTGGGCGGCGAGGAAAAGGACCTGTGGCGGGAATACTACAAGGCCTTTGCCGGCAGCGCCCGCTGCAATCTGCACGTATCCTTTCTGTACGGCAAGAACGGGCACCATCTGCTGGAATCCGTTGCCAAGGGGCTGGGGCTTGCCCTGCGCCAGGCCGTTGCCCGAACCGGCGCCGTTGTGCGCAGCACCAAGGGAGGTTTAGACTGATGCGATCCCGTTTCATCACCCTGACGACCCTGCTTGTGCTCTGCCTGGCTCTGGCCCTCACGGCCTGTGCCCGCAAGCCCCGCAGCACGGCCGATGTTCCCCGCACCCTGTCCCAGACCTATCGCATTGCGGTGGCCCCCTTCTCCCAGCCCACCAGCACCAGTCAGCTCATCATGGGCTATCTGCCCGAACCCCAGGGCCGCATTGCCCCGGACCTGCTGGCAGAAATGGACCGGACCATGCGGGATGTGCTCCTGACCCAAACCAAGCGCCAGTATCTCTTCATTCCGCCGGGCAAGAACCTGCCCGACAAGATGCGCTTTCATACCTCAAACCAGCCGCAGGCACTGCCCCACTGGATCAGTTTTGCCCGCACCCTTGATGCCGACCTGCTCATCATCCCCCAGATTCTGGACTGGCATCAGCGCGAAGGCTCCCGCGCCGGCGTTACCCGGGCGGCGCATGTGCGCTGCGAATTCTTCCTGCTCAACATCAAGCAAGGCGCTGTTACCGCCCGTTCCGTCTATGATGTGGAACAGTCGGGACTGACCAGCAACCTGCTGGAAATCGGCGACTTCTTCAAGCGCAAGGGCGGCTGGGCCACGGCCGAGGAACTGGCCCGCGAAGCCATGCTCAAGGCTGTAAAGGACTTTACCCTATGATCATCTTTCCCGCTGTGGACATTCAGGACGGCAAGGCCGTCCGCCTGCGTCAGGGCCGTGCCCATGACAGCACGGTCTTTTCTCCGGACCCTGTGGCCGCCGCGCGCCACTGGCAGGACCAGGGCGCACGCTGGCTGCACGTGGTGGACCTGGACGGCGCCTTTGACGGCCTGCCCAGAAGCCGCCACATCGTGCAACGCATCTGCGAGGCCCTGAGCATTCCCGTGCAGCTTGGCGGAGGCATCCGTGACCAGAACATCGCCCAGGCCTATCTGGATGCCGGGGTGGAACGCCTCATCATCGGCACCCTGGCTCTGGAACAGCCTCAGGCCTTTGCCGCGCTTTGCGCCCGCTTTCCGGGGCGCATTGGCGTTTCGCTGGATGCCGAGGGCGGACGCCTCAAGACCAAGGGCTGGGTGGCCGATGCCGGCATGACCGTGGACGACGTTCTGCCCCGCCTGCTGGGCGACGGCGCAGCCTTCATCATCTATACGGACATCGAGCGTGACGGCATGCAGAGCGGGGTCAACCTGACGGCCCTGGAGCATCTGGCCCGGGCCTCCTCCGTGCCGGTCATCGCGGCCGGCGGCGTGGCCACGCTGGCCGATGTGCAGGCCCTCTACCCTCTCAGCCGCACGGCCCATCTGCAGGGCGCCATCAGCGGCCGCGCCCTGTATGAAGGCACCCTGAATCTGGCCGAGGCCAACCGCTGGCTTGCCGCACAACAGGACTAACGTTTGTTAACAACGAATTTTACAAATAATTTCAACAGATAAAGCAAATATCCCGTATACACTCCGCGTGCCTTTAGGGGAGAGAGTCCTTGTGTCCCAAGCTCTTCCCCCGGTAAAAGTGCGCTGGGGAAGGGATGGGGGGTTGGGGGAAGGGAAACCCGCTCCCGCGCCGGCGGAGGGCTTTCCCTTCCCCCAAACAGGCAGCGAAGAGGGGTAACAGGCCCCAGGCCGGGCGCATTCCCGGATCACACCACAAACGCTTTCGGGGGAAAGGACGCACCTGTACGAGCGCGCCTTTCCCCCGTTCTGCTGCGTCACGGCACACACCCGCAGGGAGGGGCCAGCACGCACCGCCGCCTTCTCCCCGCACCGGTCCGCCGCAAACGCACAGCACACCACGCCATGAGGCGCCGACCGCGCAGGAGGCTTGACGGAAAAAGGCAGTCCCCCTATGCTCACATCCATGCTTTCCGGCAGATTTTTCCCCCTTTTCCGGGCCGTTCTGGCCTGTCATCGTGAACGCTACTGGCGTTCCTTCCTCTAGTCGTCCCCGCGTACTGACAGCTCCTCAGGGCGCATGCCATGGCATGCGCCGCATACCGTCATGCCCGCGCTTACGGTGCGGGCCGTCTCCTGCAACGCGAGGTCATCATGTCTCCTGTACGTCCCTATCACTGGATGTGCCTGCTGGCAGCTATTGTGCTGGAAGTGGGCGGATCCACCCTCATGAAACTTTCCCATGACTGGGCCTTTGCCCATGCCTCTCTGCTGGGGCTGGTGCTCATGTGGCTGTGCATCGGCCTGTCCTACTACTGCCTGTCCCTGTCCACCACCGGCCTGCCCGTGGGCGTGGCCTTTGCCTTCTGGGAAGCCATGGGCCTGACCCTGGTAACCCTGTCCGGCATACTTGTGCTGGGGGAACATCTGTCGGCGCAGCGCCTGCTGGGCCTCTGCTGCGTCCTGGGCGGTGCCATGCTGGTCCATCACGGAACCAGCCAGGGCACAACGACGCAGAAGGAGAACAGGTCATGAGCATGCTTCTGCCTGTTCTCCTGCTCATTGGCGCCGCGGCGCTGGATGTGCTGGCCAATCTGCTGCTGGCCCACAGTGACGGCTTTCGCCGGCGGCTTTACGGTGTGGGCGCCCTGCTCTGCGTGGGACTGGCCTTTTTCTGCCTGTCCGAAGTGGTGCGCTGGATGGACCTTTCCGTGGCCTATGCCATGTGGGGCAGCTTTGGCATACTGGGCACCTCTCTGGGAGGCTGGTTCTTCTTCCGGCAGACGCTGCGTCCCTGCGCCTTTGCGGGCATGGCGCTGCTGATCTGCGGCATGCTGCTCCTGCAACTGTCCTAGGCTGCTCCGGCCTTTTGCCCGTTCTCCCGTCACAAAACGAGGGGCGCGGTCCGCTCTTCAGGAACGGACCGCGCCCCTCGCTGGCCACATGGCCGTGCGCTGTGCAGATTTTTCGGCATGCCCAGAACATTCCTGGCTCGCAGCCGCGCTTCCAGGAAAGAAACATTCCCCTTCCCCGGCGCGCGTGTCCAGGGCGCACGGAAGCGCCCGGCAGACCTGCATCACAGAACAGGCGTTGCCGCTATGGGGTATTGCCGTGGACTAGTAGGCAAGCCTGGTGTCAACGCGCCCTAATGCGTGGCCGAGGCCGCCTCTTCCGGCGCGCTTGCGCCGGCACGCAGGGAAAGATACAGGGGGCGCGCCGTGTCCCGGCCGGAAAAGATGACGTCCTCCGGCGCGTCCAGGGCCAGGGGCAGCACCTCGTCCACATGGTCCACAAAGAGGATTTCCAGGTCCCGCAGGACCTCGTCCGGCACGTCCCGCAGGTCCTTTTCATTATCGCGCGGCATGATGACCCGCTTGATGCCGCTGCGCCGGGCGGCCAGCAGCTTTTCCCGCAGGCCGCCGATGGGCAGCACCCGGCCGCGCAGGGAAATTTCGCCGGTCATGGCCACATCGTTGCGCACGGCAATGCCCAGCAGGGCCGAGGTGATGGAGGTGGCCAGTGTGATGCCCGCAGACGGCCCGTCCTTGGGGGTGGCGCCGGACGGCACATGCACATGAATGTCCACCTTGCTGTGGAAATGCGGGTCCAGCCCCAGGATGTCCGCACGGGAGCGCACATAGCTCAGGGCCGCACGGGCAGATTCCTTCATGACATCGCCCAGATGGCCGGTGGTCACCACCTGCCCGCTGCCGCTCATGAGGCTGGTTTCCACCAGCAGAATTTCACCGCCGCGCTGATTGTAGGCCAGGCCGGCACAGACGCCCACCTGCGATTCATTCTCGCGCTCCTCGTGCCGGTAGCGCTTGACGCCCAGCAGCGAGGGAAGGCTCTGACGGGATATGGTCACGCACTTGTTGTGGTCCTTTTCCTCCACCAGGCGAATGGCCGTCTTGCGGCACAGGGCAGCAATTTCCCGTTCCAGATTGCGGACCCCGGCCTCCCAGGTATAGGAACGAATGATTTCCAGCAGAGCATTGTCGGAAAGGCGGATATTGAAGTCCCGCAGCCCATGTTCCTCGATCTGTCGCGGCAGCAGGAAATTCCGGGCGATGTGCAGCTTTTCCGTTTCCAGGTAGCTGTTCAGCTCGATAATCTCCATGCGGTCCAGCAGGGGCATGGGGATGGCGTCCAGGGAATTGGCCGTGGTGATGAAGAAGACCTTGGACAGATCATAGTCCAGGTCCAGATAATGATCCATGAAGGCATTGTTCTGTTCCGGGTCCAGCACCTCCAGCAGCGCCGACGCCGGGTCGCCGCGAAAGTCGGAACTCATCTTGTCCACTTCATCCAGGCAGAACAGGGGATTGTTGAACTTCACCCGCTTGAGCGACTGGATGATCTTGCCCGGCAGCGCCCCCACATAGGTACGCCGATGCCCGCGGATTTCGGCCTCGTCCCGCACGCCGCCCAGGGACAGACGCACGTATTCGCGCCCTGTGGCGCGGGCCACGGAGCGGGCCAGGGAGGTCTTGCCCACGCCGGGCGGCCCCACAAAGCAGAGAATGGGACCGCGCAGGCCGTTGGAGAGCTTCTGCACGGCCAGATATTCGAGGATGCGCTCCTTGGGCTTTTCCAGCCCGTAGTGATCGCCGTCCAGAATGGCCCTGGCCTTGTGGATATCGATATCCACTTCCTTGAGGTCATTCCAGGGCAGGTCCAGCAGCCAGTCCACATAGTTGCGCACCACCGTATATTCCGCGGCAGACGGGGGAATGACGCGCAGCTTCTTGATTTCGGAAAGCGCCCGTTCGCTGGCCTCTGCGGGCATGTTGCGTGCCTTCAGCTTTTTTTCCAGCTCGTCCATCTCGGCCTGCGGATCATCTTCCCGGCCCATTTCCTTGTTGATGGCCTTGATCTGCTCATTGAGATAGTACTCGCGCTGGTTGCGCTCCATCTGCACCTTGACGCGATTCTTGATGCGCTTTTCCATGCTGGCCACGGCCACTTCACCCTGTAAAAAGGCATAGACCTTTTCCAGGCGGGCCGTCACGTCCGTCTCTTCCAGCACTTCCTGCTTCTTGCGATACTCCACCTTGAGATGGGGCAGCACCGCATCGGCCAGCGCGCCGGCGTCCTTCAGGGCGCTGATGGCCTGTACGGCCTCCGGCGACATCTTCTTGTTGGCTTTGGCAAATTCCTCCACAGCCTCATGCACGGCGCGCACCAGGGCCTCGCGCTCCTCGGGGCGGCTCTCGCTTTCCTGCACGGAGCTG
Source organism: uncultured Desulfovibrio sp. (assembly GCF_944324505.1). NCBI lineage: Bacteria > Pseudomonadati > Thermodesulfobacteriota > Desulfovibrionia > Desulfovibrionales > Desulfovibrionaceae > Desulfovibrio > uncultured Desulfovibrio sp. The sequence goes on from NZ_CALUWO010000001.1 coordinate 255,233, forward strand.
ATCTGCACCAGCGGGCAGGGGCCGTCCGTTTCCAGCGCGGTCCACGCGGCGCGGTGCAGGCCCTCGAACAGGACCTTGATGGTGCCGTCGGGCAGACGCAGCATCTGGAGCAGCCGGCAGACCACCCCCACGGGGAACAGGTCCTGCGCACCGGGGCGCTCCACATCGGCCTCGCGCTGCGTCACCAGAAAAATGCTTTTTCCGTAGGCGCTCTGCGCGGCCTCGATGGCCTTGATGGACGCCTCTCGCCCCACAAAGAGCGGCATGATGGAACGCGGAAACATGACCACTTCCCGCAGGGGCATCAGTGGCAATATCTGCACCTTGGCAGCGCGTACGGATTCGGACATAGGAGATTCCTCCGCGCCCGGGCCAGAACCGGGCGCCGTATCGCAGCCGCCGGGGCGACCGCAACCACAAAATCATGACCGGAAACGTCTCCGGTACCAGAGGGCGCGTCCATGCCGCAGCATGGCGCGCCCGGTTCTTCTGAGCATGCCGTCACGGGGCAGACGGGCCTGCCCCGCCGCCCTTGGCCTAGGATGCCTGCCCGTCTCCGCCGGCCGCTGCGGGCGCCCCGTCTTCGCCATAGAGCAGCACAGGTTCCTTGCCTTTTTCAATGACAGCCTGATTGATAAGGCATTCCTTCACATTGGGCATGGATGGCAGACGGAACATGATGTCCAGCATGATGCGCTCCATCACATTGCGCAGGCCGCGGGCACCGGTCTTGCGCTCGATGGCCTTGTGGGCAATGGCCTTGAGCGCATTGGGCGTAAAGCGCAGGTGCACGTTGTCCAGCTCAAAGAGCTTCTGGTACTGCCGCACCAGGGCATTCTTGGGTTCGGTGAGGATGCGTATGAGGTCGGGTTCATCCAGTTCATCCACATGGGTGATGATGGGAATGCGGCCCACAAATTCGGGAATGAGGCCGAACTGCACCAGGTCCTGCGGATGGATCTTGTCCAGCAGCTCGGACAGGGGCATGTTCTTGCTGTGATGCACATGGGCGCCAAAGCCCATGGACCCGCCGGACATGCGTGATTCCACAATCTTGTCCAGTCCCACAAAGGCCCCGCCCACAATGAACAGAATATTGCTGGTGTTCATGCGGATGAATTCCTGCTGGGGATGCTTGCGCCCCCCCTTGGGCGGGATATTGGCCTCCGTGCCTTCAATGATCTTGAGCAGGGCCTGCTGCACCCCTTCTCCCGAAACGTCGCGGGTGATGGAGGGGCCGTCGCTCTTGCGGGAAATCTTGTCGATTTCGTCAATGTAGATGATGCCCTTGCTGGCGGCTTCCAGATCGTAGTCCGCATTCTGGAGCAGCTGCACCAGGATGTTTTCCACATCCTCGCCCACGTAGCCGGCCTCGGTCAGGGTCGTGGCATCGGCAATGGCAAAGGGCACGCGCAGAATCCTGGCCAGGGTCTTGGCCAGCAGGGTCTTGCCACTGCCGGAAGGCCCCACCAGCAGGATATTGCTCTTTTCCAGCTCCACGTCATCGCCGAGGGCATCGGCAAAGAAGACGCGCTTGTAGTGGTTGTGCACCGCCACGGACAGAATCTTCTTGGCCTCGTGCTGGCCGATGACGTATTCGTCCAGTCGTTCCTTGATCTCCTGCGGCGAAAGCAGACGGTCCGGCGAGTCATCGTTATGCAGCTGGTCACGGGCGATGATATCGCTGCATGCCTTGATGCACTGGTCGCAGATACGGGCATTGTCCTGCACGATGAGGTTCTTGACTTCATGCTCGGAGCGACCGCAGAACGAGCAGCGCAGCGGCTCGTCAGTGCGGGAAGTGGTGTCATTTGCCATCTTATTTCATTTCCTCGAGATCGCGGCGGGAAGTCAGCACGCGGTCGATGATGCCCAGCTTCCGGGCCTCTTCGGAAGTCAGGAAGTTGTCGCGTTCCGTGGCGGCCACAATGGCCTCGTAAGGCTGGCCCGTATTCTCGGCCAGCATGCGATTGAGGTTCTCCTTGAGGCGCAGAATTTCGCGGGCATGGATTTCAATGTCCGAGGCCTGCCCCTGATAGCCGCCCAGCGGCTGATGAATCATGATCTGGCTGTTGGGCAGGGCAAAGCGCATGCCCTTCCTGCCGGCGGCCAGCAAAAAGGCCCCCATGCTGGCCGCCCGGCCCATGCAGACCGTGGTCACCGGGGAGGTGATATAGCGCATGGTATCATAGATGGCCAGACCGGCTGTCACGGAACCGCCGGGAGAATTGATGTACAGATTGATCTCCTGCTCCGGGTCCTGCGATTCCAGGAAGAGCAGCTGGGCGCAGATGCTCGATGCCACGGCATCGGTCACTTCCGTGCTCAACAGGATGATGCGGTCCTTGAGCAGGCGGGAATAGATATCGTACGTGCGTTCCGAGCGGCCCGTATTTTCGACAACATAGGGGACGTAGGACATGGGCTGACCTCGTGTTCTCCGGTAAGAAGGGCGTGGCCCTGCACGCGGCGGCATGCCGCGCGGCCGGCCGAAAAAATCCAATAACGCCGCGCCCGTTTTCGGACGCGGCGTCAGACGGCAAGGGAATGCGTGCGTCCCGTTACTGGGCAGCCGGCACCTTGTGGGTGGGCTTCAGCTCTTCCAGGGGTTCCACTTCCTTGACAGAAGCCTTGGCATAGGCGGCTTCCATGGCCTTGTCAGCCAGCAGGCGGTCGCGCATGGCGCTCATCATGCCGGAACGCTCGTAGGCTTCGCGCACCTTGTGGAAGTCTTCCCCATTCTGCAGGCAGATGCGGTACAGATGGTTGTCCAGTTCCGGCTGGGTCACCCGCAGGCCTTCCTTGTGCGCAATGGCCAGGAGCAGCACCTGCATGCGGGTCAGCTGCTCGGCCTGCTTCCGCACGTCCTTGCGCAGCTCTTCCTCGCTCTTGCCAAGGTCAGACAGCTTCTGGCCCTGCGCTTCCATGCGGGCGCTCATTTCGGCAATGAGGGTACGTTCCTGGAAGTCCAGCAGGCTTTCGGGCAGGGCAAATTCCAGCCCCTTGAGCATGGTATCCAGCATCTTTTTCTGCGCAGCGCTGCGCGCCGTATTTTCGCGGCTGCGGGCATAGCTTTCGCGAATGGAGGTGCGCATCTTGTCCACGCTTTCCACCCCCATGCTCTTGAACAGTTCGTCCGTCAGTTCAGGCAGCTTGCGGTCCTTGATGGCATGCACGGTGACCTTGATGGAAAGGGTCTTGCCGGCCAGATTGCGGGCCGGGAAATTGTCCGGGAAGGTGATGTCCTTTTCGCCGGTGCACCCCACCTTGACGCTCTTGACCAGGTTTTCGAAATCGTCCATGGCCTGCCCTTCACCCAGAGGCAGGTCGAAATTTTCGGTCTTGAGGTCTTCCACGGGCTTGCCGTCCTCGAAGGCCTCAAAGCTGATGGTGGCAATCTGGCCGTCGGTGGCCGGGCCTTCGCCTTCCACGGGGATCAGCTCGGCGCGGTCACGGCGGATGCGTTCCAGCACGGCATCCACTTCCTCATCCTTGACCACCACCTTGTCCTTTTCCACTTCCATGCCCTCATAGGCAGGCAGGTCAAAGGCCGGCAGCACTTCAAATTCCACCGTATAGCTCAGGCCGCTGCCGCGCACCATATCGGCGGCCTCTTCGGTAAACTGAATGCCGGAAACCGGCTCCAGATGCAGCTGCACCAGCGTATCGGCCACCTGGCCGTTGATCATATCCTGCCGGGCTTCCATGTAGATATGATCCTTATAGCGCTTTTCCACGACGGAAGCCGGAACCTTGCCCTTGCGGAAACCGTCAATCTGGATGGAGGTGCGGTACCGGGCGACAGCCGCATCAATGGCGGCGTCCACATCCTTGGCATCAGCTGTGATGCTGAGTTTCCTCTTTACCGGCGAAAGTTCTTCAATGGTATATTCCACAGGGCGCTCCTTTGGCGTTTTTTGCTTCCTTCCGCACGACCCCGGCGCCACAGCAGACGCGGGCCTGCCGGTCCTTCGTGAAGGTAACCGTCACTGCTACCACAAAGGGCCGTTCAATACAAGAGCAGACAGGCCCCTTCTGCCCCGAAGCCGGCAGCACCATTGCGGCGGCCCTTTGCCCCTGCCAAGGCATGCCCTCCCTGTTGCCGTTACGGGAGCAGGCCATCATCACTCGCAATTCCCTCAAGGAAATCAGCGAACGCCTCCGCACCGTGGAACTGGAACAGGCCAAGAGCTGGAGCAACAGTAAATGGACAGACAGGATACTCTGGGCCATCACCTCGGCTGCCCTTGGCGGAACCGAGGCGCTAAGTCTGCGGATGTGAAAATAGTTGCCTTTTTGCCAAGTGGTGTCTATGCTTTTCCAAGAAAAAGGCGAAGAGTGCTGCTAACACCCTTCGCCCCGGCAAAGATTGTGGGTATGTTCTCCCACTACGGGAGCCGTCCCTTGCCGGTTAGGGTCAATTAAGGACAGCCCCTGATAGCGTTGCCCCGCCGTCAGGGGCCTTTCCATATCCGTATGACGGCTAGAACTCCATCATGAGCAGCCGCTTCAGGACTTCAGCAAACAGGTTCGCGAGGACCTGGATGCAAAAATCCACGAACGTCTGATTCATGGGCATCTCTCCTTTGCACTGGTGTCTCTCTGCCTTTGAACACACAGCAAGGGAACGACATACCAAGAATCACCCTACAGCAAGGCCCCGCTCCTTTCAAGCAAACGAAGGAAAGGCGGGGCGTTCATCGTCCCTCCTTCCCGATTCCACAACATACGACGACCACGACCAAGGAACGACCACCATGTCCGAACAAACCAAACGCGGCACCGAAGCCGAGCTGGCGGGCCTTCACGGCCTGCTGTCCCAAAACTTCAGTGCCCGCCTCACTTCCGGGGAGCCTCTCACCTCCAGCGAGCTGAATGTCATCAGGCAATTCCTGAAGGACAATGGCATCGACTGCGTGGGCAGCGAGAACCCCGTCATCAACGACATCACCAAAAACCTGCCCTCCTTCGATGACGACGCAGACGGGCAGGACAGCACCGGTCTGCTCAACTAGCGACCATCCCCCAGAACCTTCGACCATCCCCGTGGGTGTCCTTGCGGCACCTGCGGGGATTTTTTTTTTGAGGTCACGAACCATGGCAAGCAGCAACAGCCTATCCCCCCAGTTCCCTCCCCTGCCGGACAAGCTCCGGGATTTCCGCACCTTTCTCGTCCTGGTCTGGCGGCACCTCGGCCTGCCTGACCCCACCCCTGTCCAGCTCGACATCGCCCGCTGGCTCCAGTATGGCCCCCGCCGCAGCGTGACCGAAGCCTTCCGTGGCGTGGGCAAAAGCTGGATTACGGCGGCCTTCGTGGTCTGGAGCCTGCGCAGGGACCCGCAGTGCAAGTTCATGGTGCTCTCGGCCTCCAAGGACCGGGCCGACAACTTCACCTCGTTTTGCCTGCGGCTCATCAACGACATCCCCATCCTGCAATGCCTCATCCCCAGGGCAGAGCAGCGCTGCTCCAAGCTCTCCTTCGACGTGGCCCCGGCCAAGCCAGACCAGGCCCCCAGCGTCACCAGCAAGGGCATCTTCAGCCAGATTACCGGAGGCCGCGCCGACATCATCATCGCCGACGACATCGAGGTGCCCAACAACGCCTACACCCAGATGATGCGCGACAAGCTCTCCGAGGCCGTCAAGGAGTTTGACGCCATCCTCAAGCCCGGCGGGCGCATCATCTACCTGGGTACCCCGCAGACCGAGCAGAGCCTCTATAACGCCCTGCCCAACCGTGACTACAGCGTCCCGTCTGGCCCGCCAGGTTCCCTTCTGACGAGCAGTTGGTGAACCCACTTCATTGTGAAGACTCTGGAGGCCAATTCCGGCCTGTCTGGAGCCTCTGCCGTGTGGCCATAGGGACACAAAGGTAAAATTGACACAGGGAAAAAAGTATTGGAACATGAAACAGACAGGAGAGAAAAGAAAAGCATGTAGGAAAAATACAAAAGGACACTTGAGAAACTGGCAAACTATTCTGCTGGTTTCCTTTCAAATCTCGCTGTTGTGGGTGTTGGCTTGACAATTTTCCAAAAAGAAGACTTAACGGCATCTTTAAGCGCAGCGGTATGTTCTTTTGTTTTTGGAGCAATTGCAAACCTGTTCACCAAAGGAAAATAATATGACCGCTGTTTTCATCTTCATTTTTGTTGTTGGAATAATTGGTATCGCAGCGGGCTATCTTTCATCCCGCTAGCTAGATAACCAGTAAACACAAAACCATAAGCCCGTCTAGGTTTCATCCCAGGCGGGCTTTTCTGTTTTAAGGAGAAATGACATGCCTATCGCTTCCTCTGCTTCCGCTTCTAACTCTGAATATTAAATCTTTTGCATCTATGTTGATTCTCTGTCTGATTACAACATTGGTGTCCTGCATGGTGCCTGGATTGACTTTGACCGTCTTTCCAGCATTGACGACATACTGCCTGCCATTTTCGCCATGCTTGACGCTTCCCCTACTGCCAAGGAAAGCGGCCTGCCCGCCGAAGAATGGGCACTCCATGACTATGAGGGCTGGTGCGGTTTTAAAATAGACGTGCACGGGTACCCGCAGGACTCTGGCTTGCTTATGAAATCCTGTCGGAATTGCGTAACAACTACTCTCCCGCTTGCCATACATGGCTATTGAGATGGAAGACCAAGAACCACCATCCGCGCACGGTCCCCATCGTGGCCCGGATACGTCCCATCATCGAGCGCAGGATGCTGACCTGCGGCGGGACCGGGAGGCTGTTCCCCATGGGCAGCAACGATTGGTTGCGCCGTCCGTGGGGCATCCTCCGTTATCATATGGGAATGGATGATGACCCACAGTTCGTTCCCCATATGCTCCGCCACACATGCGCCACCCGCTTGTCACAGGCGGGGGTGTCCATGCCTATCATCAAAGAGTGGATGGGTCACACGAGCATAACGACCACAGCGCGTTACGCACACTTCTCGCCCTCTGATTTACGCCATGCAGCCACCCTTCTAGGGGATTAGGTTGCACTACGTGGAAGAATAGCATTGGAGAAGACTGTCAGACGAAGCCTGTGGTATGAGGTGTGGTACACCTTGTATAACAAGAGGCCCATTGGTTGCAGATGGTTGCTTACCCAGAGAGGTATAGCAGCCATGCTCCAATGGGCCTTGGTCTTGTATAAGGTGTTGATATAATTGTGCTGGTGCGAGAGACGGGACTTGAACCCGTATGGATAAACCGCTGGATTCTAAGTCCAGTGCGTCTACCAATTCCGCCACTCTCGCATGGTCAGGGCATGTGCGGGACGCCTGCCGAAGCCGGCGCTCCTACCTTCATGCCCGAAATACTCCGTCTTATTACACTACCGTAAAATGCCAGGCAAGGCAAGGCAGGTTTCCCTACCCGTCTGGACCGTCAGACTGACGCCGTGCCCCAGGCTGTCCAGCACCTCACGTTCCCCTGCTCGCCCGGACCGTCAGTCGCGCCCTGTCAGCGCAGCAGCAGATGCGCCCCGTCCGGCGCAAGCGGCAGCACCTCGCCCACACAGGCGGCCAGATCGCCGGCCTCCTCCAGCTGCCGGCATACCGTGGCCAGCTGTTCCGGCCATACGGCCAGCAGCAGGCCGCCGGAAGTCTGGGCATCAAACACCAGACTTTCCAGCGCCTCGTCCAGGGGACGGAGCTTGCGGGTGTCGCAGGCACAGTACTGCCGGTTCTGATGGCTGCCGGAAGGAATGAGACCCATGCGGGCATAGTCCACGGCATGCGGCAGCAGCGGGATACGCTCCACATCCAGGGCCACGCATACCCCCGAGGCCCGGGCCATTTCCAGCGCATGACCGCCCAGGCCAAAGCCCGTGACATCCGTGGCCGCCGTCAGGCGCTGGCTGGCAATGATCCGGCCGCCGGTGCGGTTGAGCCTGCCACACCACTGGCGCAGCAGGGCCTCGCTTTCCTCCCAGTCCTCCCAGTGCGCCTTGACGCCAGTGGACAGTACGCCCGTGCCCACGGGCTTGGTGAGCACCAGGCGTTGCCCCGGGGCCAGGCCGGAATTGACGGCAATATGTGCAGGATCAATGATGCCTGTTACCGCCAGACCGTACTTCAGCTCCTCGTCCTGCACCGTATGCCCGCCGGCCAGCACGGCGCCGGCTTCCACCAGCGTATCCAGTCCGCCCTGGAGCACGCCGGAAAGAATGCCTTCTGGATCCTCGCGCGCCAGCTCCGGCGGAAAACAACAAATATTCATGGCCGACCACGGCTCACCCCCCAGCGCATAGACGTCCGACAGGGCATTGGCGGCGGCAATGCGGCCAAAGGCATAGGCATCATTGACCACAGGTGCCAGCACATCCACGGTCTGCACAAGGGCCTTGCCCGCCGGCACGCTGAGCACCACGGCATCCTCGTTGCGGGCACGCCCTGCCAGCACGCGGCGTTCCAGATGCGGGGGAATTCCCGCGGCAACAGCGCTGATGATACGCTCCAGGGCCCCTGGAGCCACCTTGGCCGCTCAACCAGCGGCACGAGCCTTGCTCAGCAGTTCCATGTTCCCTCCTTGTGCAGCTGCCGGGAGCCGCGCCCGCGCCGGGCGCTGCAGTCCCAGGCACAAAAGATATGCCCGTGGGCCATAAAAAAGGGGAGGGACCGTGACGGCCCCTCCCGCATGATTTCCCTGTTCATGTGCGCAAGGCGCACACAACTAGGCTTCGGTCTTTTCGGCAGGCGCGGCAGCGTCGGCCTGACGGGAGAACTCGATGATGACCATGGGAGCATTGTCGCCCTTGCGGGGCAGGGCAAGCTTCATGATCCGGGTGTAGCCGCCGGGCACGCCAGCGAACAGGGGTCCGATTTCGTCAAACAGACGCTTCACCAGCGCGTGATCGCACAGCACGCGGTAGGCCTGACGACGGGCATGCAGGTCGTTACGCTTGGCAAGGGTAATGAGAGGTTCCACCACGCCGCGCAGTTCCTTGGCCTTCATTTCCGTGGTACGGATGCGGCCATGGATGAGGAGCGCCTTGGCGAGATTGTGGAGCAGGGCCTTGCGGTGCGACGGCGTGCGCGAAAGTTTTCTGCCGGAGTTGCTATGCCTCATTTTGCTGCTTCCTTTTCCATTCCTGGTATTTCTTTTCAAAATTGTCGACGCGCATGCCGAAATCAAGACCCATGTCCAGCAGCACGCTCTTGATTTCATCAAGAGACTTGCGGCCAAAGTTCTTGGTCTTGAGCATTTCGGCCTCGCTGCGCTGCACCAGCTCGCCCACAAGCGAGATGTTGGCGCTGCGCAGACAGTTGGTCGCGCGAACCGACAATTCGAGATCGTCAATGTTCTTGAACAGATGTTCGTTCAGCTCACCGTTGTCGCTGCTGCCGGAATGACTGTCGCCGGAAACGCGTTCATCAAAATTGATAAAGACCGAAATCTGGTCCTTGATGATCTTGGCGCTGTAGGCGATGGCATCTTCCGGGGTGACGGAGCCGTCGGTCCATACTTCAAGAATGAGGCGGTCGTAATTGGTCATCTGGCCAACACGGGCCTGTTCCACCGTGTACGCCACCTTGCGCACCGGCGAGAAGCTGGAATCCAGCTTGATCAGTCCGATTTCATCGGGCAGACCATCGTGCATATCGGCGGGCACGTAGCCCTTGCCCATACGCACTTCAAGCTCCATCTCGAACACAATGTCCTCGGTCAGAGTGGCAATGTGCTGTTCGGGATTCAGCACGGTGACGTGCTGATTTTCCACGATGTCGGCAGCGGTGACAGCACCCTTCTTATCCACGCGAAGGGTGAGACGCTGCGGCTCGTCGGTATCCATGCAGAGGCGAACCTGCTTGAGGTTCAGCACCACATCGGTCACGTCTTCCAGGACGCCGTGGATGGTGGTGAACTCGTGCTGCACGCCGCTCATTTTCACCGCCACGAAGGCCGCACCCTGGAGGGAGGCCAGCAAGACGCGGCGCATGGCATTGCCGATGGTGGTGCCATAACCGCGCTCCAGCGGTTCGCAAACGAACTTGCCATGCGTACTGCTGGCCGTATCATCATCACGCACAATCTGATCGGGCTTGACCAGCTCGTTCCAGTTGCGCGAATTGATAAGGCGTTCGCCCTGTCTGTTAAGCATGGCTCACCCGCCTTATTTCGAGTACAGTTCGACGATCAGCTGCTCGTTGACCGGGAACTGGATGTCGTCACGCTGCGGCAGGGCCTTGACGGTACCCTTGAACGCCGCACCGTCCGCTTCCAGCCAGGCCGGGCAACCACGACGGGCCAGCACTTCCTGAGCTTCGGCAATCACGGGAATCTTGCGGTTCTTTTCGGGAACTTCAACGGTATCGCCCACACGGACCTGCAGGGAGGGAATGTTCACCTTGCGGCCGTTGAGGGTGAAGATGCCGTGGCGGACCAGCTGACGGGCCTGGTTGCGCGAATTGGCAAAGCCCATGCGGTACACCACGTTGTCCAGACGACGCTCAAGGATGACCAGCAGGTTGGTGCCGGTCACGCCTTTCTGCATTTCGGCCTTCTCGAAGTAGCCACGGAACTGGCGCTCGAGAATGCCGTAGCTGCGGCGGGTCTTCTGCTTTTCACGCAGCTGCACCGCATATTCGCTCACCTTCTTGCGGGCACGGCCATGCTGGCCGGGAGCATAGGGGCGACGATCCTGGGCGCATTTGTCGGTAAAGCAACGGTCCCCCTTGAGGAAGAGCTTGCAGCCTTCACGACGGCAAATGCGACACTTGGCTTCAGTATATTTGGCCATTTATGAATCCTCTTGCTTGGGTAAATGCCACTTCCTGAAGGAGGGCACTAGACGCGGCGGCGCTTGGGCGGCCGGCAGCCGTTGTGCGGAATGGGCGTCACATCACGAATGAAAGCCACACGGAAGCCCACGGCGGCAATGGCGCGCATGGCGGCTTCACGACCGGAACCGGGACCCTTCACATAGATGCCCACGGTGCGCATGCCGTTGTCCTGCGCCTTGCGGGCAGCGGTTTCGGCAGCCACCTGAGCGGCAAAGGGCGTGGATTTACGCGAACCCTTGAAGCCGCTCTGGCCGGAAGAGGCCCAGCTCACGGCATTGCCACGGGTATCGGTAAAGGTAATGATGGTATTGTTGAACGAGGCCTGGATATGGGCAATGCCCACAGGCACGTTCTTCTTTTCTCTTTTCTTGACCGCTTTCTTGGGTCTGGCCATGACTACTATCCCTCAATCTCGCTAAGGAGCGGTAAAAGGCTACTTCTTCTTGCCCACAGCGCCACGACGGGGACCCTTGCGGGTACGGGCGTTGGTGTGGGTGCGCTGACCATGCACGGGCAGGCCGCGGCGATGACGAAGGCCACGGTAGCAGCCGATATCCATGAGGCGCTTGATATTGCTGGAAACTTCGCGACGAAGATCGCCTTCCACCTTGTAGTTCTGTTCGAGTTCCTTACGGATCTCGTTCACTTCATCAGCGGAAAGGTCGTCAATGCTGCGTTCCCAGTTGACCCCGGTGGTATCCAGAATCTTGAGGGCCGTGGTGCGGCCAATGCCATAAATATAGGTGAGCGCAATGTCCACCCGTTTGCCGCGAGGCAAATCAACACCTGCAATTCTCGCCACAGTACGTCTCCTGCCCTAGCCCTGGCGCTGCTTGTGCCGGGGGTTTTCGCAGATAACTCGAAGCACACCCTTGCGCCGGATCACCTTGCACTTGGGGCATATTTTCTTGACGGAAGGTCTGACTTTCATAATTCGTCTCCAGTTAGCGGCAAGGTCGAACCTTGCAAGCCCGAATTTTCGCGCCACAACAAGCGCCGGCAATCCGGGCCCTGTGGGCTGTTCACGCCCGCATCCGGGCAGGAACAGAAACCTTTATCCATCTTTCATAACTCTGTCAACTGCCTATCGTCCGCTTGTTCAGGCCGCGATCCGAGATGCTGAGGATGCGCGGTCCGTCATGCGTGATGGCGACGCTGTGCTCAAAATGGGCAGCCCACTTGCCGTCCCGTGTCACAGCTGTCCAGTCGTCATCCAGAATGTCCACTTCATAGGTTCCCATGGTCACCATGGGTTCAATGGCGATGACCATACCGTTCTGCAGGGTCAGGCCCCGCATGCCCGGATTGAAGTTGGGCACTTCCGGCTTTTCGTGCATGCGCGAGCCGACACCATGGCCGACAAAGCGCCGCACAACTCCGAAACCGGCCGCTTCCACATGAGCCTGCACCGCCCGGCCGATGGCAAAGACATCATTCCCGGCGCGGGCCTGTTCAATGCCCACGTACAGACTTTCCTCGGTGACCTGCATGAGCCGGCGGACTTCGTCGCTTACCTTGCCCACCGGAAAGGTGCGCGCGGCATCGCCCACGAAGCCCTCGAACACCACGCCCATATCCACGCTCACGATATCGCCTTCCTCAAGCAGCCGCGGGGAAGGAAAACCGTGAACAACCTGCTCATTGACGGAACAGCAGGTGGCATAGGGGTAGCCGCAATAACCGAGAAAGGCCGGTTTCACCTTGTAGTCCGCGCACATGTCGCGGGCTATCTCTTCAAAGCGCATCGTCGTCAGGCCAGGGGCGACTTCGTCGCCGATGGCATCGAGAATGTTGGCCACCATGCGATTGGCTTCGCGCAGGCGGGCAATTTCATGCTCGTTCTTGATGAATGCACCCTGATACTTTTTCATATGCCGTCAGATCCTTTCGGTCTTACATTCGGCCGCTCTTGCGGGCCTTGTTCATGAGACCCTGATACTGACTGGAAATCATGTGAGACTCAATCTGATTCATGAAGTCCATGGCCACGCCCACGAGGATGAGCAGGCTGGTGCCGCCGAAATAGAACGGCACATTGAACCAGCTGTACATGAGCATGGGCAGGACGGACACGATGGCAATGTAGACACCGCCGGACAGGGTCAGGCGGGAAAGCACCGTGTCAATATACTCCTGCGTTCTCTCCCCGGGACGAATGCCCGGAATGAAGCCGCCGTTCTTCTTCAGGTTTTCGGCCATGTCCTTGGGATCAAAGATGATGGCCGTGTAGAAGTAGCAGAAGAAGAAGATGAGGGCCACATAGAGAACGTTATACATCACGGAATGCGGGGCAAAGAAGTCTGCCGCGCGCTTCACGTATTCATTGGTGGCGAACTGCCCCACCGTTGCCGGGAAAAGCAGCAGCGACGAGGCGAAGATGGGCGGAATAACCCCGGCGGTATTGAGCCGCAGAGGCAGATGGGTATTCTGCCCGCCGTACATCTTGCGGCCGATCTGGCGCTTGGCATAGCTCACGGGGATGCGGCGCTGCGCCCGTTCAATGAAGACGATGGCAGTCAGCACCACGGCCATGAGCAGCACCACGCAGATGGCAATGAAGATGGACATGCTGCCCGAGCGGATAAGCTCGATGGACTGCATGATGCCGCGCGGAATCCCCACCACAATACCGCAGAAGATGATCAGCGAGATACCGTTGCCGATACCGCGCTCCGTGATCTGTTCACCAAACCACATGACCAGCATGGAGCCGGTGGTAAAGGTGATCATGGTCATCATGCGGAAGTTCCAGCCCGGATCAAGCACGATGGACGCGCCGGTGGGGCTGCTCATGGACTCGAGACCCACGGCAATGCCCAGCCCCTGCACCAGGGTGATGAGCACTGTCAGGTAACGGGTATACTGGGTGATCTTGCGGCGCCCCGCCTGCCCTTCTTCCTTGGCCATGCGCTTGATGTCCGGGCTGACCACCTGCAGCAGCTGCATGATGATGGACGCCGAGATATAGGGCATGACGCCGAGGGCAAAGACGGAAACGTTGGACAGCGCCCCCCCCGAGAACATGTCGAACATGCCGAAAAGCGTGCCCGCCATGCTGTCCACAAAGGCCTTGAGCGCTTCGGTGTTCACACCGGGCACCGGCACATGGACGCCGATGCGGTAGCAGCACAGAAGCAGGAACGTCCAACCGAGACGTTTGACGAGCGAACGCTGCCCGTCCATATTGTTCACGGTTCCAGATGCCATGCAATACTCTTTTCGTTATGCCCCTGGGGGCAGTATGCGCGCAATGCCTTGCCCTCCGACCAGGCGGAGGACAAGGCCGCAAAGACCGCGCAGCGCACGGTCATACGCTTCTTATTCCGCAGCAGGAGCCGCTTCCAGCTCACTCACTTCACCACCGGCATTGCGGATCTTTTCCGCGGCAGCCTGACTGAACTTGTGAGCTTCCACCTTGACGGCCCGGGCCACTTCGCCACGGGAAAGCACCTTCACCGGCGCACCCATGCGGGCAAGCCCGCGGGCGTAGATATCGTCAAGGCTGATTTCATTCTTGCCTTCAAAGGCTTCCAGCAGGCGGTCCAGATTAACCACATCATAGGTCACCTTGAACAGGAAGTTCTTGAAGCCGTGCTTGGGCAGACGACGCTGGAGAGGCATCTGGCCGCCCTCAAAGCCGGGACGCACACCGCCGCCGGCACGGGCATTCTGGCCCTTGTGGCCCTTGCCCGCCGTGCAGCCCAGACCGGAACCGGCACCGCGGCCCACGCGACGACGCGTTTTGCGCTCTTCCGGGAAGGGAAAGAGATTGTGCAGTTGCATGATCTATACTCCTCCGGCGACGCGGTTAGTCAACCACGGCCACCAGGTGCGAAACTTTGGCAATGATGCCCCGGATGGCCGGGGTGTCCTGGAACGTCTTGACCTTTTCGCGACGCTTGAGGCCAAGGGAGTCCAACAGCTTGCGCTGCGCGGGCGTGGAGCCGATGCGCGAGCGCACGAGTTTGACCTTGATTTCAGCCATGACTACTTCCTCGGGGCTTCCAGCTTCTTGCCACGCAGTTCGGACACTTCGTCCGCGCTGCGCAGGGAGATGAGGCCCTGCATGGTGGCACGCAGCACGTTATGGGGATTATTGGTGCCGATGGCCTTGGCCAGAACGTCACGCACGCCCACGGCTTCCATGATGGCACGCACAGCACCGCCGGCAATGATGCCGGTACCTTCGGAGGCCGGCTTGAGCATGACGCGACCGGCGCCGAAGCGACCCAGCACTTCATAGGGCAGGGTACCGTCCACCAGGGGAATCTGCACGCGGCTCTTGCGGGCACGCTCGGTGGCCTTGCGCAGGGCTTCGGGCACTTCCTGGGCCTTGCCCAGGCCAAAGCCCACGCCACCCTTGCCGTCACCGACGACCACCAGAGCGCTGAAGCTGAAACGGCGACCGCCCTTCACCACCTTGGCCACACGGTTCAGGGCAACGACCTTTTCGATCTCGCCCAGTTCGTTGATGGGGGTTTCGGTATTTTCACGCATATTAGAACTCCAGGCCGCCTTCGCGCGCGCCGTCAGCCACGGCTTTCACGCGGCCATGGTAAAGGTACCCATTGCGATCGAACACCACCTGGCTGATATTCTTTTCCTTGGCCAGACGGGCGATTTCCTTGCCCACCTTGTTCGCCCCATCCAGATTGCAGTGCACACCGGCTTCGGTCTTGGCAAGCTGCAGGGTGGAAGCGGACACCAGGGTGGCGCCTTCAAGATCGTTCACGATCTGCGCATAGATGTGCATGTTGGAACGATACACCACCAGACGCGGACGGTCGGCAGTGCCGTTCACCTTCTTGCGGATGCGGATCTTGCGGCGCTGACGAGATTCATTCTTGGAAAGTTTCATTTGCGCACCCTACCTGCTACTTCTTGCCGCCGGACTTGCCGACCTTGCGGCGAATGGTCTCGGTGGTGTACTTGATGCCCTTGCCCTTGTAGGGTTCAGGCTTGCGGAGACGACGGATACGGGCAGCGGTTTCGCCCACCAGTTCCTTGTCCACACCGCTGAGGGTCAGCACCTGGCCATCCACGCTGGCCTTGATGCCTTCGGGCAGTTCCATAATGACGGGGTGCGAAAAGCCCAGCGCCATTTCCACCATATTGCCCTTTACCGCCACACGGTAACCAACGCCGATGACTTCCAGGGACTTGGAAAAGCCCTTGGTCACGCCTTCAATGCAGTTGGCCAGCAGGGTACGGCGCAGGCCGTGCTGCGCGCGGCTCTGACGGCTTTCTTCCTGGCGGGTGATGACCACATGGCCATCGGTCAGTTCATACTTGAGCAGGCTGCACACCGGAGTGCTGATGGAACCCTTGGGTCCCTTCACTTCCACGACATCCGTGCCGATCTTGACGTCGACGCCGTTGGGCACGGCAATAGGCTGTTTTCCAATTCGAGACATGGTGCACCGCCTACCAGATTTCACACAGAAGTTCGCCGCCCACCTTCTTTTCGTGCGCGGTCATGCCGTCCAGCACGCCGCTGGACGTGGACAGAATGCAAATGCCGAGGCCGTTCTGCACCTTGGGGATGTTGTGGGCGCCCACGTACACGCGACGGCCGGGGGTGCTCACACGCTTCAGGCCGCTGATGGCGGCCTTGCCCTTCTGGTACTTCAGGGTGATGGTGATGTTCCGCTCATCCATGGCCACGTCTTCGACGTAACCTTCCCGCTTGAGGATGTCGGCAAGCGCCACTTTCATCTTCGAGCGCGGCACATTCACTTCCTTGTGCAGGGCCAAATGTGCGTTGCGGATACGGGTCAGCATATCCGCAATAGGATCTGTCATCATCGATAGCTCCTAACTACTGTTTGTCTTGGGGGTTACCGGCCCCATGCCGGCACTTCCCGCGATGAATCTGTCGTTCTTACACCGGCAGGCGATAAAAAGCAAGTCCCCTGCCGGCGCGCGGCTTCTCGCCCCCCTGCCCTGCCCGGCGCGGATACATCGGCACGGACCTGCCGGCACAACCGCCCGTCCGCGCCTCCGCCGGGGTACAGCGGACACGGCGGACACGGCACCTGCCCGGCCCAGGGGAGGAAAAGGCAGGCCCGGCGACGCCACCTGGGGCATCACCGGGCCTGAAGTTGTGCACTGGGCGGAATACGGGATTCCGCACAGGGAGTTTCTACGGCTTACCAGCTGGACTTGCGAACGCCGGGCAGCTCACCGCGCAGGGCCATGTTGCGGAAGCAGATACGGCAGATGCCGAACTGACGCATGAAGGCCCGGGGACGCCCGCAGATGGGGCAGCGGTTGTAAGCGCGCGAGCTGAACTTGGCCTTGCGGCTGGCTTTGACTTCAAGAGAGGTGCGCGACATGGCTTACTCCTACTTGCGGAAGGGCATGCCCAGCTGGTCCAGAAGGAACTTGCCTTCCTTGTCCGTGCTGGCAGTGGTGACGATGGTGATGTTCATGCCCTTGGGATTTTCCACACGGTCCACTTCCAGTTCGGGGAAGATGGTGTGTTCCTTGATACCCAGGGTGAAATTGCCGCGACCGTCAAAACCGCGATCCGGAATGCCACGGAAGTCACGCACGCGGGGCAGGGCAAAGTTCATCAGCTTGTCCAGGAAGTCCCACATGCGATCCTTGCGCAGGGTGACGCGAACGCCGATGGGCATGCCTTCGCGCACCTTGAAGGAAGCAATGGACTTCTTGGCGCGGGTCACCACGGCCTTCTGGCCGGCGATGGCGCTCAGTTCGGCCACGGCTTCTTCCATCAGCTTGTTGTTCTGGCTGGCGGCGCCCAGACCGATATTCAGAGAGACCTTCTGAATCCCGGGCAGTTGCATGGAGGAGCTGTAATTGAACTCCTTCTGCAGTACCGGAACCACCTTCTCCCGATAAATCTTTTCAAGGCGGGTCATCGTATCACCTTATTCCATGACTTCGTTGCACTCTTTGCAGAAGCGCACTTTCTTGGTTTTGCCCTCGGACTCAATGTACTTGTAGCCCACACGGGTAGGCTTGGCGCAGGCCGAGCAGACTACCATCACATTGGACACGTGGATGGGCATTTCCTTTTCCACGATGCCGCCGGGCTGCTGCGCATAGGGATTGGGGCGCATGTGGCGCTTGGCCACATTGACCTTTTCCACCAGCACACGATCCTTCTTGCGCAGGATCTTCAGCACCTTGCCAATCTTGCCCTTGTCCTTGCCGGTGATCACCATCACCTTGTCGTCCTTGCGGATGCGATACGTATTCATGAGCATCTCTCCTAAAGCACTTCGGGGGCAAGGGAAACGATCTTCATGAAGTTGGCGGCACGCAGCTCACGGGCCACAGGCCCGAAGATGCGGGTCCCCACGGGTTCGCCCTGGTTGGAGAGCAGCACCGCGGCATTGCCGTCAAACTTGATGTAGCTGCCATCCATGCGGCGCACTTCCTTGGCGGTACGCACGATGACGGCCTTCATCACATCACCCTTCTTGACCTTGCTGTGGGGCATGGCTTCCTTGACGGACACCACAATGATGTCGCCCACGGAAGCGTAACGACGGTGCGAACCGCCCAGCACCTTGATGCAGGCCACCTTTTTGGCGCCGGAATTGTCGGCCACCTGAAGCGTCGATTCTACCTGGATCATGGCGAGTACCCTTACACAGCCTTTTCAATGATGGAGACCAGGTGCCAGCGCTTGTTGCGCGACAGGGGACGGAACTCCACGATTTTTACCTTGTCGCCGATACCGCATTCGTTCATGGGATCATGAGCCGTGAACTTCTTGCGGCGCCTCACATACTTCTTGAGCAGGGGGTGCTTCACCAGCGTCTCAACGCGAACGACAATGGTCTTGTCGTTCTTGTCGCTGACCACGACGCCCGTCAGCATTCTGCCCTTGCGATCTTCCAGAGCTTGCATGGTTCAGGCCCTCTAGTCCTTTTCGTTCAGTACGGTGGAAATGCGAGCCACCAGACGACGGGTCGCCTTCAGTTCGGAGGTCTTTTCAAGCTGCGCGGTGGCATGCTTGAAACGAGCCGTCATCAGGGCCTCGCGCTGCTCGGCCAGCTTGGCGCGCAGTTCTTCGGCGCTGAGCTTGCGCAGGTCGGCAGCCTTGGGCATTTCGGCCTTGTTATCGGTCTTCTTGGCAGCCATTAGAGGCCCTCCCTCACCACAATGATGGTCTTCACGGGCAGCTTGTGGGCGGCACGGGTCAGAGCTTCACGAGCCAGATCCAGGCTGACGCCCTTGATTTCATAGAGCACGCGGCCGGGCTTCACCGGAGCGCACCAGCCCACCGGCGCACCCTTACCGGAACCCTGACGGGTTTCCAGGGGCTTGGCGGTGACCGGACGGTCGGGGAAGACGCGGATCCACACCTTACCGCCGCGCTTGATGTGACGCATCATGGCGATACGGGCGGCTTCGATCTGCTGGCTGGACAGCTGACCGTGCTGCACGGCCTTGAGGCCGATGTCACCAAAGGCAATGGTGGCGCCACGGGTGGCGAGGCCGCGCAGACGGCCCTTTTGCCATTTACGGAATTTAACTTTCTTGGGCGCGAGCATTACTGATCAACCTCTTTGTCAAGGATTTCACCCTTGTAGATCCACACCTTCACACCGATGATGCCGTAGGTGGTACGGGCTTCGGCAAAGCCGTAATCGATGTCGGCGCGCAGGGTCTGCAACGGCACGCGACCGTCGCGGTACCATTCGGTGCGGGCGATTTCCGCCCCCGCCAGACGGCCGGAGCAGGTCACCTTGATGCCTTCGCCGCCGAACTTGCGGGCCATGGTCACCGTGCGCTTCATGGCACGGCGGAAGGCCACACGGCGTTCCAGCTGCTGGGCGATGTTTTCGGCCACCAGCTGGGCCTCGATTTCGGGGCGGCGGATTTCGTTCACTTCCAGCGAGAATTCGCGGCCGAACTTCTGGCGCAGGTCATTGCGCAGCTTTTCGATTTCCACGCCCTTGCGGCCGATGACAATGCCGGGACGGGCCGTGGAAAGAATGAGGCGCACCTTGCCGCCGGCGCGTTCGATTTCGATCTTCGCCAGGCCCGCATGATAGAGGAGCTTCTTGACGAAAGAGCGAATCTTGCTGTCTTCGTACACAAAGGCAGGGTATTCCTTCTTGCTGAACCAGCGGGACTGCCAGTTCTTGTTGTACCCAAGCCGGAATCCAAACGGATGTACTTTCTGACCCATAGCCTATTCCTGCCCTTCTGCAAGTATGACGGTGACGTGACTGGTACGCTTGTGAATCTTGGTGGCGCGGCCCTGAGCGCGGGGCATGAAGCGCTTCCAGGTCGGTCCTTCGTTCACGATGACTTCCTTCACCACCATGGCGTCCACATTCACGCCACCCAGCTGGGAGGCGTTGGCCAGCGCGCTTTTCAGCACGTTGAGCAGCACACCCGCGGGCTTGTTGGGGGTAAAGCGCAGAATATTGAGCGCTTCTTCCACACCGCGGCCCTGCACGTTCTTGGCCACAAGACGGGTCTTGCGGGGCGACACGCGCTGGAACTTTGCAATAGCTTTCGATTCCATATCCCTACCCTACTTCTTGCCGGCCTTGGCCTTCTTGTCGGCAGCGTGACCATGGAAGGTGCGGGTGGGCGAAAATTCGCCCAGCTTGTGGCCCACCATGTTTTCGGTCACGAACACCGGCACAAACTTCTTGCCATTGTGCACCGCAAAGGTCAGTCCCACCATTTCGGGCAGGATGGTCGAGCGGCGCGACCAGGTCTTCACCACGCGGCGGTCATTGCTGGCCACGGCAGCGTCAACCTTCTTCATCAGATGGCCGTCAATGAACGGCCCTTTTTTCAGCGATCTGGGCATGTGCTACTCCTACTTCTGGCCGCGGCGCTTGATGATGAGGCGGCTGGAGGCCTTGTTGCGGTCGCGAGTCTTGAAGCCCTTGGCAGGCATACCCCAGGGCGACACAGGATGACGACCACCGGAACTGCGGCCTTCGCCACCACCCAGCGGGTGGTCGATGGGGTTCATGGCAACACCACGCACCTTGGGACGACGGCCCAGCCAGCGGTTGCGGCCGGCCTTGCCCAGGGAGATGTTTTCATGCTGGATGTTGCCCACCTGGCCCACGGTGGCCGTGCAGGAGGCAAGCACCTTGCGCACTTCGCCGGAGGGCAGGCGCAGCAGGGCATACTTGCCTTCCTTGGCGATGAGCTGGGCATAGGTGCCGGCGGCGCGGCAGAGCTGGCCGCCCTTGCCGGGATACAGTTCCACATTGTGGATGACCGTACCCACGGGAATGCGGGCCATCTGCATGGCATTGCCGGGCTTGATGTCGGCGCCTTCGCCGGCAACGATCACGTCACCCTGGTTGAGACCCACCGGCGCGATGATGTAGCGCTTTTCGCCGTCGGCATAATGCAGCAGGGCAATGCGGGCGGTACGGTTGGGGTCATATTCAATATGCGCAACCGTGGCCTGGATGCCCAGCTTGTTGCGCTTGAAGTCGATGATGCGGTACAGGCGCTTCACACCGCCGCCACGGCGACGGCTGGTCACGCGGCCGCGATTGTTACGACCGGCCTTCTTGGTCAGGCCGACAGTGAGCGACTTCTCGGAGGTCGACCGGGTGATTTCCTCGAAATCGGAAACCGTCTGGAAACGACGCCCGGCGGAGGTCGGTTTCAGCTTGCGGACAGCCATGGTTACACTCCCTCGAAGAACTCGATTTTATCGCCCTGACGCAGGGTCACATAGGCCTTCTTGTAGCCGGGCGTACGACCCACCACGCGGCCCTGGCGCTCACGGTTGCCCGGAGCCTTGCGCACCACGTTGACGGATTCCACTTTCACATTGAACGCCTTTTCCACGGCCTGCTTGATTTCCAGCTTGTTAGCGCCGGGATGAACGTAAAAAGCCACCTGACCGGACACGTCCTTGAGCAGGGTGGTCTTTTCGGTCAGCAGGGGCTTGATAAGAACCTGAGTGTATTCCATGACTACGCCCCTTTCTTCTCGAAGCGGGCCTGCACCGGGCTGACGGCGCCTTCCAGCAGCACCAGCTGCTTGTGACGCAGCACTTCCAGAACGCTGAGGCGATCCGGAGTGGTCAGGGTGAGACCGGGGATGTTGCGGGCCGAACGGCTCAGCGTTTCGTCGGCCTCGGGGGTCACGATGAGCGCCTTGGTCAGGCCCAGGGTGTCAGCCACCTTGGCAAAATGCTTGGTCTTGGCTTCGGGCAGCTCGATGCCCTTGACCACCAGCAGGCTTTCATTGGCCAGACGGCTGGAAAGCGCCATCTTCAGCGCCAGGGCGCGCACCTTGCTGTTGACCTTGAAGCTGTAGTCGCGGGGCTGGGGGCCAAACACAATGGCACCGCCGCGCCACACGGGCGAACGATTGGAACCGGAACGCGCACGACCGGTGCCCTTCTGCTTCCAGGGCTTGTTGCCGCCGCCGGACACAAAGGCGCGGGTCTTGGCCATGTGGGTGCCGGCGCGCTTGGCAGCCATCTGGGCACGGACCACGAGATTGAGAATCTCGGGGCGGGCCTCCACTTCAAACACTTCGGGAGCCAGCGTCACTTCGCCGGCTTCCACCTTGTTCTGGTCATAGACTTTAATGGTAGCCATGCTGCTTCTCCTACTGCTTGCGGATCAGCACCAGCCCGTTCTTGGGGCCGGGCACGGAACCTTTGACCAGAATGACGTTG
Source organism: uncultured Desulfovibrio sp. (assembly GCF_944324505.1). Taxonomy (NCBI): domain Bacteria; kingdom Pseudomonadati; phylum Thermodesulfobacteriota; class Desulfovibrionia; order Desulfovibrionales; family Desulfovibrionaceae; genus Desulfovibrio; species uncultured Desulfovibrio sp. The sequence goes on from NZ_CALUWO010000001.1 coordinate 277,665, forward strand.
TCTTCGGGACGCACGTCAACAATCATAAGGCCCATTTCCGTCACGGTTTCATCGCCCCAGTGGCCAGCCATCTTGCGGCCCTTGAAGACGTGGCCGGGGAACGTGTTGTTACCCACGGAACCATTGTTACGGTGCACCTTTTCGCAGCCGTGGGTGTCCTTGGAACCGGCAAAGTTCCAACGGCGCATACGGCCCTGATAGCCCTTACCGATGCTGGTGCCGGTCACCTTCACCTTGTCGCCGGCGGCGAACATTTCCACGGTGAGCTGCTGCCCGGCTTCCATTTCCGGCGCGCCCTCGAGGCGGATTTCGCGCAGGTGGCGGTACAGGCCCGTGCCGGCCTTGGCGAAATGACCGCGCATGGCCTTGCTCACGTGCTTTTCCTTGGCGTCGGTCAGCGCGATCTGCAGCGCGTTGTAGCCGTCCTTTTCCACCGTTTTCACCTGGGTGACGGGGCAGGGGCCAGCCTGAATCACGGTCACGGGCACAGCGGCACCGTCACCGGCGAAAATACGGGTCATGCCAAGCTTGCGACCCAAAATTCCCATTTTCTCAGCCATGACTGCCTCTCACTAGAGCTTGATTTCAACGTCCACGCCAGCGGGCAGAGAAAGCTTGCCAAGCGCGTCGACGGTCTGCTGCGTGGGTTCAAGAATATCCATAAGCCGCTTGTGGATGCGCATTTCAAACTGCTCACGGGACTTTTTGTCCACGTGCACGGAGCGCTGGATGGTGTACTTATGGATGTTGGTGGGCAGAGGAATGGGTCCCGCCACACCAGCACCGGTATTGCGCGCCGTGTCCACGATTTCCGCAACGGCTTTGTCCAGAATGCGGTAATCGTAGGCCTTGAGCTTGATCCGAATGCGATCGCTGCCAACTGTCGTCATGTTGCCTACTCCGTTTGAAAAAACATCCCGCGCCGGTTGGGTGCAACGCAGGTTCCTTCACAAACACACACGAGCCAGAAGAGGCCCGATGGGCCGCCTACCCCGGCGGACATCATTTGGGCAACGTAAGGGGGGCGCTTCATGCAGCGCGCATCACAGGAGCCGGCGAACCGGCAAATCGGAGGAGTGTGGACGCCTGAGCGTGCCTGCATCATCCGTGTGATGCTCCCCGGCGCAGCCCAGGCCTGTCATCGGCTGAAGCGATGACGAGGTGGTCCCGCAGGGTCACCAAATGGGGGAAACCCTCCCCCGTACCTTACAGCCCCGGGGCGTCGCACCTTGCGACGGGATCCGTCTTCGGGCTGGAACGGCTCGACATTGTCCGGCATCTGGTAACGCCTGCACATGTCAAAGTCTCCGCCATGCGGAGATACAGCAGGACAGACTCGATCTGCCCTTCCCTGCCGTCCAGGGATTACCTCGATTGAGGTAGTGGTAAACTATAGCCATATGACCAGCGACCGTCAAGCCTTTTCTGCCTGACTGCCGCTGCCTGTGGCCGTGTGGGAGCTGTATAGCCGAGACGCCCGCAGGATGCAAGCCCTTTCTTGGTCCGTCCGCCTCGCCGGCCGGGCGCCGCGGTCATGCGCCCGAGCCGTCCCGGGCGGCACAGGCGGCACGGGACAGGGCCGCAGGAAGGCTCCCCGTTCCGCGACCCGTACCATGCGCAAGTGCCCGCTGCCAGACCGCACCTGATGCCCGTCAGGCCGTGCGGCTGCCCACCGGGGTACTCTGCCCCAGCAGGGCGCGGGCATAGTCCTCGCCGCTGAAGGGGCGCAGGTCTTCCAGTTTTTCCCCCAGACCCACAAAGGTGATGGGCAGATGCTCCTGCATGGCCACGGCGATGGCCACGCCGCCCTTAGCGGTACCGTCCAGCTTGGTGAGGATAAGCTCGTCCACGCCGGCGGCCTCCTTGAAGAGCTTGGCCTGCGACAGGGCATTCTGTCCCGTGGTGGCATCAATGACCAGAACGGTGCGATGCGGCGCACCGGCATGCTTCTTGCCCAGCACCTGCCGTATCTTGGTCAGCTCCTCCATGAGATTGGTCTTGGTCTGGAGACGGCCGGCCGTATCCACAAAGAGAATGTCCACCTTTTCGGCAAGGGCGCGGTCCATGGCCTCGTACGCCACGGAGGCCGGATCAGAACCGGCAGGACGACTGTGGAACAGGGCGCCCACGCGCTCGGCCCAGACCTGAAGCTGCTCGATGGCTGCCGCCCGGAAGGTATCCGCCGCCGCAATCATGACCTTCTTGCCCTGCATGCGGGCACGGTGCGCCAGCTTGGCAATGGTGGTGGTCTTGCCCACGCCGTTGACGCCGATGAAGAGCACCACTTCCGGCGGGTTGACGGCCGTGATGCGCCGCGTGGTCTGGAAAATCTCGGCCAGTTCGGCCATGAGCAGCTCGCGCACGTTCTCCGCACGGGTCACGCCGGCCTTGCGGGCACGCTCGCGGAGGCGCTGCACCAGCTCCAGCGAGGCATCATAGCCCAGATCTGCCATGATAAAGAGTTCTTCCAGCTCTTCCCAGAAGGCCTCGTTCAGTTCGCCATGACTGGAAAAGAGCGCGTCCAGCCCGCGCGAGAACTGCTCGCGGGTACGGGCAAGGCCCTGCGAAATCTTGAGGAAAAGCCGGCTGCGCTCGTCCTCTTCGTCTTCCATGTCCAGGGCCAGAGCCAGACGGTACTGCAATTCGGAGCGGAAGTCCGCCACATAGCGGTAATCCATGCGCTCGGCCCACTGGCGGAAATCGTCCACAAAGGCCTGCGTTTCCTCCGGCGGGGCCTCCAGAGCGCGCAGCAGAAAGGTCAGGCGCTGCCACAGGGCATCGCCGGCCTCTTCCACACCATCAAGAATGATGGCCAGCCAGGCGGAAAGGCGCGGCTCGGCCTCGCGCAGGCGCAGGGTCAGGGATGCGGCCTCCTGGGCATCCAGACCAAAGGTTTCTGCCGGCGGCACGTCCTCGGGCGCCTCCGGCGCAGCAGAAGACACTTGCTGTGCGCCGTCCGGCTCCCGGACCGTTGCCTGCTCCCGGCTTTCTTCCGGTGCCTGCTCCCGGGCCGCCTGCGTTGCCGCCTGTGCCTCGTCCGTGGCACAGGGCGTCTCTTCTGCCCGGCCCTCTGCCGCTGCCGGTTCCACCGCCTGTTCCGACGAAGCCGGCTCCTCGACCTGCGCCAGCACCGCTTCCGCAACCGGTTCCGCAACCGGTTCCGTGGACGCCGCCTGCCCGGAATCCGCCTGCGCCTCTTCCGACGTCAGGGAAGACGGACCGACAGGTTCCTCTTCGGCCACCGCAGCCGCGGGAGCATCCAGCGGGCCTTCCCCGCCCTGTTCCGCAGCGCATGCGGGGTGCGCGTCTGCCCCGCTCTCCGCCGGGGACATCTCCGCCGGCTCGCCGGCCTGTGCCGCAGGCGCATCGTCCGCCGGCGCCGGGGGAACAGCCCCGGGTGCGGGCGCGCTGTCAGCCGCTCCCTCCCGGGCAGCATCCCCTTCCGGAGACTCCGCCTGCGGGGCAGCGTCCGGCGCCTCTTCAGGCGCGCCGGCCTTTTTGTTCTTCGTTTCCTCATCGGCAGCGCCGCCGCCGAACCATTTTTTGACTGCTGAAAAGAATCCCATATATCCTCACTTTCCGCTCTGCCGGCTGCCCAGTGCCTCAAGCACTTCGCGCAGGGCCACGGCGCAGCGTTCCACGCTCATGGCCCGGGCGGCACTGCCGGAATCACGCAGGGCTTCCCCCATGTCTCTGGCAGCTGCACCCAGCCGGTCAGCCCCCAGGCAGGGCGCCGCCTTTTCCAGCATGCGGCCCAGATGGCGCAGCCCTGTCAGCTCGTTATCCTCAAAAAGTCGCGTCAGCACCAGCGGTCCGCGCTCAAAGGTCTGCCGGAACAGACCGGCCGTCACCAGCCAGGCATCGGGATGGGCCTGCAAGTGGGCGCGCCCGCGCGCCTCGTCAATGGCGGGCGGCCGCTCTTCCTGCGGCGGCACCACCGCGGCGGGCCTGCCTGCCAGCGTCTGCGCACTGTCGGCAAAGCGCCGTACCAGGCTGGCATAGCGCCGCAGATTGGGGGCAGGACCGGGCGCGGCCTCCCGGCGGCGGTCACGCAGCCGCTGCCAGCATGCCGCAAGCCAGACGTACAGGCGTTGCGTGTCACCCCAGTACCAGAGCAGCAAAAGAAGGGCACCGCTCAGATAGACCAGCCAGAGGCAGGCCTGCAAGCGCACATGGCGCACCCCCTGGGCCACTTCCGCCTCGGCCGAACGGCGGGAAAGGTAGACCTCCACCTTGCCGATGACCTGGCCCTCCATGGAGAGCTGGCTCATGCCCTGCACCGCATGCTCGGTGATCTCGTCATCCCAGGGAACGGGTTCCCACAGATGATTGCGCCGTATGCCGTCAAAAAAGCCCTGCCGGGTCTGCACCATGATCCCGTAGATGCGCTCGTCTTCCATGAGGCTCATGACCACCGTGTGCATGCCCGGCTCGTCGCCGTCCCAGGCAGGCAGCGCCAGCAGGCCGGCCGCCAGAGCTGCGGCATGGCCCGCATCGCCGATAAGGCGGCCTTCCACCTCATGACGGATGGACGCCGTGCTCAGCACAAGCTGCAATATCACCAGCACAAGGCCCGCTGCCCAGACCCCCAGGGCGGACAGGCGACGCATCTTCCTTCTTTCCTTCATGGACAGTGTCCCGCTGTGACTCGTTTAGGGCTTCCGGCGGCCCATCTTCCGGCCCGTCCCGGGGCAGAAACGGCGCAGACGGTCTGCCAGCCGCCACAGGTCCGCATCCCCCAGCAGCAACAGGGTGCCGCCCCAGGCCAGCCCGCCGCCGGCAACGGACAGCAGCAGACAGCAGGCAACAGGCAGCCCGGCGCACAATTCCTGCACGCCCCAGGCCGCACCACCAGCCGCCAGTGCCCCCAGCAGCTGCATGCCGCAGAAGCCTGCGCCCAGCCAGGACGGTTCCCCGTCCACATGGGCACGGCTTGCCCGGCGCAGCAGGCGCCACAGCAGCCCTGTCTGCACGCAGAGCGCCGCACTGGCCGCCGCAGCCGCCATCCAGCCCTGCCGGGCCTCCGGCAGACTATGAATCAGAATGCCGCCCACCGCAAGCGTCAGCACCAGCACAGGAAGCGCGGTCAAGGCCGCAGCACGTTGCAGGCCTAGGGCATGACAGCCCGCCAGCAGGGTCCGGCTCATGGCGCAAGCCGGCAGGCAGCAGGCATAGGCGCACAGGGCAAGGCTGGCCGCCCCCACGGCCTGGTCCTGAAAGGCGCCATGCCCGAAGAGCGCGCCCACCAGGGGTTTGGCAATAACCATCAGCCCCACCATGGCCGGCAGGCAGCAACGCAGACTCCAGCGCAGGGCCTCGGCCAGCAGCCGGTGAAAATCTTCCCCGTTGCGGTCCCGCACCAGAGCGCTCAGGCGTGGCAGGCTGGCCATGCCCAGACAGACGCCCACCAGTCCCAGCGGCAGTTCCAGCAGACGTTCCGCATAATAGAGGGCCGAGACCTCGCCGTCACCACACAGGGAGGCCGGCAGCATGGCCGCCAGCATGGCCAGCTGCGGCGCGGTGGCCCCCAGTACCCCCAGGGGAACGCGGGCCAGCAGGCGCCATGGCCCCGTGACGGCGGCACTGCCGCCGCTGACAGCTTTTGCCCGGCCTGCCCCGACCTGCGCCCGCAGCGCCCGGCGGGCCGCCCAGTCCTGCAAGGCCCATTGCGCGCAGCCCCCCAGACTCATGGCCGATGCCAGCAGCAGCGCCACCATCCAGGGATCCGGCCGGCGCACCAGCGCCACCAGCGCCACGGCCAGAAACGTAAGATTGAACAGAACAGGCGAAAGGGCCGGCACACCAAAGCGCCCCAGCCCGTGCAGCACGGCCATGCCCAGCCCGGCCAGACCGGCCGTGAACACATAGGGCAGGCAGCAGCGCAGCAGCGTGGCGGCCTGCTCGCGTGCCGCGGCCTCCAGCCCCGGCGCCAGCAGCCCCATGAGGGGAACAGCCGCCAGCCCCAGCACCAGGCATAGCAGCAGCAGGGCCAGCGCCAGCCGCAGACCCAGCGCATGCACGGCCTGGCGCAGCGTCAGGGCTGTCCCGTCGCTACGGCCGCCCTCGCCGCGCACCAGCCCGGCCGTCAGCGTCATGGACAGACTGCCGTCCGCCAGCATGCGCCGGAACAGATGCGGCAGGCGCATGGCGGCCACCAGCACATCTGCCATGGGGCCGGTGCCCAGCAGCCAGGCGGTCATGGCGTCCCGCAGCAGCCCCAGCACACGTGACAGCAGGGTGCATGCCGCCAGCAGCGCCGCTGTGGACAAAAAGCCGCTGCCGGCAGCACGTTCACGAGGGAAAGACGTGGTCATGCCCAAAAACAGCGCCCCGTGCCCCTTGCTCTAGGGACGGTGCGGGTCCGGTTCGTGCTTCCAGTCCTGGACCACGGCACGCACAAGGGCGGCGCGCTCGGCGGGCAGGTCCTTGTAATGCTCGGCAAAGACATGCAGGCGCGTGGCGCCGCGCGGCGCAAACAGGCCCTTGACGCGGATCCAGCAGGGTTCCAGCAGAGCATTGAGATCATCCAGCACCGTATTGGTGATGGTTTCCATGAAGGACTGATGATTGCGGAAGGCAAACATGTAGAGCTTGAAGCTCTTGGATTCCACGCAGCGTTCGTCGGGAATGTACTCCACGCTGATGGTGCCCATGTCCGGCTGCCCCGTCACCGGACAGAGGGAAGTAAATTCCGGAAAGCTGATACTGATGACGTAGGGACGACCGGGAAAACGATTGGGAAAGGCCTCCAGCTGGGCAAGACTGGGGCCGCCCTGAGGTGTGGGCAGCTTGCCCGTGCCCAGGGCATGCAGGTGCGCCGTCTGGTCCTGGCTGTGGGTGGTCTGGGTCATGCTCTCTCCTCCTGGCGCGGAAGGCCGCGCCGCAGACTTGTAACCCAATGTGCTTGCGGCTACAATAGCCTGTTCCAATCACCCTGCGGGAGATCATCATGAACTGGAAACTTTCCCTGCGTGCCTGTTCCGCCGGCGACAGCCTGCCCCTGGCCCCTGCCGCTACCGGCGGCCCCGCCGGCCTGCCGGCCCACCTTCTGCAGGACCCTGCCCTGCGTGACGTTCCCTTTCTGCCGGTGGGCACGGTTTTCCACCAGGAAGACGGCCCCGGGCTGGCGCGCGTCACCGGCCATGTCTGGCTGCCTGCCTGCGGCGACGGCCACGCCCTGCGCTGCCCCCTGCTCACCGCCCTCACGGATCTGCCCGTGGGCGACGTGCTGCTGACGCCGACCAAGACAGGGCGCAGCCTGGCCTGGATCACCCTGTCGGACAAGGGGTCCCTGGGCCTGCGCACGGATACCAGCGGCCCCGCCCTGGCCCAGATGGTGGCCGAGGCCCTGCCCCTCTGCCATACCCAGGGCTTTCTGCTGCCTGACGAACCGGCCCCCCTGCGCGCCCTGCTGACGGAACTGGCTCTGGGACAGGGCTATGACCTTATTCTGACCAGCGGCGGCACGGGCATCAGTCCGCGCGACATTTCGCCGCAGACCACGGCCGCCGTGCTGGACTACCCGCTGCCGGGCTTCAGCGTGGCCATGCTTACGGCCAGCCTGGCCGTGACGCCGCGCGCGGCCATTTCCCGTGCCGTGGCCGGCGTACTGGGGCAAAGCATCATCATCAACCTGCCGGGCAGCCTCAAGGCCGTCCGGGAAAACCTGGCCGCCGTTCTGCCTGCCCTTGGTCATGCCCTGGACAAGCTGCACGGCGATCCCGCCGACTGCGGAGGTTAAACAGCCATGTCATCCTGTCTGCATACGGCAGCGCTTTTCTGCCGCATGGTCAAAATCGAGCATTCCATCTTTGCCCTGCCCTGGGCCTGGGCCGGTGCCGTGCTTGCCGCCGGCGGCATGCCGCCCGTGCTGCCCGTGCTCTTCCTGACCATTGCCATGGTGGGCATCCGCTCCTTTGCCATGGGCTTCAACCGCATTGCGGACCTGCCCTTTGACCGCGCCAATCCGCGCACCAGCGGCCGCCCCCTGGTGACTGGAGAAATCACCCTGGGCCGGGCATGGCTGCTGTGCGGCATTTCGGCCCTGGTTTTCGTGGCGGCCTGCGCCTGCATCAACAGCATCTGCCTGTGGCTGTCCGTACCTGCCCTGCTCTTTGCCGGCGCCTACAGTCTGCTCAAGCGCTTCACGCCCCTGTGCCACTACTGGCTGGGCGCCACCCTGGGGCTTGCGCCGCTGGCCGGCTGGCTCAGCGTCTCCCCCCAGAATCTGGGCCTTCCGGCCATTCTGCTGTTCTTTGCCGTGACCCTGTGGGTGGGGGCCTTTGACATCTACTATGCCTTTCAGGACCTGGACTTTGATACGGAAGCCGGCCTGCATTCCATCCCCGCCGCCTACGGCCCGGACACGGCCCTGACCATTGCCGGCTTTTCGCATATCATGACCTCCATCTTCCTGCTGCTGCTGGGCCTGGCTGCCGGTCTTTCGCTGGTATGGTACGCCTTCTGGCTGGGCATTTCCCTGCTGCTGCTGGTGGAGCACCGCATCATGCGCAGCCGCGATCTGAGCCGTGTGAACATGGCCTTCTTCACCCTCAACGGCATCATTGCGCCCCTGATTCTGGTGGGGGTGGTGCTGGGGCTGGTGCTGTAAATGGCCAGGAAACAGCGTTATCAATGGCAGAACGGCGCCCCGGCAGAGGCGGAAGCCCCTCCCAGTCGTTCGGAAATGAAGCGGCGCAGCACGGCCCTGCAGAAGATGGGCGAGGAACTGGCCGCCCTGTCTCTTACTGCTCTGGACGCCATGCCCCTGACCCCGGACCTGCGCCAGGAACTGCACCTGCTCAAGCGCATCACCGATCATGAAGGCCGCCGCCGCCAGATGCAGTTCATTGGGCGGCTCATGCGCGAGCAGGACGCTCCGGCCATCCGGGAGGCACTGGATGCCCTGGCCGCGGGACACCGGGCCGATACGGCCCTGTTTCACCGGGCAGAGCAATGGCGCAGCCGCTTTCTTGAGGAAACGCCCCCGCGCCTTGCTGCCCTGCTGGATGCCTTTGTGGACAACTGCCCCGCCGCGGCTGCGCAGCGCGACCAGCTGGAGGACCTGATACACGCCGCCCGCCAGGAGCAGGGCGCCCCCCATGCCCATCGCGCCCTGTTTCGCCGCATCATGGACTGCCTGCGCGGCTGAACGGGCGGCTTCGGCCAGGCGTCCCCTGCCCTGTCTGCCCGGGAATACGCATGGTCCCCGGGACAGACGCCCCGGCAGTCCTGACGCCTGGCGGTTGCCGATGCACAAATTTTTCCGGACGGCCATTTTTTCGTAAAAATCTTCTTGACCAAAACGGACAAGCCGCGTAGAAACATCTTCGTCAACGACGGAACGCCCTTGTAGCTCAGTCGGTAGAGTGCATCCTTGGTAAGGATGAGGTCACCAGTTCAATCCTGGTCAAGGGCTCCAGAAAAAAAAGAGAACGCCTATCTCCGATAGGCGTTTTTTTATGCCCGGTGATTGTCATGAATATCCCTGTTCCCGTAATGACCGTAGGCCTGCTGCTTCTTTCCAACGTCTTCATGACCTTTGCCTGGTACGGGCACCTGCGCTACAAGAGTCTGGCCCTGCCCATTGTCATTCTGTCCAGCTGGGGCATTGCCCTGTTTGAATACATGCTCCAGGTACCGGCCAATCGCATCGGGCACGGCTACTTCTCCGCCGCGGAGCTGAAAACCATCCAGGAACTCATCTCCCTGACGGTGTTCTCCGTTTTTTCCGTCTTCTATCTGCACGAATCCCTGCGCTGGAACCATCTTGTGGGCTTTGGCCTCATCGTGCTGGCCTGCTGGGTCATTTTCAAGGAGTGGTAACGTGATCAGCCTTGGCACCATCATCATCTGCACCGGTGCGGCGTTGGTGGCCGGTTTTGTCGACTCCATCGCCGGGGGTGGCGGCCTCATTACCCTGCCGGCCCTGCTGCTGACCAATGTGCCGGCCCATGTGGCCCTTGGATCCAACAAGGTCAGCGCCGCGCTGGGTACCTGCATGGCTCTGGGTACCTTTGCCCGCAGCGGACTGGTGCTCTGGCGCCTGGCCCTGGTGGGGGTGGTCTTTTGCCTGGGGGGATCGGTGGTCGGTTCCCGCCTGACCTTTCTTTTTGACAATGCCATCCTGAGCAAGATTCTTGTCTGCCTGCTGCCCCTGGGCATGCTGGCCACCCTGCTGCCCAAGAAGGACCTGACCCACAATGTGCAGGTGGAGCACGGCCTGCGTCTCTGGCTGCTCACGCCCCTGGTCTGCTTCTGCATCGGGGCCTATGACGGCTTTTATGGCCCCGGTACAGGCAGTTTCCTCATCCTTGCCCTGCACTTCATTGTGCGTGTGGGCCTGATTCAGGCCTCGGCCACGGCCAAGGTGCTCAACCTGTCCTCCAATTCCTCGGCGGCCGTGGTCTTTGTGCTGGCCGGCAAGGTCGCCTGGACGCTGGCCCTGCCCATGGCCGCAGGCTCCATCCTCGGCAACTGGCTGGGCAGCCGCACGGCCATCCGCGTGGGACCGCAGGCCGTGCGCCGCTTTCTCACCATCTCCCTGGGTCTGCTCTTCTGCACCCTGCTCTACGAATTCTTTGTGGTCCGCTAGGACGGTCCACGGCAGGGGCGTGCCCTTTCTCCCTGCCCCATGGCCAGTCAGCACAATTTATCTATTTATTTCAAATAGATAAAAATACAGACTACACATCCCCTTTGAAAGATACTTGCCGCATGGCCCGTGTCTTCCCTAAAAAAGCGCGTTGGGGGAAGGATGGGGGGCCTGGGGGGAAGGAAACAGCCCTTGCGCGCTAGCCAAGGGGGTTTCCTTCCCCCCGGAAAAACGATTTCGTCCCCCTAGTCCTCTGGTGCTGCGCTTTTCCCGCCTTCCGTCCGGTCGCCGCTGCCGGTGACCTCATGCACGGGATGCGCCATGCCCGGCTGCACCCGGTCTGCTGCCCCGCCCTCCAGAGAAAACGGCTTCCAGGGGCGAGTGCCGCCGGCCGCGTCCGCACGGTCACGCATGTCCCAGTACAGGGTAACGGCCGTGTCCGTCATGGTCATGACCATGGCCTGCCCGTTGCTCATGTCCCGGATGGCCTGCCGCACAACCGCCGCCCGCTGCGCGGGCACCTCCCGATACAGGGCCATGCGCCCAAGGCACCAGTCCGCCGCCTCATCGGGCGGCAGCTCCCAGTGCCAGCGTTCCTCGCGATAGGCAATGCGCGGACAGAAACCCAGCTGCCACAGACAGCTGAAGATGTAGGCGACCTGGGCGTCCTGCCCGCCTGCCGCGGCCGGGCGCTGGTCCTCTCCTTCCACCAGGGGACGCACCTGCTCCAGCAGATTGTTGTGCCGGCGGACACAGCCTTCCCACACGCAGTGCCGCCGTGCGCAGCGCAGCAGCTTCAGAAAACTGTCCAGATCGGCAATGGCCGGCGTCTTGCGGGCCATGACCAGATCAAAGCCCTGCCGGAAAGGCGGGGCGTCCACATCCGCCGTGGCCCAGTCCTCGCACACAAATGTGGCATTGCGGCACGAGAGGGCCGCGGCCCGCTCACGGGCGGCCTGAATCATGGCCGGCGAAATATCGCAGCCCGTTACCGAGCGTACGCGCCCGGCCAGCGCCAGCGCATAGCCGCCGGCGCCACAGCCGATGTCCAGCACCGACGCCTGCTCCTCCGGCAGCTGCCACTGTGCCAGCTGCTGCAAGAAACCGCTGCTCGCTGCCGTCGGCAGCGGACGTCGGGCATGGTTCCGGGCCTCGCGATTCCAGAGGTCCTCCTGACGGCGGGGCGATACCCCGCGCACCCAGTGTTCCTTCAGATATGACCAGTCCATATTTCCTTCCCCTTTCCGCCGCACGGGCGCTGCTGCGGCCCGCCGCCCTGCCCGTTTTCCCGGCCGGGACACAGTTGCCGCCGCAGGGCCGCAGTGCTATTCTTGTTCTGTTCCCGAAAGGAGCAATTCCGCTCCGGCGGGATAATGCAGGAGGTGCACAATGAAACGTATCATCATGCTGGCCCTGGGTCTTCTGCTGCTGTCTTCCACGGCCTTTGCCAACGATGTGCAGAAGCAGCTGCCCGGCGATCTCACGCTGGAAGAAGCGCGCACCGTCATTGATGCCGCGCTGGTCAAGGCCCGTGCGCAGGGCGTGCCCATGAACATTGCCGTGGTGGACGCCGGCGGCAACCTCAAGGCCTTTGTGCGCCAGGACGGCGCCTTCCTCGGCAGCATCGATGTTTCCACCAAGAAGGCCATCACGGCCCGCTACTTCAACATGCCCACCTCCGCGCTGGGTGCCGCCGCGCAGCCCGGCAAGGAACTGTTCGGCATTGAAGCCACCAACGACGGTCTGGTCATTTTCGGTGGCGGCGAGCTGCTCATCCGCAACAATGTCATTGTGGGCGCCATCGGCGTCAGCGGCGGCAGTGTGGCGGAAGATACCAACGTGGCCAAGGCCGGCGCCGCAGCCATCAAGTAGCGCCGCTGTCTCCCGGCAAGCCCAGCGCCCGCCTTCGGCAGAAGACGGGCGCTTTTGTGTATGGACGGGCTGTCGCCTCCCGTACAGGGCCTACCGGCGCACGGAGGAACGCACCAGCCCGGAACAGTCCCGGACTCAGGCGCGCAACGCCTGCCAGCCGGCTTCCACCTGTGCGGCAAAGGCGTCCAGAAAGTGCTGTGTGGAAAACCTGCTGGCGTGCGCATGCAGGCGCTGCGGATCAAAATCCTGCTCCCGCTGGAGGAATTCCTCTATGGCCGCCTGCAGGGCATCCTCGGTCTGTTCGGCAAAGAGCAGGCCCGTCTGCCCGGGCAGTACGGTCTCGGCCGCCCCTCCCCGTCCGTAGGCAATGACCGGCACGCCGGCGGACATGGCCTCCACCGGAACGATGCCGAAGTCCTCCTCGCCGGGAAAAAGCAGCGCGCGGCTGCGGGCCATGACCTCGCGGACCCTGTCCGTCTCCTGCCGTCCCAGAAAGCGGACCGTCGGTCCGGCCTCGGCTTGCAGCCGGCGGCGCATTTCGCCATCGCCGATGACCACCAGCGGCAGATGCATCCGCGTGCAGACGCGCACGGCCAGATCCACCCGCTTGTACGCGGTGAGCCGGCCAAAGCAGAGAAAGTGCTCCCCTCCGGGAGCGCTGCGGGGTGTGAAGGTTTCCGTATCCACCGGCGGATGGACCACCTGGGCCTCGCGGCGCCAATATTTGCGTATGCGCCGGGCCACGTGCCGCGAATTGGCCAGCACGTGATCCACGCGCTGGGCACTGAGCACATCCCATTGCCGCAGACGCGGCAGCAGCAAACGGGAAAGGGCGCGCGTCGCCGGGCCGGCATTCCGGAGGTAGACGGGCCAGTTGTCCCAGAGGTAGCGCATGGGCGAGTGACAGTAGCAGACGTGCAGGGCATCAGGCCGGGTGATGACCCCCTTGGCCGGGCCGGATTCACTGGAAATGACCAGATCGTAGCCCGTAAGATCCAGCTGTTCCAGTGCCAGCGGCATGAGCGGCAGATACTTCTGGTAGAGGCGCTGGCTGTATGGCAGGGCGTTGATGAAGGTGGTGTGCAGGGCATGACGCCGAAATTCCGGCAGCAGCGTTTCCGGACGGACCACATGCGTGAAGATGTCCGCCTGCGGATAGAGGCGGCACAGGGCTTCCAGCACCTTTTCCCCGCCCCCCATGGTGACGAGCCAGTAGTGAACAAGCGCGACGCGCACGGGTGTCAGGCCTTCGGACGGTCGCCGATGGCGGCGGTAATCTGCGCTTCGGCAGCCAGCTTGCCGTCAACATAGGCACGGGCGTCCATCTTGCACAGGCGCAGCTTCATGCGCGGATTGCTGCATTCCAGGTCCAGACGGTCGCCGGGCACCACCTGACGCCGGAACTTCACCCCGTCCAGCCCCGTGAACAGAAAGAGCTTGTCCGTCAGATCGCCCAGGCCGGATGCGGCCAGCAGGCCGCCGGTCTGCGCCAGCGCCTCCAGAATGAGCACACCGGGCATGATGGGCACACCGGGGAAATGCCCCTGAAAGAACGGCTCGTTCATGGTCACATTCTTGTAGGCGCGGATATGGGAATGGGGCACGCACTCCACCACGCGATCCACCAGCAGAAAAGGATAGCGATGGGGCAAGATGCTGAGGATGCGCTGTATGTCCATGGTAATGGGAGTCTGGCTTTCTTCGGACATTGCTGTCTCCTTTGGTCAGGAAAAAATTGCCCATGGCGGCTTCTGGCAGACGCCACGGCGGGTATGACGGGGCGAGTATACTCCCTGCCGCACAGCGAGACAAGCGCCGGCCCGCGGCCATAAAAAAGGCCCCCGACAGGCGGGGGCCATGACATGACGATAGCGGAGCAGCGCCCTACTTGGCCGCGCCCTTTTCCTTGTAAATCTTGTTCACTTCGGCCAGAACGTCGGCCGTGAGGTCCATGGACTGATCAGCGTACAGCACGCCACCGGCGGTGATGTCCACCACAAAGGTATAGCCCTTGCGCTTGGCCACTTCATAGGTGGCATTGAAGACCATGGTCACCATGTCCTGGCGCAGCTTCACTTCTTCCTGCTCCACCTTGCGCATGAAGTTGCGGGTCTTCTGGTCCAGTTCCTGCTTGGACTTGATGAAGGCCAGCTTCTTGTCATCGCCGACCTTGGGTCCCTTGAGGCTTTCGGCCTTTTTCTTCAGGGCTTCACCCTGTTTTTCCAGCTCTTCCTTTTCCTTGCCGAACTTCTTTTCCATCTGGGCCTTGGCCGCCTTGGCCGGTTCGCTCTGGGTGGCCACGGCCTGCATGTCCACCACACCGATCTTGGTGGTCAGCGGTGCAGCAGTGTCAGCGGCAAAGGCCGTACCCAGCAGAAGAAGGCTGAGAGCAAGGGACAGAAAAAGGACTTTACGCATGAGAAACTCCCCGGTGAGTAATATAAGGTCAACTATGTCTACGCAGCACGACCGGCAGGTCGCCTTTGTCCTGTGCACAGTACAGGCCCGCATCCCGCGTGATATGCGGGCTGAGAGCGGTTATCACATAGCACCTGTTTGCTCGTCCGTCAACGCATTGTGCGCCGTATGCCGCTTGGACAGCCGGTCACGATAGGCAAGGATGCCCTCGGCCAGTCCCTCGGCAATGGCATGCCGGTATTTCTCGCTGCGCAGGCGGGTGGCCTCATCGGGATTGGTACAGTAGCCCACCTCCACCAGCACGGCAGGCATGCAGGCCCCCAGCAGCACATGAAAGGGAGCGGACCGCGTGCCATTGTTGCGCACGGTATAGCCGCGCCGCTTGAGCCGGAAAATGGTCAGGCGCTGAATGTCCCCGGCCAGACGCCGTGACTCGTCCTGCCGCACATTAAGCATGACATCGGCCAGCATGTTCTGCATATTGCCCAGACGGCGGTCGCTGCGGGCATTTTCCAGGGCAGCCACGCGGGCCGCTTCGGGATTGCTGGCAAAATCCAGAAAATAGGTTTCAAAACCGCGCGCCGAGGCATTGTCATGCGCATTGACATGAATGGACACAAAGATGTCGCTTTCCCGGCGGTTGGCCAGCTGGGTACGCTGGGCCAGTCCCACACTGGTATTGTCGGTGCGGCTGTAGCTGACCTCCAGGCCATTGGCCTGCAACAGGCGCCCCAGGCGCTGGGCAATGTCCAGGGTAATGGCGCGTTCCACCACCTTGTTGTGCGACGTGCCGGGATCCTTGCCACCATGCCCGGCATCGATGAAGACGCGCCGCACCGTGAGTCCCAGCTGGCTGGCCATATTGCAGACCTGCAGGGAGCGGACCCGGCGCGCCGGCGCCTGCTGCCCGGAAGGGGCCTCGGCCACGTCGGTGCCACCCGCGTCCATGCGCGGCAGGCGGCTTTTTCCGGCAGCCACGCTGACCACGATGCGGTAGGGGTTTTCTTCCAGCGAGGTATCGAAGCGGGCCACCTCCCGGAAGGTCAGCTCGATGCGCGCACCGCGTCCGTGGGGCCGGACCTGCACATTGCTGAGCAGACTGCCATTGACCTTCACACCACGGCGCACATCCTGCACCACGTCAATATCGCTCACTTCCAGCACCAACCGGGCCGGCGTATCTTTCCCCGCCCGGATGAGGCGCGTTTCATAGCGGGCCGGACCGTTGAGTTCCAGCACCACGCGCACGCTGTTCTTGCTCACGGAATCCCAGGACAGCATCTGCAATTCCGGCCGGGAAGCCGCCTGGCGACCGGAAGATCGCCGGCTATCATGGCCGGTCTGGTCCAGCTCGGCCAGCAGTTCCCGCCCCCTGGCGGTCATGTCGCCGTGGGGATACTTCCGGCCCTGAGTGGTCAGCAGCTCCAGGGCCAGCGGCACATCGTCAAGGCGGTGCGCGGCCAGCACGGCGGCCTGATACAGGGCATCATCGGCCAGCGCGCTGCGCGGGAATTCCTGCGCCACCTGCCGATACATGGCCACGGCCTCGCGATATTCGCGCCCGAGATGGGAACAACGCGCCAGCGCCTCGCGGCAGAAGGCCGCGCGATACAGCGCACCGGCACGAATGGTGTCCGCAGGCCGGGCCGCATGCACGGCACGGAAGCGTGCCTCCAGCTTTTCCCAGGGTTCGCGCCAGCAGGCCCGCTGCTCGTCCTTCTGCAGGGCCGCCATGTCTTCCTTGGCTGCCGCATAGTCGCGCATGGGGTCTGCTGCGGCCGTCACCGCCGGACGCGGAGACGGCGCCGCAGGTTCTTCCGTCGCCGTGGCGGCAGTCCTGCCGGACTCTGCTATAGTTGTGCTGTCTTCCGCAGCTGCCGTCAGCCTGTCGCGCAGGCTGCCGGCCTTTCCCGCCATGTCGCCACGCGGATACTGCCGCAGCAGGCGATCCAGGACCGCCCGTGCGCCCTTCCTGTCCCGGAGCAGTTCCGCATGCACAAGCGCTGACCGGTACAGGGCATCATCGGCCAGTCGGCTGTCGGCATGACGCAGCGCAAGTTCCTCGTAACGCTCCACGGCCCGGCGGGCATCCCTGCCCGCAAAGGAACGCCGCGCCAGCTGCTCCAGACTCTCCGCCGAACGATACAAGGCTGCGGGACGGTTGGGCCAGTCGGTATCACTCTGGTAAATGGCCGAAAATTCCTCCGCCAGTTTTTCCCAGGGCTCCCGCTGCTGTGAACGCCGCGCATCCAGCAGCAGGCTTTCCCCCCGGCTCTTGGCATCGGCATAGCGTTTCTCCACGGGCGGCAGCGCGCTGTAGCCGGCATCGTAGCACAGCAGCACCAGCGCCATGAGGGCACACATAAAGGCCAGCGGCGGCGCCAGACGACGCAGCGGCGTCAGCGGGGCGCGGGAACGGACTCGTGCGGCGGATGCCGGGTGGGATTGACGGCTGCGGCTCATAGAATCTTCTGCTCCCTGGGAAACGGCGGATACAGGTAGGAAATAACGGGCACGGCCTGCCTGAACGTTGCGGACGGGCTGCTGCCGGGGCTGTTCCGCGACAGGGCGCCACGCATTCCAGAATATGTACTGTTTTGGAAAACATAAAGCAGAAGGGACAGCTCTGTCCAGCATGTCTCGCAGGGGAATTGGCAAGGTGGCGTGATATATAAAAAATTTTTTTATGAGGATTTTTAATCTGCTGTTATACGCATTTTTTGCTGCCATAAAATGGCAGCGACAACAGATATTTTTGCAGCACTACAGTATTTAGAAGAGATTTTGTCATTTTCTAAAGTTTTTCTAGAGAATAATTTCTTCTGCACTCCTCATACGGTGGACAGCCTGCGGTTCAGCCCACATACAAAAAGGGCGCCCCCTTGCGGAGGCGCCCTGCGACACAGCAGATCACTACAGCCTAGAAGAACTGCCCCATGCTGAATTCAAGCCGTCCCGGCTCTCGTTCACCATCGTAGTCTTCGCTGAGCGGGATACCGTAGGCAATGCGCAGGTCACCCATGGGCGAACGCCAGCGCAGTTCCAGGCCCGCAGAATAGGCGATCTTGTCATAGATATCATTGCCCTGCGTCTTCTGGTCAATATTGAAGCCCGCATCAATGAAGGGCACCAGGGCAAGGCCCATATCCTTCTGGAAGGTCCACACGTATTCCAGGTTGAGCACCCCCATGCGGTCACCACCGATGTGGTCATCGCCATAGTCCTTGTCGCGGGGGGACAGGTCCGTATAGGAGAAGCCGCGGATGGTATCCATACCGCCGATCCAGAAGCGTTCAAAGACGGGCACCCGGCTGTCGGTATTCTGGAAAACGCCGCCCACGCGCGCCCGCACATGGAAGGTGTGCTCGGGCGTGATGGACCAGAAGCCCTGCCAGTCGGCCACGGCCTTGATGAAGTTGTCCGTGCCGCCCAGGCCACCGCCGCCGTATTCCGCCCAGAGACGGGCAATGGTACCCTTGGTGGGCCGGTCGCGGGCGTCCGTGGTATCACGCAGGATGCGGGCGCTGATGGCGCTGGTCCAGTTGGTCCCCTTGTAGTCCCGGATGTAGGGCGAGGCATCTTCTTCCACGTCGGACAGATAGTAGCGTTCCAGACGGTAGCCCAGGCCCACGGAGGTATATTCGCCGATGGGATAGGACAGGCGGATAGTATCGCCTACGGTTTCCTTGGTGAAGTCATCCCAGTAGTCATAGATGTAGTACAGGTCGTTGCCGATGCTCAGGTCCGTATCGTAGACGCGGGGATTGGTGAAGGACAGGGTGCCCGACGTGCGGCGCCAGGAGAAGAAGCCCTGCAACTGCAACCAGTAGCCGCGCCCGAAGAGGTTGCGTTCCATGATGGATGCGGACACACCCACGTCATAATAGGTGGAATAGCCGATGCCGGCCATGAGTGCGCCGGTATTGGCCTCCTTGACCTTGACCTTGAGGTCCACCTCGTCTTCCTTATCCGTGGGGATGAGTTCCATGTCCACGGCAGAGAAGTAGCGCAGGCGGTTCAGGCGTTCGGTAGAGCGGCGCAACTTGGCGCCTTCGTACATATCACCGTCACCCAGGCGCATTTCGCGAAGGATGACGTTGTCGCGGGTCTTCACATTGCCTTCCACGGTCATGCGCCGAATGAAGACCTTCTGCTTCTTGTTGACCTGATAGCCCACATCAACCAGGGGTTCCTCGCCATCCACCTTGAGGATGCGGGTATCCACCTCGGCAAAGGCATAGCCCTGATCGGCATAGAAATTGGTCAGGCGCTTGCTGTCTTCCTGCATGACCGTGACGGAGAAATAGCCCTCATCGTCACGCCAGTCATCCATCTGCACCTGCTTGAGCATGTTTTCTTCGCTGTCGATGACATCGCCGCCAAACTTGACGTCGCGCACCTTGTAACGCTTGCCCTCGCTCACCAGGAAGGTGATGTAGATGCCGTCATCCCGGTATTCCACATCCGGCGCGGAAACCTGAATGTCCACAAAGCCCTTGCTCAGCCCGAAGGCGGCAATGGCATTGGTATCACGTTCCAGATACTCGTCCTTGAGCACCCCGGAACCGGTGAACCAGGAAAGAATGCCCCGCGGCTTGAGGGCCATGTATTTGTCCAGCTCGTCCAGGTCCAGTTCCTTGGCGCCGTCGATCTTCACTTCCTTGATGTAGAGCTTGTTGCCCTCCTTCACGGAAATGACCAGCACGGCGCCCTTGCCGCCCCGGCGTTCTTCCAGGCGGTAGCTGGCCTTGGCCAGATAATAGCCTTCCTTGCGGTACAGTTCGTTGATTTTCTGCAGGTCGTCGGAAATGAGCTGCTCGTTGAGCACATTGCCGCTCTTGGTACCCATGGCAGCCAGCACGTCATCGGCATCCACCTCGTCGGAACCTTCCACGATGATGTTCTCGATGCGCGGCTTTTCGCTGACGGTAAAGACGAGTACGCTGCCTTCCATGGTGGCCTGCACGTCATTGAAATAGCCCATCTCCCAGATGCGCTTCACTTCTTCGTTGATGGCATTGGCGTCGGGGCTGTCGCCCTTGCGGACGGTCAGCCGCATGAGCACCACATCAGGGTCCAGCACCTGCAGGCCGCGTACCTGCACATCGCTGATCATGCGTCCGCCCCCCTGCATGGGCACAAAGTCCGGCGTGTCATTGCCGGACAGGGGCGCCGCCGCAGGCGCTGCCGCCTGTCCCGTGGCCGGAAGCGCCGTACCGCCCTGCAGCACACCCACCGCACGGCTGGCCAGCGTGCCGGCACATTCACCCAGCGCCAGCAGGGAATCCCGTTCAAAGGTGGCCGGAACGGCCTCCCCCTGCTTCACCGGAACCAGGCGGGTATCCAGGGAAAAACCGTCCCCCAGCTGATTGAAGCTGCCGTACACCACCATGTCCGCCCCGGCCGCACGCCCCAGGCGCCGGGCTTCCGCCAGGTCGATGGAGCCTGTGCCGCCCCGGGTAAAGAGCGCTCGGGACTTGTCCATGGGAATGACCTGCAAGCCGTTCTGGGCCAGCTGATCACAGATGAGCTGCGGAACATCCTGCGCGGCATTGGGCATTTCCGGCCCGGCATGGGCCTGGAAGGGCAAAACCAGCACCGTCTGCCCGGCCGCATGGACCGGCACGACAGCCACTGTCAGCATGAAGGCCAGCACCCAGACCGGCGCCAGCAGGTTACGCAAACGTTTTTTCATACAGTATCCCCGCTCTGAGTTCCAAACTGCGGTTCATGGTGGCCGCAAGCTCGTTATTGTGCGTGACCACCACGAGAGTCATTCCCAGTTCTCTGTTCAATTCCGTCAGCAGTGCGCCCACCTGTGCCCCGGTGGCTTCATCCAGATTGCCCGTGGGTTCATCCGCCAGCAGAACCCGCGGACGCATGAGCACGGCACGCGCAATGGCCACGCGCTGCCGCTCGCCCCCGGACATGGTGGGCACCGAACTGCCGCAGCGATGCCCCAGGCCCACACGCTCCAGCATGATGCGGGCTTCCGACAGGGCTTCGCCACGGTCGCGGCCGGCCACCAGGGCAGGCATGGCTACGTTTTCCTCGGCAGTAAATTCGGGCAGGAGATGGTGAAACTGAAAGACAAAGCCCAGCGTCTTGTTGCGGAAGCGGGCCTTTTCGTCAGGTGTCATGCAGGCCATATCCCTGCCATCAAAGAGGACTTTTCCCTCTGTTGGACTATCAAGAGCGCCCATAAGATGCAAGAGGGTGGACTTGCCCGAACCGGAGGCCCCCACGATGGCCAGAGACTCCCCCTCATGGACAAGCAGATTGATATCCTTGAAAATCTCTAGATTTTCCGGGCCGCTGAAACGCTTGGCCACTCCCACAAACTGATACAATTCGGACATGATGTTTTATTCGTAGCGCAGGGCTTCGGCCGGAACAAGGCGGGATGCCTGCCGTGCCGGATAGAGCGTGGCCAGGAAGCAGAGCAGCATGGCGCTGGCCCCCACAAGGAGCACGTCGGACCAGGTGATGATGATGGGCAGGTGGTCCAGCGTGTAGACATTTTCGGGCAGCTTGATGAAGCGGTATTCGCGCAGTGCCCAGCCCAGCGAAAGGCCCATGGCATAGCCCAGCAGGGTGCCCACGGCGCCGATGATGGTGCCCTGCAGCATGAAGATGTTGCGGATCATGCGGCGCGTGGCGCCCATGGACATCATGATGGCAATGTCCCGTGTCTTTTCCATGACAAGCATGACCAGGGAGGTGACAATGGAAAAGGAACCGATAAGCACCACCATGGCCAGCAGGATGAACATGCCCACCTTTTCCAGCTTGAGAGCCGCAAAGAGATTGGCATTCATCTCCATCCAGTGGCGCACGTAGAAGGGGGGGCCGATCTGTTCCGCCAGGTCGGCGGCAATGGCATCGGCCCGGAAAAGATCATCCACCGTGATTTCCATGCCCGTCAGAAAGCCGTCCGGCAGGCCCAGTACCGCGCGCGCCTCGTCCAGGTCAATGAAGGCCAGGGAGGAATCGTATTCGAACATGCCGGTCTTGAAGGTGCCCACCACCTTGAAGGGCTTGATGTTGGGCTGGTAGCCGGCACTGCCCTTCTTGCCCGATGGCGTGAGCAGATTGAGGCGGCTGCCCATGAGCACATTGATGCGCTTGGCCAGCTCCTCGCCGATGATGATGCCGGGCAGGTCATCCTCGCCGGAGGGCCGCAGGGCCTGCACGCTGCCCTTGCGCAGCTTGCCCAGCATGGTGACCACCTCCGGGGCCGTATCGGGATCAATCCCGCGCAGCACCACGCCCTTGACGCCGCCATTGGCCGACACCATGCACTCGGTGTAGATGAAGGGCGTGGCTCCGGTCACATGGGGCACGGCAAGGGCCTGCTGGCGCAGATCCGGCGTATTCTGAAAGGCCGACGGCTGATAGGACATGATGATGCCGTGGGCATTGGCCCCCAGAATCTTGTCGCGCATATCAGTG